>CAZHHU010000123.1:0-5689 GCA_964532215.1 uncultured Geminicoccaceae bacterium
CGTCTGCCGATCGCGCTGCTCCTCGGCTGGGGGCTGTTCGCGGAGTGGCCGCCGCTGCGGGCCTTCGCGGGCACGGGCATCATCGTGGCGGCGACGCTGTTCCTCATCGTGCGGGAGCGTCGCGATCGCGCGCCGGCGCATCCGAGCGTTGCCAAGCCCCGCACCTCGACGCAATATGCCGCGGCGCTGCGCCCCCCGGCAAGGCGCGACAAGATCAATGACGAGGAGGGAGGGTCGAGCATGTGCTCGAAATGTCGGATGCAACCGGGAAAATGGGCGGCACTGATGCTGTGGACGGGCGTCCTCGGCATGCCGCTGCTTGCGCATGGTGAGGTCGAGCTCACCGTCTATACCGCCGTCGAGGCGGAGGATCTCAAGAAGTACGCCGCCCGCTTCAACGAGGATCATCCCGACATCAAGATCAACTGGGTGCGGGATTCGACCGGGATCATCACCGCCAAGCTGCTGGCCGAGAAGGACAATCCCCAGGCGGACGTGATCTGGGGTCTGGCCGCCACCTCGCTGCTGCTGCTCAAGGCCGAAGGGCTCCTCGAGCCCTATGCGCCGAAGGGACTGGAACGCCTCGATCCGAAGTTCCGCGACAAGGCGGATCCGCCTTACTGGGTCGGCATGGATGCCTGGGTCGCAGCCGTCTGCTTCAATACCGTGGAGGCGGAGAAGGCGGGGCTGCCGATGCCCAAGTCCTGGTGGGACCTCACCGATCCCGTCTATAAGGGAGCGGTGGCGATGCCCAACCCGAACTCCTCGGGCACGGGCTTTTTGGACGTCTCCTCCTGGCTGCAGATGTTCGGCGAGGAGAAGGGATGGGAGTTCATGGACAAGCTCCATGAGAACATCGCCTACTACACCCATTCCGGCTCCAAGCCCTGCAAGGACGCGGCCCGGGGTGAAGTGCCGATCGGCATCTCCTTTGCCTTCCGTGCCGCGCGTTCCAAGGAAGCCGGGGCGCCGATCGAGATCATCATCCCCGAGGAGGGCATCGGCTGGGACATGGAGGCGGCGGCGATCGTCGTCGACACCGACTATCCCGAGGAAGCGCGCATCCTCATGGACTGGATCATCTCCGAAAAGGCGATGCGCATGTACAATGAGGGCTACGCGGTGATCGGCATCACCGAGCTCGCCAAGCCCGTCAAGTACTTCCCGGAGAACATCATCAACGCGATGATCGACAACGATTTCGAATGGGCGGCCAAGAACCGCGAGCGCATCCTCGCCGAGTGGAGCCGCCGCTATGAGGGCAAGTCCCTGCCCAAGAACTGAACGCGGACCCGTTCCGGCAGGAGGGACCGCCGCGGCATGAGCCGCGGCGGTCACCACCCGGCATGAGCTACCTCGTTCTCGAACGCGTCACCAAGCGGTTTGGCAGCTTTACCGCGGTCGACGGGGTGAGCCTCGCGATCGAGGAAGGAGAGTTCGTCTGCTTTCTCGGCCCTTCGGGCTGCGGCAAGACGACTTTGCTGCGCAACATCGCGGGGCTGGACTTCCCGAGTACGGGGAGGATCGTTCAGGCTGGCAGGGAGGTGACGCGGCTTCCGCCGCGCGAGCGCGACTTCGGCATCGTCTTCCAGTCCTACGCGCTGTTCCCCAATCTCACCGTGCGCCGCAACATCGCCTACGGACTCGAGAACCGGGGCATGGGTCGACACGCCATCAACGCCCGGGTGGAGGAGCTGCTCGAGCTCGTGGGCCTGCAGGAACATGCCGACAAGTATCCAGCCCAGCTTTCGGGCGGGCAGCAGCAGCGGGTGGCGCTGGCCCGCGCCCTCGCCCCCTCGCCCGGTCTGCTGCTGCTGGATGAGCCCCTCTCCGCGCTTGACGCCAAGGTCCGCCTCCGCCTTCGCCGCGAAATCAGGGATCTGCAGCGCCGGCTCGGGGTGACCACCATCATGGTCACTCATGATCAGGAAGAGGCGCTCTCGGTCGCGGATCGCATCGTCGTCATGAAAGATGGCCGCATCGAGCAGATCGGCACCCCGATCGACATCTACCAGAACCCGGCCACGCCCTTCGTGGCCGATTTCGTCGGCACCATGAACTTCTTCCGGGCGCGGGTGAAGCGGCCCGGGCTGTGCGAGCTCGGCGCCTTGTCCCTGCGATGCCCTACCGACGGTTTTCATCAGGGAGATGAGGTCATCCTCGCGATTCGCCCCGAGGATGTGGTGCTGGGCGCGTCCGAGCCGCAGCCGGACAACCGCTTTCGCGCCGAGGTGCTGCACAGCGATTTTCTCGGCCCGTACCTCCGCCTCGACGTGGGCCGGGGCGAACTCGGTGCGCTGCGGCTGATCGTCGACTGCCCCATCAATCTCGTGCGGCAACGGCAGCTTCGTGAGGGGATGGAGCTGGAGATCGCGGTGCCCCGCGACCGTATCCGCCTCTACGCCGATGGTGCCGGCTGATGGCCACCGCGGTCACCGTCCCGCCGGCACGCACCGGCCTTGCCCTCAAGGCGGATATCTGGCTGACGCGCGGCTTCATCGCCGCGATCATTCTCTACCTTGTGGTGGGCCTTGCGCTGCCGCTCGCCACCCTGCTCGGGAAGTCCTTCGAGGTTTACGAATTCCGGCCCGAGAAGGTGGCGCTTGCGTTTTTCCGCGACGGCATCTGGCAGGACGCCGGCCGGCTTTCCGACTGGATCGAGCGCCGGGGCTATGTCCTCAACGACGGGCTGCGCGCGAGCGAGCGCTCGCGCGAGCGTTTCGTGGACATCATTCCCAAGCGTGAGCGACGCGGGGTCGAGCGCTTCCGGGTTACCGATCTGTCCGAGGCCGGCGGGCTCTTGCTGCTCGAGGGGCGGATGTCGCGGCCGGGCGAAACCCTCGAGCTCGGCCGCCGCGAATTCTCCCGTCTGCGCCTGCGCCCGGCGGCACGCTTCGGATTCGACAACTACGGCTACTATTTCGCAACCCCGGCGCTGCGCAGCTCGATCACCAACAGCCTCCTCATCGCCACGCTTACAACCCTGATCGTCATTCCCCTCGCCTTCGGCTACGCCTACGCGCTCACCCGCAGCTGCATGCCCCTGAAGGGCTTCTTCAAGCTGGTGGCACTGGTGCCGATCCTGGTGCCGTCGCTGCTGCCGGGAATCGGCCTCGTCTACCTCTTCGGCAAGCAGGGGGTGCTCACGCCGCTGCTGTTCGGCCGCGACATCTACGGCCCCATCGGCATCGTCATGGCGAGCGCCTTCTTTACCTTTCCCCACGCCTTCCTCATCATTCTCACCGCGCTCTCGATCGCCGACGCGCGGCTCTACGAGGCGGCGACGTCCCTGCGCGCCTCGGCAGCCCGCATCTTCTGGACAGTCACCCTGCCGGGCGCCCGTTACGGCCTGATCTCGGCGGCCTTCGTGGTCTTCACCCTGGTGATCACCGATTTCGGCGTGCCCAAGGTCGTGGGCGGGACTTACAACGTCCTCGCCCTCGACATCTACAAACAGGTGATCGGGCAGCAGAACTTCCAGATCGGCGCCGTGGTTTCCGTAGTTCTGCTGATCCCGGCGGCGTTGGCCTTTGCCGTCGACCGCATGGCATCCCGGCGTCAGGTGGCGCTGCTCACCGCCCGGGCCGTCCCCCTGCGGCCGGAGCCGCAGCGCCGTTTCGACCTTCTCATGCTCGGCTTCTGCAGCCTCGTGGCGGTCTACATCCTCGGCATCCTGATCATGTGCCAGCTCGCCGCCCTGTTCACCTTCTGGCCCTACAACCTGAGCTTCTCGCTCAAGAACTACGACTTCGACCGCATGGACGGCGGCGGCTGGGCTTCCTATTGGAACTCGGTGGAGATGGCGAGCTGGACGGCGCTCGTCGGTACCGCCATCGTCTTCTCGGGTGCCTATATCGTCGAGAAGATCCGCGGTCTGTTCGCCGCCCGCCAAGGCTTCCATCTGCTCGCCATGATGCCAATGGCGGTGCCGGGCATGGTGCTCGGGCTCTCCTACATCTTCTTCTTCAACAATCCTGCCAACCCTCTGAACTTCCTCTACGGCACGATGGCGATTCTGGTGATCTCCACCATCGTCCACTTCTACACCGTATCCCATCTCACTGCGCTAACCGCTCTCAAACAGATGGATGCCGAATTCGAGGGGGTGTCGGAAAGCCTCAAGCAGCCGCTGTGGCGGATGTTCACGCGCGTCACCGTGCCCGTGTGTCTGCCCGCCATCCTCGACATCGCCATCTATCTGTTCGTGAACGCCATGACCACGGTCTCCGCGGTGGTCTTCCTCTATTCCACCCGCACCACCCTGGCCTCGGTGGCCGTCCTCAACATGGACGATGCCGGCGATATCGCGCCGGCTGCGGCCATGGGCATGATGATCTTCTATACCAACGTGGTGGCACGCAGCCTGCAGGCGATCCTGAGCCGCACGCTGCTGCGCCGTACCCAGGCCTGGCGGCGCTGAGCCGCCAGAGGCTGATGCTGTGCGGATGCTGCGGCGTCGGCGGAGCGGCGTCGCAACGGACGCAGCTGCAGCGCAAGGATCTGCGGATCGCATGGCCGAGGATTGTGGCTTTCCCTCCGGTCCGGTGCTAAGGCCGATGCGGACCCGATCCCCATCACGCCGATGGATGCAAGCGGACCCCAGCTGAGAGCCCGCATCGGCCGGCTCGTGCGGGCGCCGGCCTTCGAGCGCGCCATCATCACCCTCATCATCGTCAACGCCCTGCTGCTCGGTCTTGACACCTATGCCTGGGTACACGACCGCTTCGGCGCCGCCATCGCCTCGCTCGACCGGCTCATCCTCGCCGTCTTCGTCGCCGAGATCGCAGCCCGCATGCTCGTCCACGGCCGCGGCTTCTTCCGCGATCCCTGGAGCGTCTTCGACTTCCTCGTGGTCGCCGTGGCCCTCATGCCTTCCGCGGGCCCTTTCGCGGTGCTGCGGGCCTTGCGCATCATCCGCGCCCTGCGCCTGATCACCGCGGTGGAATCGATGCGCCGCGTGATCGGCGGCCTGCTCGAGGCACTGCCCGGCATGGGCTCGATCGTGGCGCTGCTGGCCCTGATCTTCTACGTCGCCGCGGTGATGACCACGGAACTGTTCGGCGCCCGCTTTCCGGAATGGTTCGGCACCCTCGGGCGCTCCGCGTACACCCTGTTTCAGATCATGACTCTCGAGAGCTGGTCCATGGGTATCGTGCGGCCGGTGATGGAGGTCTATCCCTGGGCCTGGATGTTTTTCATCCCTTTCATCGTGATCACGGCCTTCGCGGTCCTCAATCTCTTCATCGGTATCATCGTCAACGCCATGCAGAAGGAGCATGAGGAACTGCTGCGCGCACAGCAGGAGGAAACGGGGGACGAGCTGCAGCGCATCCTCACCGAACTGCGGGCCCTTCGCAGCGAATTGCAGGCGCTGCGGCGGAGCATCCGCGGGCTGGACCGCCCCCATCACGATTGACGAAGCGGCGTCCACGGCTGCGACAGGACATGACCGGAACGCTGGCGACGTGATTGCGGCGGATGCCGTCGTTTCCTGCGCCGGACTCCTGTGGATGACGGCTTCCTCCGGCGGTCCCGTAGGTGCGGGGGAAATGAACGCACAGCCGTGATCGCGGGTGGGTGCCTGCGACCGCGGCTCTTGTTGCATCGCACAACGATCGGCGGTTCAATGCTCGCGGGTCGTCGGGGATGGGAACGGATGAAGGGTGCAGGAGAACCGGGGGCCGATGCA
>CAZHHU010000124.1:0-5674 GCA_964532215.1 uncultured Geminicoccaceae bacterium
CGAGCGGGCCGAGGCCGATCATGTCGTCGACGAGGCGCTCGCAGAGCTCCTGCTGTTCGCGACGGCCGAGCGAGAGGCGATGTTCGGCGACGATCTCGGCGATGAGTTCCTGCAGCTGGCGGGAGAGCTCTTCGCGGGGGAGCTTGGCCGCAGCCGCAGCGTCGATACGATCGTAGAGCAGCTCCTGAACGAGGGCGAAGGCCTTGTCGATGCGTTCGCTCCGCGAGGGCTCACTGCGATCCGCAAGCGACACCGGAGGCGGCGGGCGCCGTTCGCGGCCGGACGGCGCCTGGGAGCTGGTGCCGGCCTGGGGGGTAAGCTGGGTGCGGCGACCGAACATGGCGCTCAGCGCAGCTTGGCGAGGAGACGACGGAGCAGCCCGTGCTCGCTGCGACCGCCGACGATGCGGCCCATGAGCTCCTCGAGCGCCCGTCCCACCGCGCCGCGGTTGGCGTAGTCGAGTTGACCCACGTTCATCGCCGCGGGCACCGCCGGATCGAAGGGGATGGTCTGATCCACGCTCCGCCCGATCCCCTTCTCGAACTCGTGCAGCTGCAGTTCGGCCTTACGGTACTGACCCACGCGGTTGAGCACGACCACGAGCTGAGCGGAGCCGTTCACGCTCGGCAGGTACTGAAGGAGCCTCAGGGTGTCGCGCATCGCGGCGAGCGAAGGGTCGGCCACGAGCAGGATGGTATCGGAGAGCTCCACCGCCCGGTTCAGCGTGTCGAAGGGCAGCCGCGGCACGTCGAGCAGGGTGTAGTGGAAGCGGCGGCGCAGCTCGTCGGCGAAACCCTCGAGCGAGACCGTCGGGGCGAAGGAGAGACCGTCGAGCGGCTCCTCGGCGGCGAAGACCCGGAGCGTATCACCGCAGTTCGCGCCGGCGCGATCGATGAACAGCGAATCGATCTGATCGGGATCCTCGAAGGCCTCCCGCAACGCATGCGCGGGATCGATGTCGAAGGCGAGCGCGACGGTGCCGAAACCGAGATCCAGATCCCAGAGCGCCACCCGGCGCCGACGGCGCTCGGCGATGAGATGGCCGAGCCCGCATGCGACCATGGTCGCCCCGACGCCGCCACGGACACCGATGACGCTGAGGATGCGGCCCAGGCGCGAGGTCCGGCGCACCGGCTGTCGCCCCTCAAAGAGTTCGTCGAGCGTCCGCCGCAGGACCGGCGCAGGCACGGGTTCGACGAAATAGTCCGCAACCCCGAGCCGCAGGAGCTCGCGGAACAGCCCCACCTCGTCGGATTTGCCGATGACGATGACCTGGGTTCCGGGCTCGCACACCTCCGCGAGCTCCTCGACCGCACTCAAGGGCAGCTCGGGATTGCCGAGGGAGACGATGAGCACCTGCGGCGAGCGTTCCGCGGCGAGGAGGTCGATGGCCCGGCGGATGGTGCCGCGTTCGAAGCGCAGGCGGTCGATCCCGAGATCCGCGGCGACCCGCTCGATCGTCGCCCGCGTCTCGTCATCATCCACCACGGCGCAGAGCGCGAGTCGCTCGTCCGCTTCGCTGGTCTCGACGGCCTCGGTCAGGAGCTCGTTCATTGCTGCTTCTCGGTACCGGAGCTGGGCAACTTCTTGACCTTGTCCTCGCGGTAGCGCCGCACCGCGGCACCCTCCCGCGCGCCGTCCGCCGGAGCCAGAGGACCGGGCGCGAGCAGCGCTGCGGGATCCGCGATCATCGCAGCGAGATTGCCGGCGGTCGCACAGCCGAGCTGGGAGAGGCCGCCTTCGACTCCCCCCGCGGCGTCAGCATGGGACCAGTCGGGACAGCCTGGAAGTCGCAGCTGCGGTCGTGTCACGATGACCTCGACCCGGCGGTTCTCGCGCCAGGCTTCGGGCGTGGATGCCGGCTCCCGCGGGAGCTGCTCGCCGAAGGCGCGCACGGAGACGTCGATGCGATCGATCCCCGAATCGCGCAGTGCGGCTGCCACCGCCGCGGCGCGCCGCGCCGCGAGGTCGAGGTTGTAGACGCGCCCCAGCCGTTCGTCGGCATGTCCGACGACCCGCACCGGGCCCACCGGTGCTCCGCCGAGGCTCCGGACGAACGCCGCAAGTGCCTCGGCCTCGGTGGGCGTGAGGCGGTCCGAGTCGGTAGCGAAGTGAACCGTGTGCCGAAGCGTGATCGTTTCCACCGCGAGCCGTTTCGGCTCCGTAATGCGGAGCTGTTCCGCCGGCCGTGGCTGACAGGCGACCAGGAGGAGGATCGCGAGCGCCGGGAAGATGCCCGCGCGAAACCGAGGAAGTGGGATGATGGCGATCTGACCGGGCATGTCCCTGGTCCTCATTCGAAGATGAAACCCACGGGCCCTGTGAGGCGCGGCCGCGGGCCCGCGACGCGCGGGGCGGGTGGCATGCCGGCGCGGGCGAGGCGCCCCTCGAGCACGCGCTCGAGCAGGCTCGCCGGGGCGAAGCCATCGAGGGGCGTGGCCAGCCGCGCTGCGGCCACGGGGCGCACGAGATAGGGAGTGACGATGATGACGAGCTCCGATTCGTTGCGGCGGAATCGGGTTGAGCGGAACAGTGGCCCGAGCACGGGGAGGTCGCCGAGGAAGGGGAATTTCTCCACGTTGTTGCGGGTCTGTGTGGAGATCAGACCGCCGATCGCAAAGCTCTGGCCGCTCGCGAGTTCGACCGTGGTCTCGGCGCGGCGGGTGGCGAGGGCCGGGATCTGGATGTTCTGCAGCTCGATGGCGCCGTTCTCGCTGAGCTCGCTCACCTCCGGACGCACCCTGAGACTGATGCGGTCGCCGGCCAGCACCGTCGGGGTGAAGGCGAGGCTCACTCCGAACTGCTTGAACTCGATGCGGATCTCGTTGTTGTCCACGCCGACGGGCACGGGGAACTCGCCGCCGGCGAGGAAGGACGCCGTTTCCCCGGAAAGGGCGGTGAGATTGGGCTCGGCGAGGATGGTGACGAGCCCCTCGCGCTCGAGGGCATCGAGCATGCCGTTGATGTTGACGTCGCCACTCGTGACCGCGCCCAGCAGTGCGCCGGCGGGACCGTTCTCGTCGGTGAGACGGCTCGCCACGCCGGCGTTCAGAAAACCACGGCCGGATGCGAAGCCGAGCAGGAAATCACCCGGAGAGATCGTGGCATCCCAGTTGATTCCGAAGATCCGCAGCACCTCCCGCGAGATCTCGGCCACGCGCACGTGCAGACTCACCTGGGTGGGGGTGTCCACCCGCAGGCGATTGACCACGCGCTCCTTCTCGCCGAGAAAGCCCTCGGCGATGCGCTCCAGGTCGTCGACGGTCGCCGGCGTGCGCACCCGTCCTTCGAGGACGATGCCGCCGCGGAAGGATCGGGCGCTGATGTCGGCACCGGGGGCGATGCGGGCGATGAGCGCGCGCAGGGCTTCGAGATCATGCTCGACGGTCACGCGGGCGCTCAGCATCGGGCGACGCTCCTGGTCCACGGCGTAGAGCGTCGTACGGCCGGCGCGCTTGCCGAAGACGTAGACGAGATCGGGTGCATGGACCTGGACGTCGGCGACGTCGGGCGCGGCCACGAATACCGCTGCGGCGGCGGCCGGAAGACGGAGCAGGCGCCCGCGCTCGACATAGAGGTGGACCTCCCGCGTCGTCGGCAACGCCATGCCTTTCATGGCGTCCTGCGCGGCCGATGCCGGGGGCGTCGGCGACAGCAGCCAGAGAAGAATCGGGACGATGCGGGCGAACTTCACGGTGTCTGCTCCGGATTGACGACGACGGCCTGCATGGTCTCGCTCTCGGGGCCCCGGTAGACCTGGATGGGGCGCTCGAGACGGCGCGCCCGGCTGACGTCGGTATCCCAGGTGGGCGGTGCCTGCATCGCGCTTGCGGCCTGCTGTTCGGGGCGGGCGAGGGCACGCAGAGCCAGGGTCAGATGCCCGAGGCGGGCGGCGACGGCGAGACGACGCGCATCCCCGGGTCCCACCTCGAGAGTGACCGTGCGCACCTTGGCCTTGAGTTCGGGTCCACCTTCGCCGGCGGGCGCGAGCCGCCGTCCCACGGCGACCACGCGCAGATCCCGCAGCACGGTCTCGCCGACGCGCCGTTCCTCACCCTCCTCGGAGCTGATCTCCTGGGTCAGGATGACGTCGACCCGATCGCCGGGCATGACGAGCCCGCCGTGAGCCGTGGCCTCGTCGACGGGAACGGTCACCGCCCGCATGCCCGGATCCAGCACCGCGGCGAGAAAGCCGCGCTCTCCGGGTTGCACCACGTCCTCCGGAGTGATCGGCTGTCCGGTCGCCACCATGCGGCGGACGACGGCGCCGGTGAGCTCGCCGGGATCCAGCTCGCCCGCTTCGATGTAGGCCTCGGGCAGCTCCACATCCGGCCACTCCTGCCATCGCAGTGATCCGGGCCGCAGCAGCGTGCCGACCTCGAGGGGATGGGCCGCGACCAGCACCCGCCGCCTGGGGGCCGGATCCTCGCGCGCGGCGAGCTCGGGGCCG
Organism: uncultured Geminicoccaceae bacterium; assembly: GCA_964532215.1. Lineage (GTDB taxonomy): Bacteria > Pseudomonadota > Alphaproteobacteria > Geminicoccales > Geminicoccaceae > HRBIN39. The sequence goes on from CAZHHU010000124.1 coordinate 4,451, forward strand.
GCCGCCTGTCTGCGGTTCTCGATCCACTGTCGGGCATAGAACACCGTGGCTCCCGCGAGGCCGACGGCCAGGGCCAGCATGACGAGACGGCGCAGCATGGGCAGTCCTCACCAGGCGAATCGTGAGCCCACGACCGCGATGCCACCGCAGGCGATGGCCACCGCATAGGGCACGCTAGCCGCCGGCCCTGAAGATTCGGTTAACGCCGCCGCGGCGAGCCTGGGGCCCAGATACGGCACAGCCAGGAACATCCACGCCCAGCGTCGGGCCAGGAGGAGGAGCAGGGCGAGCACGCCCCCGGCGACAGCGGTAAGAAGCAGAAAAGGGGCCACGTTCGCGGCCCCGCACCACAGCGCGGCGGTCGAGGCGAGCTTCACGTCGCCGCCGCCGAGCCACCCCCGGATCCAGCACAGAAAGAGGACGGCGAACAGGGCAAGGGTCGCGCCGAGGGTCGCAAGCGGCGCGATCGCAGGTCGCGCGAGCAGGAGCCAGAACGGTGCGAGAAGCAGCAGCGCTGCCGGCAGGGCATTGGGCACGCGGCGCGTGTGCAGGTCATATGCCGCCGCCAGGGCGAGGATGGCGAAGAACGCTGCCGCGAGGGCGGTGCGCAGAAAAGGGGCAATTTCCGGCGGCATGACATTCGTCTCCCTTCATCGACGCACAGGCCGCCGGCGGGCCGCGGGAAACGGCGGCCGGACCGAGGGGCCCGGCCTGCCGTGCCCTTGGCCGGACCTCCGTCAGCTGGAGGGAAGTTCGTCGACGACCTGCTGGAAGGTGTTCTGCAGGCCGGTACCGAGGTTCGTCAGCACGGTAATGAGCACGACGGCGACGAGAGCCGCAATGAGCCCGTACTCGATGGCGGTGGCGCCGCTCTCGTCACGAAGGAACTTGTGCATGAGATGCATGGTGACACTCCTGTGGTTGACTGACCCCGTCGGCGCGCACTCTCGCCGGCAAATGTTAACAAAGCGTAAATTCCGGCGGGGCGGACGCCGGGGCGACTTTTTTCGGCACCCGGGTACGCAGGTGCTGCGGGCAGTTGCGCCCGGGGTGCTGCGACGAATCGCGGCGGTGCGCCCAGAAGCCCCGGCTTGGTTCCGCCGGGGCGACCCGCCTATATGCAGACAACAGGTTGACGCACGGCGCAGATGGCGCGGCTTCGCGGGCCCCGCCATCGGTCACGGTGCGCATCCGCCACCGACGTCGGGAGACGCAGCCATGAAG
>CAZHHU010000125.1:0-5620 GCA_964532215.1 uncultured Geminicoccaceae bacterium
GGGCGGCCGCACCGTCGGCGCCGGCGTCGTCACCGAGGTGATCGAGTAAGCGGGGGGCTTGTCGAAGCGGGGGGAAGCTTTTAGGTAGAGGGCGGCTCCGGGCCGCAAGGTGCCGGATGCCGTCGTGCGCCGGGCGGAAGGGGCGCGGGTGCCCGCCGCCGGCGTGGAGGAGTGTAGCTCAATTGGCAGAGCACCGGTCTCCAAAACCGGGGGTTGGGGGTTCGAGTCCCTCCACTCCTGCCAATCATGTCGTCGCCTGGTGAAGCGCGGAGAGAGATGGCCAAGACGTCGCCGGCCCAGTTCGTGCGCGAAGTGCGGCAGGAGCTCGCCAAGGTCACCTGGCCGACGCGGCGCGAACTCCTCTACACGACCATCAGCGTGTTCGCCATGTCCGGGCTGGCGGCGCTGTTCTTCTTCATCACCGATCAGATCATCGCCTGGCTGATCCGGCTCATCCTGGGGCTCGGCGGCTGATGAGCGAAGCTCGCTGGTACATCGTCCACGTCTATTCCGGCTTCGAGAAGAAGATCGCGGAGCAGATCCGCGATCTCGCCGAGCAGAAGGGTCTGTCGGATCGCATTCTCGAGGTGCTCGTGCCCACCGAGGAGGTCATCGAGGTGCGGCGGGGCAAGCGCGTCTCGGCCGAGCGCAAGTTCTTCCCGGGCTATGTCCTCGTGCGCATGATCCTCGACGACGAGACCTGGTCGCTGGTCAAGAACATTCCCAAGGTCACGGGCTTTCTCGGCCCCTCGGGCAAGCCGGCGCCGATCCCCGAGGAGGAGGCGGAGCGCATCCGTCGTCAGATGCAGGCGGGCATCGAGCATCCCCGCCCCTCGATCGAGTTCCTTCCCGGCGACCGGGTGCGGGTCACGGAAGGGCCCTTCAGCACCTTCGAGGGCATCGTCGAGGAGGTCGACGAGGCCAAGGGGCGGCTCAAGGTTTCGGTATCCATTTTCGGCCGGGCCACACCGGTGGAGCTCGAATATTCCCAGGTGGAGAAGGTCTGAGCCGCAGGCGGGAGCGCTCCCTCGGAGCGCGCTGGAACCGCGGGAGGAGCGAGCATGGCGAAGAAAGTCGTAGGCTACATCCGGCTGCAGGTGCCGGCGGGGAAGGCGACCCCGTCGCCGCCCATCGGCCCCGCGCTGGGCCAGCGCGGCCTCAACATCATGGAGTTCTGCAAGCAGTTCAACGCCCAGACCCAGGGCCTCGAGCCGGGAACGCCGATCCCGGTCATCATCACGGCCTATGCGGATCGCAGCTTCACCTTCGTGACCAAGATGCCGCCCGTATCCTGGTATCTCAAGCGGGCGGCCGGGATCGAGAAGGGGAGCGCGACGCCGGGGCGGGGCCATGTGGGCCGCGTCACCCTGGCCCAGTGCCGCGAGATCGCCGAGGCCAAGCTCAAGGATCTCAATACCGATGACGCCGAGGCGGCGACGCGGATCGTCATCGGGTCCGCGCGGTCGATGGGTCTCGAGGTGGTGGAGTAGAGCCGTGGCGAAGAGGGGCAAGCGCATTCGCGCGGCATATGAGATGATCGATCGCAGCCGCGCCTATCCCGTCGAGGAGGCGATGGAGCTCGTCAAGAAGACGGCCACCGCCAGATTCGACGAGACCGTGGAGCTCGCCGTCAATCTCGGCGTCGATCCGCGCCACGCCGATCAGATGGTGCGGGGGGTGGTGAGCCTCCCGCACGGCACCGGCAAGACGGTGCGCGTCGCGGTCTTCGCCCGGGGCGAGAAGGCCGAGGAGGCGCGGGCGGCGGGGGCGGACATCGTCGGCGCCGAGGATCTCGCGGAGCGCATCCAGAAGGGCGAGCTCGATTTCGATCGCTGCATCGCCACGCCGGACATGATGCCCGTCGTCGGACGGCTGGGCCGCATCCTGGGGCCGCGCGGGCTGATGCCGAATCCCAAGCTCGGCACGGTCACCAACAACGTCGCCGAGGCGGTCAAGGCGGCGAAGGCGGGGCAGGTCCAGTTCCGGGTCGAGAAGGCGGGCATCATCCACGCGGGCATCGGCAAGGTGAGCTTCCCGACCGAGGCGCTGGTGGAGAACGCGCGCGCGCTCGTCGATGCGCTCAACCGCGCCAAGCCCGCAGGAGCCAAGGGGACCTATCTCAAGCGAGCCCATGTGAGTTCGACCATGGGGCCGGGGATCGAGGTGCAGATTCCGAGCCTCGTGCACTGAGGAAAGTTCGAGAGGGGGCCTTGCGGATCCCGTCGTGCGCGTTATGTTCAGGACTTCCGTGATGGGCGCGCAACACGAGCATCCGGTCTCCGGCCGGAATGCGGACCTGCGTGTGCCCTGTTGGCGCGACGTGACGGGCGGGACCTTGCCGAAGCCGGACCGGAATCCGCCGGGCCTCTCCCAGGAGGGAGGATAGGAGGCGAGCCGTGCTGCGTGCACAGAAGGCCAGGATCGTCGAGGACCTCCACGCCGTGTTCTCGCAGGCGGCGGTGGTGGTGGTGACCCACTACAAGGGTCTGAATGTGCCGGAGATGAGCGAGCTCCGCGCCCGCATGCGGGAGGCGGGCGGCCAGTTCCGCGTGGTCAAGAACCGGCTCGCCAGGCGGGCGCTCGAGGGCACGCCCTATGGCGCGCTCGCGGATCTGCTGCGGGGGCCGAGCGCCATCGCCTGGTCGGCGGCGGATCCCGTGGCGGCGCCCAAGGTGGTGGTGGACTACGCCAAGAAGAACGAGAAGCTCGTCATCATCGGCGGCAGTCTGGGCGACCAGCTGCTGGATGCGGAAGCGGTCAGGGCGCTGGCCCAGCTGCCGTCCCTGGACGAGCTCAGGGCGCGCCTCATCGCCCTGCTGCAGACGCCGGCGAGCCGGATCGTGGGCGTCCTGCAGGCACCGGGCGGCCAGCTCGCCCGGGTGCTCGCGGCGCGGGGTGCCGGGGCGGAAGGTTGAACCGATCGCGGATCGGGCTGCGCGAAGGCGAGAGAGCAGGAGAGGACGAGATGGCGAATCTGGAGCAACTGGTCGAGGATCTTTCGAAGCTCACGCTGCTCGAGGCGGCCGAGCTCGCCAAGATGCTCGAGGAGAAGTGGGGCGTGTCGGCGGCCGCGCCGGTGGCGGTCGCGGCGGTGCCGGGCGCTGCGCCGGCGGCGGCCGAGGCGGCCGAGGAAAAGACGGAGTTCGACGTCATCCTCGCGAGCGTGGGCGACAAGAAGATCAACGTCATCAAGGAGGTCCGCGCGATCACCGGTCTCGGCCTCAAGGAGGCCAAGGACCTCGTCGAGGGTGCGCCGAAGCCGGTCAAGGAAGGCGTTTCCAAGGAAGAGGCCGAGAAGATCAAGCAGCAGCTCGAGGCGGCGGGAGCCACCGTGGAGATCAAATGAGCCCGTCGACGTCGGGATGACGTCGACGTTCCTGCACTGCGGGCTTGAGTCCCGAGGAACGCACGGGCTGCGGCCGGGCAGTCGCGTGCGGCGGATGGACGTCGAGGAGCGAGGCGACCGGGCGCTCTCTGGGCGGCCCGGCTCGCCGCGTCGGCATTGAGCGGACTGGTGCGCGGACGGCAACCCGGCCCCGGGCCCAGTCGGGAGTTGCGACAAGCCATGGGCGAGATCACGGCAGCGAAGCGCATCCGCAAGAGCTTCGGGCGGATCCCCGAAGTCACGACCATGCCCAACCTCATCGAGGTGCAGCGGCGGTCCTACGACCAGTTCCTGCAGCGCGACGTCCCTCCGGCCGAACGTCAGCGGGTCGGACTCGAGGAGGTCTTCCGCTCGGTCTTCCCGATCACCGATTTCAACGACCGCGCGGCCCTCGACTTCGTGCGCTACGAGCTCGAGGATCCCAAGTACGACGTGGACGAATGCCATCAGCGGGGGCTCACCTACGCCGCCCCGCTGCGGGTGACGCTGCGGCTCATCGTCTGGGACATCGACGAGGATACGGGCGCGAAGAGCGTACGCGACATCAAGGAGCAGGATGTCTACATGGGAGACATCCCGCTGATGACCGAGAACGGCACCTTCGTCATCAACGGCACCGAGCGGGTCATCGTCTCCCAGATGCACCGCTCGCCGGGTGTCTTCTTCGATCACGACAAGGGCAAGACGCATTCCTCGGGCAAGTACCTGTTCTCGGCCCGGGTGATCCCGTACCGGGGATCGTGGCTCGATTTCGAGTTCGACGCCAAGGACCTCGTCTACGCCCGTATCGACCGCCGGCGCAAGATCCCGGTCACGACCTTCCTGATGGCCCTCGGCCTCGATCCCGAGACCATCCTCGACACCTTCTACGACACCGTCATCCACCGCCGCTGCGGCAAGGGCTGGAAGGTCCCGTTCCGCCCCGAGCGGCTGCGCGGGCTCAAGCTCACGACCGATCTCATCGACGCCGAAAGCGGCGAGACGCTCGCCGAGGCCGGCACCAAGCTCACGCCGCGCATTCTGAACCGCATCCGCGAACGGGGGGTGAAGGAGCTCTACGTGAGCTCCGAGGACCTCGTCGGCCGCTATGTGGCGCGGGACATCATCAACGAGGAGACCGGACTCGTCTACGCCGAGGCCGGCGATGAGCTCACGGGGCCGCTCGTTGAGAAGCTCGTGGAAGCGGGGATCGAGGAGGTCCCGGTGCTCGACATCGACTATGTCAACGTCGGGCCGTACATCCGCAATACCCTGGCGATCGATCGCTGCCGCTCGCGCGAGGATGCGCTGCTCGAGATCTACCGGGTGCTGCGTCCCGGCGAGCCGCCCACGCTGGAGACCGCGGAGGCGCTCTTCCACAGTCTCTTCTTCGATCCCGAGCGCTACGACCTGTCGCCGGTGGGGCGGGTGAAGATCAACATGCGTCTCGGGTTCGAGACCGAGGACAGCCTGCGCGTGCTGCGCACCGAGGACGTGGTCGCCACCGTCCGGACCCTCATCGACATCAAGGACGGACGCGGCGAGATCGACGACATCGACCATCTCGGCAACCGCCGGGTGCGCTCGGTGGGCGAGCTCATGGAAAACCAGTTCCGCATCGGGCTGCTGCGCATGGAGCGCGCGGTGCGGGAGCGCATGAGCTCGGTCGAGATCGACGCCGCGATGCCCCATGACCTCATCAACGCCAAGCCGGTGGCGGCGGCGGTGCGGGAGTTCTTCGGCAGCTCCCAGCTCAGCCAGTTCATGGACCAGACCAACCCGCTCTCCGAGATCACCCACAAGCGCCGGCTCTCGGCGCTCGGACCGGGCGGTCTCACCCGCGAGCGGGCGGGCTTCGAGGTGCGCGACGTGCACCCGACGCACTATGGCCGCATCTGCCCGATCGAGACCCCGGAAGGGCCGAACATCGGTCTCATCAACAGCCTCGCCACCTATGCGCGGATCAACAAGTACGGCTTCATCGAGACGCCCTACCGGCGCGTCGTGGACGGTCGGGTCACCGACGAGGTCGTCTATCTCTCCGCCATGGAGGAGGGCAAGTACACGATCGCGCAGGCGAATTCGAAGCTCGACGAGGAAGGGCGCCTCGTGGAGGACTTCGTGAGCTGCCGGCAGAACGGCGAGTTCGTGCTCGCGCCGCCCGACAAGGTCGAGTTCATCGACGTGTCGCCCAAGCAGCTCGTCTCGGTGGCGGCCTCGCTCATCCCCTACAACGAGAACGACGACGCCAACCGC
>CAZHHU010000126.1:0-5589 GCA_964532215.1 uncultured Geminicoccaceae bacterium
GTCCCGGGCGGAGCCGGTTCCGCTCGAGATGAACGCTCGGGTCGGCGCCGGCACGCTGTTTCTCCAGAGCTACGAACGGGTGCGTGAGAAGCTTGGCGAGGCGCCGGCCGAAGGCGAGATCTTCGTCGTCCTTCGCGGAGCCTATGCCCGCGACGATACCGCCGCGCCGCTCGAGCTCGATGCCGCCCAGGATGCCTTCCGGCTCGAGCTCCGGGACGGGAGCCTTCGCGCGCCGGATCCGCTCTCTCAGGACGTGGTCGATTCCTGGTGGGGGCCGCTTACCATCGGCCCTGCCGAAGCGGTCATGTTCGAGCTCGTCTTCGCGGTCCCCGAAACCGCGGTGCCCGCCCGCTTCGTCGCCACGCTCGAGGGCGAAAGCGTACGCCTCGCCGTCGGCCCGCCCGCGGCCTCCGCGGCGGAAACAGGGAGAGCGGCTGAAGCTCCAGCGGGACAGCCCGCCTCACCGTCCGTCCCAGAGCGAGGCAGCGGGCTCGGTCCAGCCGGGCCGGGCGAAGCGACGGTCGCGGAAGCGGCCGCCTCCGGATCCCGCCCGGCGACTGCCCCAGCGCCCGCGTATCCCGACGAGGTGCCGCAGCTTCCGCCGTTCCGGCCGGAGCTGCACAACATCCTTCCCCTCGCCCCGGTGGTGGCCTCGATCGAGGCGGCCGATGGACACGAGGCGCTCCGCGACGGCAAGGTCGGTCCCGATGCGCCCGTGACCCGCGCGGGGCTCGACCAGCCCGTCACCATACGGTTCAGGCGCCCCTGGTCGGTCGAGCGGCTGCGTCTCGTGCTGCGCACCCCCGAGGCCGGCGGCTATTTCCTTCGCATCGAGGGCACGCCGGATGGCCAGGAATGGCGAATTCTCGCGGAGCAGAGGCAGGAGTCCGCAGGTGGGGCGGTGGATCTGCTTCTTGCGCGCCTGCCCCTCAGAGGGCTCCGCGTCACCGCGCTTTCCGGATCGCCCGGCGTGGAAGCGCTCAAGATCGAGGAACTGGAAGTCTGGAGCCGCGATCACGTACCGGTGCTCCGGCACGATATCGTCTGGGCCGGGCATGGCGGGCGGGTGATCGCGGCGCGGCCGCCCTCGGGCGACGACGATCGACCGCCCTTTCATCTCATCGACGGGGATTCCTCGAGCTGGTGGGGCGGCAAGCCGGGTGCGCAGAAAGCGGAGCTCGTGTTCGGCTTTCTCGAGGATCGCGCGTTCGCGATCGACGCCGTGCAGCTGCTTCTCGATACCGATGAGGGCATCCCGACGCGGATCGAAATCCTGACCTCCATCGAGGGACCCGATCGCGGTTTCGAGTCTGCCGGCACCTTCGAGGTGCCAATGGAGGAGAAGCCTCTCTTCGTCTTCCCCCCACGCGCCGCGCGCTATGTCATGCTCCGCCTCGAGGAGCCGCGGGGTTCGGACCGCATCTGGGTGAGCGGGGTTCGCATCTTCGAGGCCGAAGTTGCGGGCTATGAGCCCCGCCTTCCGCGCCTCATCGCGACCGCGAGTGACGCGCCCGATCCCAGACGCAACATCGCCCTCATCGCCAATGGCGGCACCGTGCTCGCGCATCCGGAGCTCGTGAAAGGCACGGCCGGGGAGCTCCATGACGGGCGCGTGGACTGGCAGTCGGTGCAGTTCGATGTCGAGGAGGCGAGGTTCCTCTTCGGCTTCTTCGGCCGCAAGCGGGCGCGGATCGGTGAGGTCCGGCTCCATCTCGAGGATATCGACTGGCCGGGCCGGGTGCGGATCGAGATCGCGGACCGCGAGGAGGGGCCCTTTACCCCCGTCGCGGAAAGGCTTCTGCCGCCTGCCGACGAGGCATGGCGCCGCATCGCCTTCGAGCCCGCGGTGGCCCGTTTCGTCCGCGTCGTCGTCATTCCCGATCCGCGCGACGGCGGCGCGGAGGGGGTCGACGAGATCGCGATCATCGAAGAGCCGTCGACGGAGGTGCCCTCGGTGCTCGAGGTGCCGCCGCAGGAAACCGTGCCGCTCGGGGCCAATCTCGCGCTCGCCGTGCTCGGCGGAGAGATCGTGAGGGTCTCGGCCGAGGAGCAGCAGGAGGGCTGGTCGGCGCGGCGCCTCATCGACGGCCTCGTGGCCGGTCCGTACTACGGCACGCATGGATCCCTCGGTTTCACCACCCCCGAAAATCCCACCTGGCCCGTGGAGATCGACCTCCGGCTCGCCGGCGGTCGCCCCGCACGCGTGATCGGCGTGGGCCTCGATCCGAGCTTCAAATATCTGGAGGGGGGCATTCTCGATACCGATTTCCGCGGCGATGCCGCGAACCGGCCGCATCGCTTCGAGATCGAGGCCAGCGAGGATGGCAGCAGCTGGCACAAGGTGCATGAGGGAGAGCTCCGGAACCGGCCGCTGCGGCAGACGTTCCGCTTTGATGAGCCTGTCTCCGCCCGCTTCCTGCGTTTTCGCTTCCTCGACAATTACGGCGGAAACCGGCTCCAGCTCGGCGAGATCGAGGTCTACGAGGATCCCTCCCTGGACACGACCCGCTCGGTGCTCGCGGACCGCGAGATCAACATCGCGCGGCCCGAGCTCGGCGGTGCCGTGGTGGACTACAGCTCTCAGTACCATGACGGCGAGGGGTATGTCGGCCATCTCTTCGACGGCGAGCCCGGAAGCGTCTGGGGCGCGGATTCGGGCTGGACCTGGCCGCAGAAGTTCCTGCTCGCCTTCGCCGGCAACGCCGTGGCCGAGATCGCGGCGGTCGAACTCGTGCCGCGCGACGCCGACCAGCGCCCCAGGGTCGTGAAGATCCGCGCAACCCGTTCCGAGAATCCCCTGGCCGATCTCGAACTCGTGGGCAGATTCGAAGCGCCGGCCGATGAGCCCGTATGGCGGATCACCTTCGACCGGCCGATCGCGGCCCGCTATCTCGAAGTCTCGATGGTGGAGGGGTTCAATCCCCGATACCTCACGCTCGGTGAGCTCCGGGTCATCGAAGCGAAGCGCCCGGGCTACCGTTCGGTGCTCGCCCGTGCTCTCGACAGTTTCCGTGCGGAGCGTGGCGGCGGGGTCGAGGCACGGGCAGAGGAGGGCTTCGAGGCCGCGGTGCAGGAGCGTGAGCCCAACGACGAGCCGGCCGCGGCGCAGATCGTCGAGGCCGGGCGAAGCGTCGCCGGGACGATCGCACCCCTCGGGGAGCGGGACCACTACCTTCTCGGGCTGTCCGGAACCGAGCCGGCTCCGTACCGCTTCCTTCTCGAGGGCCGGCCTCTGCTCAAGACGCGGCTCGAAATCGAAGACAAGGGTGGCCGCGCGCTCTTCGCCTTCGCCCCCGACCGCAGCCGTGCGCGCTTCGAGGGGACGATGAGGCTGGCGCCGGGCACCTATCTGCTGCGTCTGTTCGAGCCCAGGACACGGATCGTCGTCGTCGTCGACGTGAGCGGCAGCATGCGGAGCAGCATGCCGGATGCACGCGCAGCGGTGGAGCGCTTTCTCGCCGGCATGACCGAGCAGGAGGAGGTCGCGCTCGTGACCTTCTCCTCGACGGTCAACAGGGTTCGGGACTTCACCGCCGACCGCGATGCGCTCCGCAGAAGCGCCGCCGCGCAGCTGAATGCGGAAGGTGGCACGGCGCTCTACGACGCGATGCTCGAGGCGATCGATCTGCTCGCCGATCATCCGGGGAACCGGGCCATCGTGCTGCTCTCCGACGGTGCGGACAGCCAATCCGGCAAAGGGGAGGCGGGTACGGTCTTCGACCGTCTGACCAGGGCCGGCATCCGCTTCTATGCCATTGCTCTCGGTGAGGGGATGTCGCGCTACGTCGACAGCGTGGGCACCACGCCGGCGCGCATGCTCGATTTCTGGGCGCGGGCCACGGGTGGCCGCATGCTCGCCACCCCTTCCTCGGCCGGGCTCGAGCGGCTCTATGCCCGGATCGCACGGGATCTCCGCACCGGCACCCGCTACCGCTTCTCCTTCATGCCGGAGGCCGGCAGCGGTCGGCTCGTGCTGCGGCAGACCGGCGAGCGCATCGCCGGGGTCGGGACGCCGGACAAGATCCTGTTCATCCTCGACGCCTCGGGTTCGATGCGCGGCAAGGATGCGGATGGCGTGCGCAAGATGAACACCGCGAAGACGGTGCTCAAGCGCCTCGTGCGCACCCTTCCCGACGATATCCGGATCGGCCTTCGCGTCTACGGCCATCGCTATCCGCGCAAGCCGAAGCGGCGGAGCTGCACGGACAGCGAGCTCGTCGTACCCTTCGCGCGCGTGGACAAGGAGCGCTTTGCGGCCTTCGTCGATTCGCTGCAGCCGCGCGGCCAGACCCCGATCGGCCTCTCGCTGAGGAAGGTGGCGGAGGATTTCGGCGATGCGCCGGGCAGGAAGATCGTCGTGCTCATCACCGACGGCGAGGAGACCTGTTCGCCGAAGCCTGCCGATCCCGACTATCCTCCGGCGGTGATCGAGAAGCTCCTGGCGGCGGGGCTCGATATCAGGGTCAACATCGTCGGCTTCGACATCGACAAGACGGAGGTCCGGGAGTTTCTCGCCGATCTCGCGGCGCGCACGGGCGGCGGCTTCTACACGGCGGACAGCGCGGCCGGGCTCGAAGCCGCGCTCGAGCAGGCGCTGAAGGCGCCCTATGAGGTCAAGGATCTGCTCGGCACCACCATCGCGCGCGGCACCATCGACGGCGGAGCGATCGAACTTCCCGCCGGCATCTACCGGGTCGAGGTGGCGGCGGTCGAGCCGCTCGTGATCGAGGATGTGCGCATCGAAGCCGGGCGGGAGACGGTCCTCGACATCAACCGCGAGGGCCGCGAAATCGCCATCGATCGCCGCATCGGCGAACCCCGCACGCCGCTGGCCACGGAAAGGCCGCAACCCGGCGCCGAATCGAAGGTGCTTGCACGCGCGGAGGAAGAGCCGCGATCGAAGAAGCCCGCCGGCAAAGCGGAGCCCGGGCGGTCCGGGCGCGAGAAGCGGGACGCGGTGGCGCTGCTGCTCGAGGAGGCGGAGCAGCTGTTCCGGGAGAAGAAGCTGACGACGCCGGAGAAGGATTCTGCGCTCTCGCGCTACCGTGCGGTCCTTGCGCTCGATCCGGACAATGAACGGGCCAGGGCCGGCATCGAGCGCATCGTCGAAACCTACGTGCGGTGGGCGGAAAGCGCGGAAAAGCGCGGCGATTTCGAAAAGGCACTCGCGTACTACGGCCGCGCGCTGGTGGCGGATCCGGACAACTTCGCCCTGCGGATGGTGCGGGCGCTTACCTATCTTCAGCTCGATCGCCCGAACGAGGCGCTTGCCGATCTCCTTCGGGCGACGCGGATCTCGCCCGAGCATCCGGCCGCGTCCTTCCATCTCGGCCTCACCTATCTCCAGCTCGGGCGTCCGGCGGATGCGGTGGAGCCGCTGCGCCGGGCGTACGCGAACCCCGACTTCGGGGAGCGCCATGCCGCGGGATACCTGCTCGCCCTCGCCCTCGCGGGCCAGGAGCGGTTCAAGGAGGCCTTCGATCAGCTGACCGCGGTACTGCGGCAGAAGGGCGACTGCGAGAGCGCCCCGCTCGATCAGCTCTGCACCGATCTCTGGGTTCTCGCGGTGCGCGTGCTCGAGGGGCTCGA
>CAZHHU010000127.1:0-2868 GCA_964532215.1 uncultured Geminicoccaceae bacterium
GAGCGAACTCGTCGCCGCCGATCTCCTCTGCTACGGCTGTCGCACCCGCCGCCGCTGCCGGCGCTGGCTCGCGCGTCCCGAGGGGGTGCCGGACTTCTGCCCCAACCGTGAGCGGTTTCTCCATCTTCGCTCCCGGCTCTCCTGCGATCCCTCGGGCGCCGCCCCGCAGCCGTGCTAGAGTGATGTCGGGCGCAAGGGGAGATGGGAGATGGCGGTCGCCTGGCGAGGTGTGTTCGCGGCCCTGACGACCGAGCTGCATGAGGACGGAAGCCTCGATCTCGACGCCACGCGTCGGCACGCCGAGCTCATGATCGATGCGGGTTGTGGCGGACTTGTCGCCCTCGGCACGATCGGCGAGAATACGTGTTTTTCGGCTGGCGAGAAACGGCGCATCCTGGAGGCGGTGGTGGAGGTCGCGGACGGGCGCGTGCCCGTGCTCGCGGGAATCGCCGAATTCACCACCGCGTTCGCCTGCGCGGCGGCACGGGAGGCCATGGCTGCGGGTGTGGACGGGCTCATGGTGCTCCCGGCGCTGGCCGCGGAGCAGGACGCACGGGAAGCGGCCGAGCATTTTGCCGCCGTCGCCGCGGCCACGCCGCTTCCGATCATGGTCTACAACAATCCGGTGGCCTACCGCACCGACCTCGATCCCGCCGCGCTCGAGCCACTCGCCGGCATCGCGAACATCGTCGCGATCAAGGATTCCTCCCATGACAGCCGGCGCCTTACGGACATGATCGTGGCATTCGGAGAGCGCTTTCTGCTCTTCTGCGGCGTCGACGATCTCGTGTTCGAGAACGTCCTCAGCGGTGCCGTGGGCTGGGTGTCCGGGCTCGTGAACGCCTTCCCCATCGAGGCCGTGCGGCTGTTCGATCTCGCCTCGGAGGGGCGCGTGGCGGAGGCGCGGCCGCTGCTTCGCTGGTTCATGCCGCTGCTTCATCTCGACCGCGGCCCGAAGCTCGTGCAGGCGGTCAAGCTCGTGAATGAGCTTGCGGGCACGGGCCGGGAATGGGTGCGGCGGCCGCGGCTGCCGCTCGTCGGCGGCGAGCGGGAGCGGGTCGAACTCCTCGTCAGGCGGGCACTGGCGACGCGTCCCGGCCTTTCCCAGCTTTCCGCGTGAGGCGCTTCAGGGGCTTCGATGGGGAAGTCCGGAGATGGGCGGGGCGGTGAGATCGGAGCGCTTTCTCTGCGATGCCATGCTCGGTCGGCTCGCCCGCTGGCTTCGTGCCGCGGGGTATGACGCGGCGCTCGCGGCACCGCAGCTTGCCGACGGCGCAATCCTGCGCCGTGCGCGGGAAGAAGCGCGCCTGCTCCTCACCTGCGACCGACGGCTTGCCGAGGAGGATGCGACCGCCATGCGGCTGCCGATGGCCGACATCGACACCCAGGCCGTCTGGCTCCGGGACCACTGTGGCGTCGACTGGCTGCGCGCGCCGTTTACCCGCTGTCTCGTCGACAATGCGCGACTCGAGCGGCTGCCATCGCCTCCCGGGCACGCGATTCCGGAGCCGGCGCGCACAGGCGCCGGTCCCTTCACCCGCTGTCCCGCATGCGGGCGGCATTACTGGCCGGGCAGTCACCTGCGACGGATGCGCCGCCGTCTCGAACGCTGGGCGGCGAAGCGCGATCGGCGGCAGTCGGTGGGCGAGGGCTGAGCCGCGCGGCCGATTGCCCGAGCGCAGGAATCGTCCTATCTCGCGCTCGCCGTCCCATCGACCCCGCCTTTTCCGAGGAGTTCCCGATGGCGCAGCGGACTGTGCGACAGGACGAGACGTCGCCGGACAGCGGATTCTTCGCCGAATCGCTCGCGACCCGTGACCCCGAGGTCCATGAGGCCATCGTCGCGGAACTGCGGCGCCAGCGCGAGCGCATCGAGCTGATCGCGAGCGAGAACATCGTAAGCCGCGCGGTGCTCGAGGCGCAGGGTTCGGTGCTCACGAACAAATACGCCGAGGGATACCCCGGCAGGCGCTACTACGGCGGCTGCGAGTTCGTGGACGTTGCCGAACGGCTCGCGATCGAGCGGGCGACCCGTCTCTTCGGCTGCCGCTTCGCGAACGTGCAGCCGCACTCGGGCGCACAAGCGAACGGGGCGGTCATGCTCGCGCTGCTGCAGCCGGGCGATACGATCCTGGGCATGGACCTCGCCGCCGGCGGGCACCTCACCCATGGCGCCCGGCCGGCGCTCTCGGGCAAATGGTTCCGGGCGGTTCATTACGGTGTCCGGCGCGAGGATGGACGCATCGACTACGAGGAGGTCGCGCGGCTCGCCGAGGAGCATCGCCCCAAGCTCATCATCGCCGGCGCCTCGGCCTACTCGCGCATCATCGACTTTGCCCGCTTCCGCGAGATCGCGGACGCCGTCGGTGCCTGGCTCATGGTCGACATGGCCCATATCGCGGGCATCGTCGCCGCCGGTCTGCATCCTTCGCCCTTCCCGCATGCCCATGTGGTCACCAGCACGACCCACAAGACGCTGCGCGGGCCGCGGGGCGGGCTCATCCTCACCGACGACGAGGAACTCGCCCGTCGCATCAATTCGGCCGTGTTCCCCGGCCTCCAGGGCGGCCCGCTCATGCATGTCATCGCCGCCAAGGCGGTGGCCTTCGGCGAGGCGCTCCGTCCGGAGTTCAAGCTGTACATCCGCCGCGTACTCGACAATGCCCGCACTCTCGCCGCCGTCATGGTGGAGCGGGGCCTCGCGATCGTGACCGGGGGTACGGACAATCACCTCATGCTCGTCGACCTGCGGCCGAAGGGCGTCCGGGGCAACGCCGCCGAGCAGGCGCTCGGCCGCGCGAACATCACCTGCAACAAGAACGCCGTTCCCTATGATCCGGAAAAGCCCACGGTGACGTCGGGAATCCG
>CAZHHU010000127.1:2968-5484 GCA_964532215.1 uncultured Geminicoccaceae bacterium
TCCGGTAATCAGCGGGATGAGCCCGATCCAGCCCCAGTTCGTCTGCGGGCCCCAGAACACCAGCGAGATCAGCAGCAGACCGACGACGATTCGGATCACCCGGTCGACGGTACCGACGTTCTTCTCCATGGCTTCCGCTCCCCGTTTTCACGTTCCAGACATATAAGCGACCGCTGAAGTGGTGGAAGGGCGGTGCGCTGTCCGCTGCGGTATTCACGCCTTTGTGATGACGGCTCACGGGCAGGGGTAGCGCTCGCTCAGCATCTTGAGCGCCACGATGCCGATGGGCATGTCGGCGGAGAGCGTTTCGAACGCCTGTTCCTCACGCTCCAGCCGCAGGATCTCGCGATCGATCATCGATTTGAAGGTTTCCACCGAAAAGCTGAGCTCGCCTCCCGGCGGGCAGTAGAGGGGGCTGCCCGTGGTGGCCCTGGCGACCTCGTTCGCGCTCTCGAGACCGTCCGCCACGCCCCAGACATAGACGAGCAGGACTTCCGGCGCTGCGTTCGGGTTCTCGCCGCGTGCGATTTCCAGGTATTCCTTGACGGTCAGCGCATGGGCGGAGATGGCCGCAGTCAGGGCGAGGAGGGAGGCGGCGAGGACAGGAAGGACCCGCTTACTCATCACGAACTTCCACTGTCCGCGAGGGGGGACGGCTCGACGGCGAGGCGGGCGAGGGCGCGCTCGTAGGCCTCGCGGAGTTCGGGGCGCGCGTCGACGACGAGCTCGAGCAGATAGAGACGGCCGACGGCCGCGAGCGCGCGGGCGAGCGCGACGGCATCGCGGCGCAGAAGGGCTGCGAGATCGGCCTCGAGGGCAGCACGGGTTCTGAGGTCGAGCTGTTCCCACACCGGCAGTGCGAGGCCGATGCGGATATGGGCGTTGTCCGGGTCGTAGGGATCGGAGCGCACCGCCCAGTGGAGCGCGGCGAGAAGCGTCTCGCGGTCGCCCTCCTCGGCCGCGGCCTGGGCGAGGACGAGCCAGGCGGTGTCGTTCACGGGCTCGCGGGCGAGCCCTTGGAGCGCCTCGGCCTTCCCCCGCTCCCAGTCGAGCAGGTATTCGAGATCGTTCTCGCGCATGGCCCGGAGCAGGAGCAGGCTGCCGAGCTCGGCGCGAATGCGCCCGTGATCGAGCCAGGAAAGCGCCCGCTCATGCGCTCGGATCGCGCGCGCGTAGCCTTCCGGGGTGAGCCGCGCCCCCTCGAGCACGAGGCGCGTTGCGGGCACGCCGGGGGCAAGGCTCACATAGGCCATGAAGCGCGGAAGGGCGAGGGTGACGAGGAGAACGCCGAGGATGGCGAGGAACAACCTCGTCATCGCCGGTCATGCGAGACGACAGCGGCCGCGCGAGAGCGGCCGCCTGCGAACGCGCGATCCCGTGCTTTCCGTTGTCAGGACGGGCTCGCGACTTTCTTGAACACGAAGCCGATGTCCTTCGCCTTCTTCCACTTCTTGCTCTTGAGGAGATAGGCGAAGTGGATCCGCTTCGACCGCTTCTTGGACACGAACCACTTCTTGACGCAAAGCCGTATGTACTTGACCCGTCCCTTCTTCTTTTTGACCTTGACGATCTTGACGCCCTTCTGGGGATGTTCCTTCACGAGGGCGATGTACCGCCTCTTGCCGAAGTCGTTCTTAAGCAGGCGGTGGGCCGAGATATTAAAGTAGAATCTCCCCTTCTTGATCTTGAAAACGCCGATCTTCTTGTTGTTGAGCCAGACCTTCACCTTCTTCGGCGAGATCCGCTTCATCAGGAAAATGTCGTCGTTCGCCGTCACGCTCCAGGCGGAGGCCGACGGGCTCCAGGCAAAGGCCGCAAAGCCGAGCACCGCCACCGTGAGTATCAATTTACGCATCGCCGCTCCTCCCTGCGCACGCGAGCTTCTGCGAAGAATCGCATCCTCCCTAGCACATCCGAAGCGGAAGCGCAACCCCGCGGCGGGCAGCGCTCCCGCCAGCTGATGTCGAAGGCGGATAGGCCCGCTCAGGCCACCGGCTCGGAAAGATCGCGCCCCTCGCGGCGCCGGCCGCGCGGCGGTGCGGGATGGAAGCGGAACGCGGGTCGGTCGTCCTCGATGGTCACCACGACCTTGCCGCCCTTGGCGAGCTGGCCGAACAGCAGCTCATCGGCGAGTGGCCGCTTGATGTGCTCCTGGATCACGCGTGCGAGCGGCCGTGCACCATAGAGCGGGTCGTAGCCCCGTTCCGCGAGCCAGGCCCGCGCCTTC
Source organism: uncultured Geminicoccaceae bacterium (assembly GCA_964532215.1). GTDB lineage: Bacteria > Pseudomonadota > Alphaproteobacteria > Geminicoccales > Geminicoccaceae > HRBIN39. The sequence goes on from CAZHHU010000127.1 coordinate 5,196, forward strand.
TCATCGACCTCGATATGGACCCGACGGTCGGCGAGCTGGGCGGCGAGCTCGCGCACGAACTTGTCGACGATCGAGCGCACGATCTCGGGGGTGAGCGCGCGGAAGGCGATGACGGCATCGAGGCGGTTGCGGAACTCGGGGGTGAACAGCCGCTTGATGGCCTCGGTGTCCTCGCCCTCGCGGGTGGTGCGGCCGAAACCCATGGCCGGCTTGCTCATGTCGGCGGCACCGGCGTTGGTGGTCATGATCAGGATGACGTTGCGGAAATCCACCGTCTTGCCGTTGTTGT
>CAZHHU010000128.1:0-5423 GCA_964532215.1 uncultured Geminicoccaceae bacterium
AGGGGCGGGCGCGGCCGCTCTTCATCCACAGCGACCGCGAGCGCGAGGTCGGCTCGGCGTCCTGAAGAGCGAGGGCACCGGAGTCGGAACTCGGTGATTTCCCACGTGAACACGCCGCCGCGGCGCGTTCAAGGCTGAGCGTGCCAAATGCTGGGTTCGTCGCCGGCTCAGTGGTGAGCCAGCATACGCACCGACGCAGAGCATCGCAGCACCGTCAAAGGCGCGGTGGTGGCGGCTTCGTCTCGGCACCCGCACGCCCTAGCGGATGCCGGCGTACATAAAGCTTTGCACGAACTGGCGCTGGAAGAGCAGGAAGGCGATCAGGAGTGGGGCCACCGCGAGCAGGGTGCCGGCCGAGATGATCGACCAGTCGATGCCGGATTCCGGGGCGCCGAAGATGGCGAGCCCCACCGTGAGCGGCCGCGATTCGACCGAATTGGTGACCACGAGCGGCCACAGGAAGTTGTTCCAGTGGTAGCTCACCGACACCAGCCCGTAGGCGAGATAGGTGGGGCGCGCGAGCGGCACATAGACCTTGAGCAGCACCTGGAGATGGGAACAGCCTTCGATGCGGGCCGCCTCCTCGAGCTCCTTGGGGATGGTCTTGAAGGTCTGGCGCAGCAGGAAGATGCCGAAGCCGCTCGCCATATAGGGCAGGCCGATGCCGAGGATGGTGTCGACCAGCCCGAGCCGGCTCATGGTGCGGTAGTTCTCGACGATCAACACCTCCGGCATCACCATGAGCTGCACCAGCACGAGGGCGAAGGCGATGTCGCGGCCGGCGAAGTTGAAGCGGGCGAAGGCGTAGGCGGCGAGGGTACAGAGCAGGAACTGCGCGACGAGGATGCTGGTGACGAGCAGGAAGGTGTTGAGGAAGTAGCGGGCGAAGGGTGCCTGCGACCAAGCCTCGGCGAAGTTGGCGAGGGTCAGCGGCGCGAGCAGCTCGAAGCGGGTGGCGTATTCGGGCGGGTGGAAGGCCGCCCAGAATGCATAGAGCAGCGGCGACAGCCACAGGATCGCGAGCAGCCACGCGGCCGCCACCTCCACAGCCTGCCAGGGGTCGAACCGAGGTTGCCGCCCGCTCATCGGTAGTGGATGCGCCGGTCCAGGATCACGAACTGGCCGATGGAGAGCAGAGCGAGCACCGCGAGCAGCACCACGGTCAGCGTCGCGGCGTAGGATTCGTCGAAGAAGCTGAAGGCGGTCTCATAGATGTAGTAGAGGATCAGGGCGCTGGCGTTGTCGGGCCCGCCCTTGGTGAGGATGAAGAGCTGGTCGACCAGCTTGAAGGAGTTGATGACGGCGTTCACCAGCACGAAGAGGGTGGTGGGCATGAGCAGCGGGAACACCACCCGTCGGAAGTAGTGCCAGCGGCCCGCCCCCTCGAGCCGGGCCGCCTCCTCGAGTTCGGGCGGGATCGACTGCAGAGCCGCCAGATAGAAGATCATGAAGAAGCCCGCCTCCTTCCACACCGTCATCACCACGATCGCCCACAGCACCGTGTCGGGATCGCCGAGCCAGTTGCGGGTGGGCAGACCGAGCGCGCCGAGCAGCTGGTCGACGAGGCCGATCTCCGGCGTGTAGAAGAACAGCCAGATGTTGGCCACCGCGATCATCGGCAGCACGGTGGGGGTGAAATAGGCCATGCGCACGAGCGCCCGCGCCGGCAGCCGTCCGTTCACCCACACCGCCATGAGCAAGGCCAGCGCGATACTGGCCGGGATGGTGCCGACGGCGAAGAGGATGTTGTTCTCCACCACCTGCCAGAACACCTCGTCCTCGAGCATGAAGCGGTAGTTCTCGAGGCCGACGAAGGCGGCCGGCCGGAAGGCGGTGGCCGGGGTGTAGAAGCTGCGCCAGAGGGTGGCGAGGGTGGGGTAGTGGGTGAAGGTGAGGAGAAGGATGGCTGCCGGCGGGAGCAGCAGCCATCCGTAGACGTGGGTGAGGATGCGCCCGCGGCTCATCCCCGTCGCGCTCAGCGATAGCGCCGCAGCAGCCGCTCCGCCGTCCGCTGGGCGTCGCGCAGCGCCTGCTCCGGGCTCTTGGCGCCGGTCAGCGCGGCCTGGATGGCGTCATCCAGCGCCTTGCGCACCCGCCCCGCCTGGAAGGTGGCGAGCTCCGCCACCGCGAAGGCGAGCTGGTCGCGGGCCACCAGCTGGTAGGGGAAGCCCTTCACATACTCGCGCATCGCCGGGGTCTCCCAAGCGTCGGGGCGGGTGGCGATGTAGCCGGTGCGGATGCTCCATTCGGCGGCCTTCTCGGGACTCGTGAGGAAACGGATGAGCCTGAGCGCCGCCTGCTTTTCCTCCGGGCTCGTCTGCTTGAAGATGTAGAAGTTGCCGCCGCCGGTGGGGGAGCCGCGGCGCTTGTTGGCGGGCAGCATGGCGACCCCGAAGTCGAAGCGGGCGTTGTTGCGCACCGCCGTGAGATTGCCGGTGGAATGCCACATGATGGCGGTCTTCTGCTCGAGGAAGTTCTGCCGCAGGGTCCCCCACTCGATGGTTCCCTCCGGCATGATGCCGTACTCGCGGCCGAGGGCGACCCAGAACTCCAGCGCCTCGACGGCCTCGGGGGCGTCAAAGTAGGTCTCGTTGCCCTCGCGGTTCATGAGCTCGAGGCCGTTTTGGATCGCGAGCGCCTGGAACATCCAGTAGGGATAGCCGGTGGAGGGGATCATGAGCCCCCAGCGCTCGACCCGCTCGCCGTCGCGCTTGGTGAGGATCCGGCCCATCTCCACGAGCTCCTCCCAGTTCTGCGGGGGACGCTCGGGATCGAGCCCGGCCTCGCGGAAGGCGTCCTTGTTGTAGTACATGACGATGGTGGAGCGCTGGAAGGGCACGCTCCACACCTTGCCGAGGGCGGTGCCGTTCGCCATGAGGGCGGGATAGAAGCTCTCGAGCCAGCCGCGATCCGCCTCGCCGACGAGGTCGCTGATGGGGACGATGGCGTCCTGCTCGATGAGCTCGAAGAGGTCGATCGAGAACATCACCGACAGCTGCGCCGGCTCGCCGGCCTTGAGCGCGGCGAGGGCCTTGATGCGGGCGTCGTTGTAGTTGCCGGCGTAGATCGCCTCGACCTCGATGTCCGGATTGGCGGCCTCGAAATCGGCCACCAGATCGTCGACGATCCTGGTGAGCGGCCCGCCGACCGCCACCGGATAGTACATGGTGAGCTTGATCTTCTGGGCCTCGGCGGCGCCGGTGGCGAGAAGGGCGAGGCCCAATCCCGCCGCGGCGGCGAAGAGACGTCGTGGCCATCCTGTCCGCATGGTCGCCTCCCTTGCTCGGTTCACCTCAACTGGCGGCGGCTTCTGCCTCCGCCGCCTCGGGCAGCGCGAGGCGTTCGCCGGTCGTGCGATCGAAGAGATGCATCGCGCCCCGGGGCCAACGGACGCGGGCCCGCTCTCCCGCTCGCACCCGCACATGGCCGGGCACGCGCACGGCAAGCCGCTGGTCGCCGATGCGCGCCATGACGATGGTATCGGCACCGAGATAATCGGCGGCGATCAGCTCCACCGGCAGGCCCTCGCCCTCCTCGAGCCTGAGATGTTCGGGCCGCACGCCGAGCACGAGACCCTCGCCGCGACCCGCCAGCAACGGCGTCTCCGTGCCGCGGATCACCGCCCCCGCGCGGCCGTCCGCGAGCTCCAGGAGGTTCATGGGCGGCGTGCCGATGAAGGCGGCGACGAAGAGATGGGCCGGCCGCTCGTAGAGCTCCTTGGGTGTGCCGTCCTGGACGATGCGCCCCGCCCGCATGAGCAGGATGCGGTCGGCCATGCTCATGGCCTCGCTCTGATCGTGGGTGACATAGACCACGGTCATGCCGAGGCGCTCTTGCAGCGCGCGGATCTCGACCCGCATCTCGTGGCGCAACTGGGCATCGAGGTTGGAGAGCGGCTCGTCCATGAGACAGATCGGGTGCTCGCTGATGATCGCACGGGCCAAGGCCACCCGCTGCCTCTGGCCGCCCGAGAGCTGCGCCGGCTTGCGGTCGAGGAGATCGGCGAGGCCGACCAGCTTCGCCACCCGCAACAGCCGCTGTTCGCGCTCGGGGCGCGGCACCCGCCGCACCTTGAGGCCGAAGAGGATGTTCTCGCGCACGTTGAGGTGCGGAAAGAGCGCATAGGACTGGAACACCATCGCCACCCGCCGGGCCGCCGGCGGCGCCTCGGTCATGTCGCGGCCGTCGATGAAGACGCGCCCGCGGGTGACCTCCTCGAGCCCTGCGATCATGCGCAGCGTGGTGGACTTGCCGCATCCGGAAGGGCCCAGGAGCACGCAGAAGCTGCCCTTGGGCACGCGGAAGGAGATGCCGTCGACGGCGACGGTGTCGTGCCAGACCTTGCTCACCTCCCGAAGCTCGATGACGCTCACGACCGGTCGCCGTCCCCCTCGTCCCGCCCTTTGAGCGATCCCGCTCACAGCTGGTAACAAAGCGTTCAAACGGGTGTCAAGGCCCGCTCAGGCGCCGCTTCCTCCTCCTCGGCCGCCACCACCAGCCGCACCCCGGCCCGCTCGATGTGCGAGCGCAGCGGTTCGGGGGGCGGCGCGTCGGTGTAGAGGCTGTCGAGATCGCGCAGGTGGCCGAGGCGGATCATGGCGTCGTCGCGGAACTTGCTGTGGTCGGCCACCACGATGCGGTGGCGGCAGATGGCCATGGCCGCCCGCGACACCCGCACGTCCCGGTAGTCGAAATCGAGGAGGTTGCCGTCCTCATCAATGGCGCCGACCCCAAAGATGCCATAGCTGACACGGAATCCCTCCAGGAACTCGGCGGCGGTGGCGCCGAGGATCGCCCGGTCGCGGTTGCGCACCATGCCGCCTGCGAGCACGATCTCGAAGTCGGTGCGCTCACAGAACAGCCAGGCGATGCCGATGTGGTTGGTGATCACCCTCAGCCCGCGGTGGCGCAACAGCGCCTCCGCCACCGCCTCGGTGGTGGTGCCGATGTCCATGAACAGCGACGCTCCGTTCGGGATGTCGCGGGCCACCGCGCGGGCGATGCGCAGCTTCTCGGCGGCGTGGCGGATGCGGCGGTTGGCATAGGCGAGCCGGTCGCGCCCGGTGGGCAGGCCGGCGCCGCCGTGGTAGCGTTCGACGAGATTGCGCCGGCTGAGCTCGATGATGTCGCGGCGGATGGTCTGGTGGGAGACGCCGAAGCGGCGCGCGAGGCTCTTGATGGAGGCGAAGCCCGCCTCCCGCACCAGCCGCACGATCTCGCTCTGCCGCTCGTTGAGGCCAAGCCAGCGGGGATCCGGAACCATGACCCATCGCCCTGCACACCGTCCGCTCCTCACCAATCTTAGCACAAAGCCCCAGAATATGTAAACTTTCTTACAGACGGGGGAGGAGGATGAAGCTCTATCGCGACTTCACCACCCAGGAGGAGCTCGATCGCGAATACAACGCCGTGGCCGCGGTGCC
>CAZHHU010000129.1:0-2581 GCA_964532215.1 uncultured Geminicoccaceae bacterium
CAGACCACCAAATTCGGGAGCGCCGAATCCGATCTCGGTCGGGGGCTGCGGGCCCGTGTCCTCGAGACCGCCGCCGATGCTGCCGGCGTCGAAGGCCGCGAACCCCGCACCGCCACCGTGCGCCGGACCGGCCGCAGGCGCGGGTCCGGCCGCAGGCTGCACCTCTTCGCCCGCACTCACACCGGCGAGCAGCGTGGTCGCGTCCACTGCGGGACCGCCTGCGACCGAGAGCTGCGGCGGCAGCTCTCCGTGCGCGAAGAAGCCCTCGAGCCGCAGCACCCCGCCGCTCTGCAGGACGACGACGAGATCCTCCCCGTCGACGAGGTAATCGGCCACGCTCGGGTGAAAGCGCGGATCGGCGAGAATCACCTCCTGACCCGGTGCGACCTCGAGAACGACCGTCGCACCCGGCTGCGGCACTTCCGGCAGAAGCGGCTGGGGCGGGGCCTGCGGCGCCTGCTTCTCTGCCGCCGTTTCCGCGGGCGGGGCCGCCTCGGGGGCGGGGGCGAGTTCGGCGCCCGTGCCTGCGGCCGCCTCGGGAACGCGGACTTCACCCTTCCCTGGCGTACCCGGAGGCGCCTTTTCGCCACCCGGCGTCGGAGCTGCCTCGGCAAGCCGGGTTTCCGGCGCCGCGCTTATGGTCGTGCTGTCGACGGTGCTTGCGGTCATGGCGCTTCCCTCCGGTATCCGCGCACGGGAGCGGCTGTTAACGGCTTGGTTACCGGTCGTTTACCGAATCGCAACCTATAGGCCCCACAAACGGACCTCAACGGCGAACTGGTATCGAGGAACCTCATGGTGTGTCGCTGTTGCAGTCCCGACGCGGAGGTGCGGCCATGATCCGGAAGACCATGCGCATCGGCGAGGTCCGCACCTCGATCAAGCTCGAGCAGGAGTTCTGGGACTATCTCAGAGAGGTCGCGGATTCGCGCCGCATGCGGCTGGGTGCGCTGATCAACGAGATCGCGACGAGCCGTGAGCGGCGGGCGAATCTCGCGTCGACGCTGCGCACCTTCTGCATCGTCCACGCCCGCATGCGCTGTGAAGAGCTGCAGCGGGAGCTCGAGAAGCTCGCCCTCGCCGGCAATTCGCGCGATCTCGCGCGGGTGCTCGAAGCCTGCCCGCTGCCCTGCCTCGTGCTCGACGCCGAACGCCGCATCCGTCAGCTCAACCGCGCTTTCGCCCTGTGGCTCAACCTCGATCCCCGCGCCACCGTCGGCCACCGCCTCGACAACATCATGATCCTGCGCGCACCGGGCATCCGCGAAATGTGGCAGGGACTCCTCGAAGGCCGCCTCGGCCGCGGCAGTTTCAGCGCCACCTACGTCTCTCCGGGCAAGGTGCGCACCTCCCATGCCATCGCCGTCGGTCTGTCCGGCAACGGCTACGTCGTGCTCTTCGAGACCCTCGCCGGGCGCAGCTGACGGGCTCCCGCAACGCGCCTGCGAGAACATCGTGCACCACGGAGGCCTCCTCCCGGGAGGGCCTCGGACTTCGCCTGCCGGAGTGCCCACAGAAGCACCGGAGTACCCACAGAAGAAATCGTCCCGAACGGAAGCAAGGGCTTCACGGAGCCGGTCGCCGACGTCCGTGCGCGCAGGTCGCCGCGGGCCGCCGGTCGCGCGGCCGGCACCCCCCGCCCAGAGCCGATCGCCCGAATGCCTGCAGGACGAAGCCTCGAGGCCATCTATCCCCGCCCCGGCCCGGCGGGTCGCCCGCAGGTTGCAGGACGAACCGCAGCAACCGGTCGTCACGGCGTGGACGGCGCCAGCGGACGCGAATCGCCCCACGCCGCAGCGGCAACGCGGGGGCCGCGCAGGTGGGCGGCCGAACCCGCGAAGTGTCCGCGCGCGTCGCGCAGCGCGGCGTGCCTGCGGGCGACGCAGCCCGCCCCCGAACCGCGCGCAACAGCTCCGCGGGCGAGGATCCCGCCGACCCATGAGACACCCCTCAAAGTATCCCGCTACGTTCCCTTCGACGCGTCGTCATGCTGACCGATCTCGAACCGTTCAGCATATCCCGCACAGTATTCCGAGACGTTCCCTTTGACCGCGGGTAGCCCGCCGGCGCACGGGGGACCGGTGGCACCACGCCAGATGGCGCACGTGCAGCGGCCCCCCCCTGCGCGCAGGAAATCCCGGACCCCGTACGCAAGGATCTGACACCCCGCAGACCCCGGCCTGCGCGGGGGTTTCCTCGGCCAGGACACCAGCTCGGTGTTCGACAATGGCCTGCCCCCGCCTGCGCCGGGCGTGCGGCTCGCGTCTACGGCGGAGATGCGCAGGGCGGCAGCGTTCCGTCCGTGGGCGCGCTATCACTTCCGGCAACCCGCTCCGTGATCGCCGTCGCGGCGCATCGTCCGCCGGCGGGATCGGCCTTCGAAGATCCGTCCTGCCCGGGATCGATGCCGACCCGCGCGCGGCTGAAGCTGGGGTCCAGGGTGGCCCGCGAGCTGCGCAAGGTGCCGGTGCGGCAGCTGTGCGTGATTGCGACCGGAACGGGCCGTCTGGCTAGGGCCGGGGCGCTCGCTTGCTCAGGATCCGCTGCAGGGTGCGGCGGTGCATGTTGAGCCGCCGTGCCG
>CAZHHU010000129.1:2681-5409 GCA_964532215.1 uncultured Geminicoccaceae bacterium
CGCTTGCTCAGGATCCGCTGCAGGGTGCGGCGGTGCATGTTGAGCCGCCGTGCCGTCTCGGAAACGTTACGGCCGCACTGCTCGAACACCCGCTGGATGTGCTCCCAGCGGATGCGATCGGCCGACATCGGCCGGCTGTCCACCTCCACGAGCTCCGCCTGGTCGCCGAGCAGGGCAGCGACGAGCCGTTCGATCGCCACCGGCTTGGCGAGATATCCCCAGGCGCCGGATTTCATCGCCACCACCGAGGAGGCGATGCTGTCGTAGCCCGTGAGCACCACGACCCGGATCCCCGGGCAGGCCTCCTGCAGGCCATGCACGAGTTCCATGCCGTGCCCGTCGGACAGGTTGAGGTCCACGACCGCGAAGGCCGGCGTGAAATCGCCGAGCACGGCGTAGGCCTCCTCCAGGCTCCCCGCGGTGTGGACCTCGAAACCCTCGCGCTCGAGCAGGCGGGCGAAGGTGCGCCGCACGCCCGGCTCGTCGTCGACGAAGAGGAGCTTGCCCGGCGATGCCCCTGCGCTGGCGGCCATGCCTCGCTCCTCCGTCATTCGCGCGGCGCGCGCTTGTTGAGGATGCGCTGCAGGGTGCGGCGGTGCATGTTGAGCCGCCGTGCCGTCTCGGAAACATTGCGGCCGCACTGCTCGAACACCCGCTGGATGTGCTCCCAGCGCACGCGGTCGGCGGACATGGGATTGCAGGGCGGTGGCGGCAGGCTCGTGCCGGTGTGGAGAAGCGCGTTGACCACCGCATCCGCATCCGCGGGCTTGGCGAGATAGTCGACCGCTCCCGCCTTGACCGCCGCCACCGCAGTGGCGATGTTGCCGTAGCCGGTGAGAATGACGATCCGCATCCGCGGCTGGATCTCGCGCAGCTTCTTGACGAGCTCGAGGCCGCTGCCGTCCTCGAGCCGCAGGTCGACGACGGCGAATTCGGGGCGGACCGTGTAGGCGGTGCCGAGGGCCTCGCGCACGCTTCCCACCGGATGCACCCGGAAGCCGCGCCGCGAGAGCGCCCGCTCCAGGGTGCGCCGCAGTGGCGCGTCGTCATCGATGAGCAGGAGATCGGGCGCCTCCTTACCCGAGCCCAGACCGAGCGCGGCGGCCACGCGACGAGCGTCAGGCGTCTGCGGGTTCATGATCCTTCTCCTCGACGGCCCGCTGCAAGGCGTCTCCCGGCCAGTACAGGCGCACGCGCGCGCCGCGGCGGGTATTGTCAAACTGCAGTCTTGCGCCCGTACGGGCAAGCAGGGTGTTGGCGATGAACACGCCGAGCCCCATGCCGCCCTGTGCGCGCCGCGTCGAGACATAGGGCTCGCCGAGCCAGTCGAGGACTTCGGGCGAGAATCCCGGACCATCGTCGACAATCTCGAGCGTGGTGCCCGAGGCGGCGAGCGTGAGGGTGATGTCGACCCGGCTGCGGGCGAAGGAGATCGCATTCTCGATGAGATTGGCGAGGGCGTGGCGGAGCTCCGGCGCCAGCGAGACCTCGGGCTCGGGCGTGCCATCGCGGGAGGTGACCCGGATCTCGACGGCGACACCCTCCTGCCCCCATTCCTCGGCGATCTCCCGCAGCACGACCGAGAACGGACGCCTCGTGAACCGGGACAGTTCCCGATCCGCGGCGCCCCGCCCGAGGCTCGCGAGGATGTCGCGGCAGCGCTCCACCTGGCTCAGGATCTCCTGCGCATCCTCATAGAGCGGATGCTGTGGCGAGAGACTGCGCACGAGCTCCTTGGCCACCACGTTGATCGTCGCGAGGGGGCTGCCGAGCATGTGGGCGGCCGCCGCCGCCTGACCACCGAGGGCGGAGAGCTGCTGCTCGCGCATGAGCTCCATCTGGGTCGCCGCGAGCGCCGCCGCGCGCTGGCGGGCCTCCTCCGCGAACTGCCACGCGTATACCGAGACGAGCACGGTGGCGATGGTGAGCGCCGCCCAGGCCGCGACCCGGTAAAGTTCCGGCAACTCGAGCGTCCCCTCATGCCAGGGCATGCCCCCCGAGTGAAGAGCGAGCAGCGTGACGACCAGGACGGCGAGGCCGGTAAGCAGCACCGTCCACAGGCGGCCGAGCAGCCCCGCCGCCAGGGCGACGGGCACGAGCAGCAGCACGCTGAACGGGTTCTGGATCCCGCCCGTGAACCACAGGAGCCAGCCGAGCTGCAGGAGATCAAAGGTGAAAAGGCCTCCCGCCGCGGGCTCGGAAAGTCGGGTCGCCCATCCGAGCGACAGGCCGAGCACCACGTTGAGCGCGACGCTCAGCGCCACCGCCGGCAGAAGATGCAGGAGGGGAAGTTCGATGCCGAGCGAGAAATGGACGAAGAGGATCGTGAACAGCTGCCCGATGATGGCGATCCAGCGGGTGAGGGCCAGCGTGTAGTAGCCGACCCGACCGTGATCGACGAGGTCACGCGGCGTCTCGTGATCGACGAGCAGGTCCCCGAGCCTCTCGAGAAACCGCTGCCAGGGCGGCAACCCGCCGCTTCGCGCCGCCTCCGGAGATGCCGGCAAGGCTCCGTTCATGCGATCATCGCCCGAGGCTCTGCCGCCGGAAATCGAGGTGGGTGCGGACCATTTCCTCCCATGAGAGACGCGTGTTGCCCGCCGCCATCGAGGCCGCCGCCGAAGCCGCGGCGATCGGCGCCGGATGTCGACGGCCGTGGCAGCCCGCTCCGGCTCGGCTCGAGGCAGGATATAGGACCGATTGGCGCAGCTGACCATATGTCGCAGGC
>CAZHHU010000130.1:0-3754 GCA_964532215.1 uncultured Geminicoccaceae bacterium
GTCGGCGGATACGGAGCCTGAAGGCTGTGTCGGCGCGGGCGCAGATTCCCTCCCCGGAGGGATCGGCTCTCCGACCGGCCCGAGCACTTCCAGCATGCGCGAGCGGAACTCGCGGCGGTAGACGACGAGCAGAACCCAGAGCGTTGCGAGGATGAAGAAATAGGGATGGAGCAGCCAGCTCAGGGCGGCGAGTCCGAAATAGTAGGCGCGCATGCCCCGGTTGAAGTGGCCCGCGGCCCGGCTCGCGACCGCCGCCGCCCGCGCCGGCAGCGGCGATCCCTGCACCCCGAAGGGCGCACTCCCCATGATCACCGCGAGGTCGTTGTACTGCCTGAGGGCCCAGGTGAACTTGAAGAAGGCGTATACGAAGATCACGGTCAGCAGCAGGACCTTGAGGTCCCACAGCAGCGGGCTCGCCCGGGCGGCGAAGGGAAAGTCCGCGAGCACCTCCCGCGCCTGCTCGCCGGCGCCGAGCACGGCGACGAAGCCGCCCACGATGAGCACCGCACCCGAGGCGAAGAAGGAGATGTTCTGCGTGAAGAGCTGGATGATCTGGATGTCGAGGATGCGGTTGTCGCGGCGCAGCATCTCCCGCATCCAGGCGAGCCGGTATTCGTACATGCGGAGCGCGAGACTGTTGCGGACGCGCTCGGGATGATCGACGAGAGCGGCATAACCCGCCCAGGCGAGGAGAAAGAGGACCGGCGCGGCGATATCCGCCCAGTGGCTCTGCCGCCACAGCTCGACCAGGGTCTGCATCCCTGCCCCGCAATGGCTCTCCCTCTTTCCCCTAGCACGCGAGCGCTCCGCCATCGAGCGGAGCTGCCGCGGCGGTCCATGCCGAGGCGGTGTGACGTGGAGACATGACGGTGGACGCAGAGCGCGGGCGAAGCGAACTCATCCGGTGCTTCCACGAGGCGCGCGCCGATCCCGGGCGGGTCGTGATCGAGGGATTTCACGCCCTCAAGCACGCGCTCCGCTTCGGCGCCCGGATCGAAACCGCCGTTGCGGTCGATCCCGCCGCAGCGCGCGCGCTGGCCCACAGCCTCGCCCCGGACATCGAACGCAGGCTCGCCGACATCCTCGAGCCCGTGCCCGCAAAGCTGTTCCGCGAGCTCGCGCCGCATCCGCCGGATTCGGGCATCCTCGCCCTCGCCCGGCGGCCGTCACCGCGCGTTCCGCCCGTACCTCTCTCCGCGCCCGTCGTCCTGCTCGACGCGCCTGCGCATCTCGGCAACCTCGGTGCCGCCGTGCGCGTGGCGGCGGCTGCCGGAGCCGCTGCCGTGCTCACCACCGGACCGCTCGATCCCTGGCACCCCACCGCCGTGCGGGCGGCGGCAGGGCTGCACTTCGCCCTTCCCGTGGCCCGTATCGCAGACCTCGACGCGATTCCCGGACCGATCATCGGGCTCGATCCGAACGGCGCCCCGATCCACCCCCGGAAGCTGCCGCGGGCCGCGATCTATGCCTTCGGTTCGGAACGGCGCGGCCTCTCGGCGGAGCTGCGTGACCGGACCGAAGCGCTCCTCGCACTGCCCATGCGGGAAGGGGTCTCGAGCCTCAACCTCGCCACCTCGGTCGCAGCGCTCCTCTATCTGCTCGCTCTGTGCCGCTGACGGCCGGCGGGCTGCGGGCTCGACGCCGCTGCGGAGCCGCGCCATCTCCGTGGCATGTCGCTTCGCGCCGAACTCTCGGCCCGCGCGCGGGCCCTCGGCATCGACGTGATCGGGATCGCGCCCGCACGCCTCGATGCGCGCACGCGGGATGAATGGCGCGCTTTCGCGGCTGCGGGGCTCGCCGGCGACATGAGCCCCTGGCTTCTGCGCGATCCCCGGCGGCGGGAGAGCCCCGAGCGGCTCTGGCCCGAGGCGCGCAGCGCCATCTGCTGCGGCCTCAACTACGGGCCCGGAGAAAATCCGCTGGTCGAACTCGCGCAGCGGGATCGCGGCTACATCTCGGTCTACGCGCGCGGCCGCGACTATCACGACGTCTTCAAGGGGCGGCTCAAGCAGCTCGCCGGCTGGCTTCACAGCCGCACGGGCGCGGAGGTCAAGGTCTTCGTCGACACCGCACCGCTGCTCGAGAAGCCGCTCGCCCAGAAGGCCGGGCTCGGCTGGCAGGGCAAGCACACGAACCTGGTATCGAGGCGGTTCGGCTCCTGGCTGTTTCTCGGCGAAATCCTGACGACTCTGGAGCTCGCGCCGGATGCGCCGGAAAGAGATCACTGCGGACGCTGCCGGCGCTGCCTCGAGATCTGTCCGACCCGGGCGATCCCCGCGCCCTACCGGCTCGATCCCGGCCGCTGCATCTCCTATCTCACGATCGAACACCGCGGGCCGATCCCGCGCCCGCTGCGGCCCCTCCTCGGCAATCGCATCTACGGCTGCGACGACTGTCTCGCGGTCTGCCCGTGGAACAAGTTCGCCCACCGCTGCCGCGAGCTGAAGCTCCAGGCCCGCGCCGAGAACCGGATGCCGCCGCTCGCGGAGCTCGCGTCCCTCGATGACGCCGCTTTCCGCAAGCGCTTTGCGGGCACCCCCATCAGGCGCATAGGCCGCGACCGTTTCCTGCGCAACGTGCTCATCGCCATCGGCAACAGCGGCGCGCGGAAGCTTCTTGCGGTGGTCGAAGAACGGATCGGCGACGCTTCGCCGCTCGTGCGTGGCGCAGCCGTCTGGGCGTTGCGGCGACTTGCGGATGCCGCCCGCTTCGAGGAGATGCGAAGGCGCCTGCTCGCGGCAGAGAAAGATCCGGATGTGCGGGCGGAATGGCTCGCGGCGACTCCGGAAAGCAAAGAGGTCGCTGTCGAAGCGGGAGGTGGGCCATGAACACCGACGAACGCATCCGCGCACGCCTCGACCCGGAGGCCCGCGAGGCGCTCGCGATCTCAGAGGAGCTCTACCGCAGCTTCGGCCCCGTCGAACTCGGCGATATTCCGCGCATGCGGGCGAGCTATGAGCACGAGCGCCGCTTCTGGAACGCGCCGCCGGTTGCGGGAATCCGCACGCGGGAGGCATCCGTCGCGGCCGCGGGGATCGCAACCCGCCTGCGCCTCTACGAGCCCGCAAAGGTGGAGAGCGCGCTCACCCTCGTCTATCTCCACGGCGGCGGGTTCACGCTGGGCTCGATCGACACCCACGACCGCATCATGCGGCTGCATGCCGCGCGCGGTTCCATGCGTGTGCTCGGCGTCGACTATGCCCTCGCACCGGAGACCCGGTTTCCGCGCCAGATCGACCAGATCGACCGGGCGATCGAGCGCGCGGTCGACCATTTCGCCCTGGACGCCGGGCAGCTCGCCTTCGGTGGTGACTCGGCGGGTGCCCATCTGGCCCTTGCGGTGAGCCTCGCGCGTGCGCGGGCGGGCGGGCCGCAGCCGCGTGCGCTTCTCCTCTATTACGGCGTATACGGCCTGCGCGACAGCGCGTCGCGGCGCCTGTGGGGCACGGGCACGATCGGCCTTACCGCGCGCAAGATGGATTTCTACCACGAGACCTACCTGCCCTCACGGGAAGCGCTCGCGGATCCGCGCTTCGATCTCCTTTCCGCCGATCTCTCGGAGGTGCCGCCGAGCCTCGTCGTCGCCGCGGTCATGGATCCCCTCCACGACGACAGCCTCGCCCTCGCCCGCCTCCTCGAGGACCGGGGACGGGCGGTCACCTTCCACGCCTACGACGGCGTCCTGCACGGCTTTCTCCATCTCTCGCGACGGGTTCCGAAAGCGCTCGATGCGATCGATCGCGGGGTCGCCTTT
>CAZHHU010000130.1:3854-5374 GCA_964532215.1 uncultured Geminicoccaceae bacterium
ACGATGAGGTTGACGCCATAGGGCGCGGCACCCGGATGCGACGCGCGCGCCTCTTCGATGCGGTCGATCCAGGCCACGAGCTCGTCGCTCGTCCGCGCATTGAGAGCGGGGAAGGTTCCGAGCAGGCCCGCACGGCAGGAAGCGATGACGAGCTCGGGGCCCGAGACGAGAAACAGCGGTGCGACGACGACGGGCAGGCGCAGCGCGCCTTCGAGCGCTCCGGGCAGCGGCAAGGCGGTGTTCTCCGGTTCTTCGCAGGCGCTGACGGTGCGGTCCCGTCCCGCTTCTGGTCGAGGATGATGCGGGGTGCTAGCGCAGCGGTGTCGCAGGCAGGAGAGCATGGACGATGCGTGAGGCCACCCTCGTCACCATCCTCGGGCGCAATCCGGAGCGCGACTTCGGAGTTGTCAATCCGCCCGTGTATCGCACCTCGACCGTCATCTTTCCGAGCGTCGAGGCCTATGAGCGCGCCCGTCCCCATGTCGGCGTGACGTACGGGCGCGCCGGCACGCCCACGACCTTCGCGCTCGAGGAGGCGATCGCGCGGCTCGAGGGAGGCCACCGCAGCATGCTCGTGGCCTCCGGCAAGGCGGCCTGCAACCTCGTCCTCGCCGCTGCCACCCGAAGCGGCGACCACATCCTCGTCGTGGACTGCGTCTACGGGCCCACGCGCCGCTTCTGCGACCGCACGCTGGCCCGCTTCGGGGTCGAGACCACCTATTTCGATCCGCGCGTCGGCCACCGCATCCGCGAGCTCTTCCGCCCCAACACCCGGCTCGTGTTCCTGGAATCGCCCGGCTCCCTCACCTTCGAGCTCCAGGATGTTCCGGCGATCGTCGAGGCCTGCCGGGAGCGCGGCATCCTCACCGCCCTGGACAACACCTGGGCCACGCCGCTGTTCTTCAAGCCCCTGGCGGTCGGGGTCGACATCTCCATCGAGGCCGTTACGAAGTACATCGGTGGGCATTCCGATCTCCTCATGGGCGCGGTGACCTCGGGCGAGACCGTCCATGGCTGGTTGCGCGATGCCCTCTACGAGTTCGGCGCGCCCCCCTCGCCCGAAGACTGCTGGCTCGCCCTTCGCGGGCTGCGCACCCTGAGCGTGCGGCTCGAACGCCACCAGGAGAGCGCTCTGCGCATCGCCCGCTGGCTCGAGACGCGGCCCGAGGTGGCGCGGGTGCTGCACCCCGGGCTCGAGAGCCACCCCGATCACGCCCTCTGGAAACGGGACTTCCGTGGCGCTTCGGGGCTCTTCTCCTTCGTCCTCAGACCCTGCCCGATGGAGGCCGTGCACGCCATGCTCGACGGCCTCGAGCTCTTCGGCATCGGAGCGAGCTGGGGCGGCTATGAGAGCCTGGCGCTGCTCGTTCATCCCGAACGCCAGCGGACCGCGGTACCGTGGCGCGAGCGGGGTGCGGTCGTGCGACTGCACGTCGGGCTCGAGGATCCCGACGATCTCCTGGCGGACCTCGAAGCGGGCTTCGACCGGCTGCGGCGCGCAGCCGGGAACTGATTGCGCG
>CAZHHU010000131.1:0-5333 GCA_964532215.1 uncultured Geminicoccaceae bacterium
GATGCGGACCTCCCGCGCCCAGCCCGCAGGCAGAAACGCCGCTTCTGCGAACAGGGCCCTCATGACGGCTCGTCAGGCCGGGGCGGCGGCGGCGCCGAGCGCGAGGCCGGCGTCGAAGCCCTCGGCGCTGAGGGCGCGAAAGCGGGCGGGTGCATGGGCGGCGATCGTCTGCCGCAGCACCTCGGAAGGCAGCAGCCGGGCGGTCGCGGCGAGCGCGCCCAGCGCCACCATGTTGGCCACCCTCGCGCTGCCGATGCGGCGTGCAGTGGCCGCGAAGGAAAACCGCAGCAGCCGGAAGGGGCCGGAGGGCGGGCTGGTGACCCGCTCGGCATCCACGAGTACGAGGCTGTGGGGGCGCAGAAGATGGAGGGAAGCGCCCGCTGCCGCCTCGTCGAGGATGACGAGATGATCGAGCGAGGTTACGAGCGGGTAGTCGGCGATGCCGTCGGTGACCACGAGATCGGCACGCGAGAGGCCACCGCGCGAGGTCGGCTCGTAGCCCTGGGACTGGGCGACGTGCCGGCCGGCCGCGACGAAGGCATCGGCGAGAATCCGGCCCGCCAGGATCAGCCCCTGACCGCCGGCGCCGGAAAGGCGGATCTGCAACGTGGCCCCGCTCATCCTTCGCCGCCGCGCGATCGCCTCACGGTCTGCTCCCAGAGTTCGCGGTACTCGGGCCGTTCCTTCCGGACGAACACGCCCACCGCGAAGGGATGGGGCCGGAAGGGACGGTCGACGCGGTTGCCCCAGCCCTCCGGGCGCATGCCCGCCTTCTGCCGCAGCACCATTTCCGGCGCATTGCCGAGGGCATTCTTGCGGCCGAAGATCTCGGTGCAGTCGGAGATCACCTCGACGAAGGAAAAACCGCGATGTGCCAGGGCATCGCGGATGAGGTTCTTGAGCGTGGGAAGCTGCAGCGTCGCCTCGCGGCCGACGAAGGTCGCCCCCGCCGCTTCCGCGAGCCTGCAGGCATCGAACACCGGCTCGCGGTTGCCGGCCGGCGTCGTGGTGGTGTAGCGCGTGGCCGAGGTGGTGGGCGAGACCTGGCCGCCGGTCATGCCGTAGATCTCGTTGTTGAGGAGGAGGCAGGTGAGGTCGAGGTTGCGGCGGCAGGCGTGGATGAGATGGTTGCCGCCGATCGCGAGCGCGTCGCCGTCGCCGGTGATGACGACCACCGTGAGATCGGGCCGCGCGAGCTTGAGACCGGTGGCGAAGGCGAGGGGCCGGCCGTGGGTGACGTGGAAGGTGTTGGCGTCGATGTATGCCGAGAGGCGCCCCGCGCAGCCGATGCCGCTGACGACGGCGAGCGCGTCCTTCTCGATGCCGAGCTCATGCACGGCCCAGAGCAGCGCCCGCAGCGCGATGCCGTGGCCGCAGCCCGGGCAGAGGAAGTGAGGCATGAGATCGAGCCGCAGATAGTCGCGGATGTCGAAGCGGTCGGCGCTCGTGAAGAGGGCGTCGCTCATGCCGCAAGCTCCTCGAGGGCGCAGATGATCTCTTCGGGCATCAGCGGCTCGCCGTCGACGCGCCCGAGGTGGCGTACGGGCACGCCCGCAGGCGCCAGCCGCTCGACCTCGCGCACGAGCTGGCCGAGGTTCAGCTCCGGCACGAGGATGGCGCGGGCAGACCGCGCCGCACGCCGGAACGCCTCTTCCGGAAACGGCCACAGGGTGACGGGTCGGAAGAGACCCGCGCGGATGCCCGCGCGCCGGAGCGCCCGCACCGCCGCCCGCGCCGCCCGTGCGGCGATGCCGATCGCCACGATCAGGAGCTCGGCGTCCGCGCACTGCAGCATCTCGAATCGCTCGATCAGCCCGCGGTGGCGTTCGAGCTTGCCGTGCAGGCGCCGGAGCAGGGCTCGGACCTGCTCCGGGTTCTGGGTCGGAAAGCCGCGCTCGTCGTGGACGAGCCCGGTGACATGGGCGCGGTATCCGTCACCCGGCCAGGCCATGGCGGGCACGAGATCCTCGTCGCAGGCGAAGGGGCGATAGCGTTCACGCGGCAGGTCCGCCCACCTGCGTTCCACGAGATCCTCCGGCCGCGGCGGCTCGAGGGCGACGCTCTCGACGAGGTGGCCGAGCGTTTCCTCGTACAGCAGCACCACGGGCATGCGCAGCGCTTCGGAGAGATTGAACGCGCGCACGATCTCGCGGTGGATCTCCGCCACCGAATGGGGGGCGAGCACGACGATCGGATGATCGCCGTGGGTGCCCCAGCGCGCCTGCATGATGTCCCCCTGCGAGGGGCGGGTCGGCATGCCCGTCGAGGGGCCGCCCCGCATGACGTCGACGACCACGCAGGGCACCTCGGCCATCACGGCATAGCCGAGATGCTCCTGCATGAGCGAGAAGCCCGGACCCGAGGTCGCCGTCATCGCCTTCATGCCGCCGAAGGAGGCACCGATGACCGCGGCGAGGGAGGCGATCTCGTCCTCCATCTGGATGAAGATGCCGTCGACCCGCGGCAGCTCCGCCGCCATCCACTCGGCGATTTCCGAGGAGGGAGTGATCGGATAGCCGGCATAGAAGCGGCAGCCGGCGGCGATCGCACCCAGTGCGCAGGCGGCGTTGCCCTCGAGGTTGACGAGCGCGCCGTTCATGGCCGGCTTCCGGTTCCCACCCGCTCGCGCGCCGCCGGCGGCGCCTCCACTGCGAGCTCCTTGTGCAGCCGTATCGCGAAATCCGGACACAGCCATTCGCACAGCCTGCAGCCGGTGCAGGCCGTGGGATCGGTGATCGTGACGAGCTGCCGGTCATCGAGGGCGAGACAGCGCTCGGGGCAGAACTTGACGCAGATGTCGCAGCCCTTGCACCAGGCGCGGGTGATCTCGAGCCGGTTGACGATCCGCGCGGCCTCGGCGTTCTCCTCCACCGCAGGGACCGCGACCGCCTCCTGTGGGAGGAAGGCGTCCGCCGCCCAGCGGCGCCCGGCGAGAAAGGCTTCGCGGTTGATGGTACGGGTCCCGGGCGGGACGAGCCCTGCGAGCGTCTCGAGCCAGGCTTCCTCGGGAAAGTCGAGCGCGGTCGAAAGCACGCCCAGGAGGACGCTGTTCGCCGCCCGCTCATTGCCGAGGCCGCGGGCGATGCCGCTTGCGTCGAGGGCGTAGCCCCTGCCCACCCGCGCGAGGATCTCGGCCGGCGTCGTCCGCGCATAGCGGGGTGCGGCGCCGCGGCTGCGGTCGCGACAGGCGAAGGGCGGCACGATGCGGCGCACGTCCGCGATGAACAGTCCGTCCTCGGGCCGCAGGTAGGGCAGCCAGCGCAGTCCCTCGGCCCACTCGAGGGCGAGGAGGATGTCGGCCTCGCCTTCCTCGATCAGCGGCGAATGCACCCTCGCGCCGAAGCGGATGTGCGCGAAGACGGGACCGCCCCGCTTCGCCATGCCGTGGACCTCGGACTGCTTGACGTCCAGGGCCGCACGCTGGGCAAGCAGGGCGAGCGCCCGGGAGACGAGGAGGATCCCCTGACCGCCGACGCCGACGACCATGATCGAGGTCGCCTGCGAGGAGGGAGAGACCGCGCTGCCTTTCATCCCGCTCGCCGCCCCGCCTCTCACACCCCTGCCGGCTCGGCTGTCCCCTCCTCCGGCACGCGGATGCAGTTCGAGGGACAGATCTGTGCACAGAGGGTGCAGCCGATACATACCGAAGGCTCGATGCGCACCCGCCGCCGGCCGTCGTAGCTCGAATCGTCCCACAGGATCGCCGGACAGCCGAGGTTCATGCACATCTGACAGGCGATGCAGTTCTCGCGCTCGACCTCGAGCGGGGTGCCGCGGATACGCACCGGATCGAGCACGCAGGGGCGTTCGGCGACGATCACCGCGACGCCCCGGTATTCGGTGGCTTCGCGCACGGTCTGATAGAGCGTCGCGAGGTCGTAGGCATCGACCCGGCGCACCCAGGAGGCGCCGAGCGCGCGGCACAGTTCCACGAAATCGACGCGCGGGCGCGGCTCGCCGCGCAGGCTCGCGCCGGAGGCGGCGTGATGCTGGCCGCCGGTCATCGCCGTGATCTGATTGTCGAGGATGACCACGGTGATGTCGGCCTGCATGTAGATCGCGTCGATGAGCGGCGGAATGCCGGCGTGGAGGAAGGTCGAATCGCCGATCGTGGCGACGATGGGGCGGCTCTCGCTGCGCGCGAGCGCGAGGCCCACGGCGTTGCCGATGCTCGCCCCCATGGCGACACAGCTGTCGATCGCCTTGAGCGGCTCGATCGCCGCGAGGGTGTAGCAGCCGATGTCGCCGCACACCCGGGCGCCCACGGCGCGCAGTGCCATGTAGCTGCCCATGTGCGGGCAGCCGGCGCAGAGGAGCGGCGGACGGGGCATCGCTTCGGCGGCGAGGGGCGCCCGGCCGTCCCGGTCCGCGAGCACGCCGGCGGCCACGAATCCCCGGCGCACCCGTCCGGGCGAGAGCTCTCCCGAGCGCGGGAACCATGTCTTGCCCTCGCAGGCGATGCCCATGGCGAGAAGCTGCTCCTCGACCACGGGCTCGAGTTCCTCGACCACGAACAACCGCTCCACCGACTGCGCGAAGCTGCGGATCGTCTTCCTCGGAAGCGGCCAGGAGGCGGCGAGCTTGAGCACCGAGGCGTGGGGCAGAACCTCCTTCACATAGGCGTAGGTGATGCCGACGGTGACGATGCCGATGCGTTCATCTCCCCGCTCCACACGGGTGAGCGGCGAGTCGTCGAACCAGGCACCGATCTCCTTCTCACGCGCGAGCACCCGGGCGCGGCTCGCGCGGGCGTGCGCCGGAAGCGCAACGGTCGTCGACGGATCGTCGGGGAAACCGAGCTCGGGTCCCTCGTGGCGCGCACCCAGACGGACGAGTGAGCGCGTGTGGGAGAGACGCGTCGTCGAACGCAGGATGACGGGAAGGCGGAAACGCTCGGAGAGGGTGAAGGCGAGCTTCGTATAGTCCAGCGCCTCCTGCGCGTCGGCAGGCTCGAGCACGGGCACGCAGGCGAAGCGCGCGAGGATGCGGGTGTCCTGCTCGTTCTGCGAGGAGTGCATCCCCGGATCGTCGGCGACGGCGACCACGAGACCCCCGTTGGTCGCGAGATGAGTGAGCGACATGAGGGAATCGAGGGCCACGTTGAGCCCCACGTGCTTCATGGCGCAGAGGGCACGCCGGCCGGCGAAGGAAGCGCCGGCGGCGATGTCGAAGGCGGTCTTCTCGTTCGCCGCCCATTCCGCGCGCACCTCTTCGGGCGAAAAGCGACCCAGCGCTTCGAGGATCTCCGTCGAAGGCGTACCGGGGTAGGCAACCGCGACCCGCACCCCCGCCTCCCAGGCGCCCCGCGCGATCGCCTCGTTGCCCAGGAGATT
>CAZHHU010000132.1:0-5252 GCA_964532215.1 uncultured Geminicoccaceae bacterium
GCGTAGCGCTTCGCCATCTCGGCAAGCGGGATCGGCTTGATCTTCGAGGCCATGCCGGCAGCACCAAACATCTCGTAGCGCTCGGCACACAGCCTTTCGAGTGCGGCCATGGCCGGCTTCATGAAGTTCCTGGGGTCGAACTCGCCCTTCTTTTCCATGGCCACCCTGCGGATCTGGCCGGCCATGGCGAGGCGGCAGTCGGTGTCGATGTTGACCTTGCGGACACCGTGCCGGATGCCTTCCACGATCTCCTCGAGCGGTACGCCCCAGGTCTGCGGCATCTCGCCGCCGAATTCGTTGAAGATGTCCTGCAACTCCTGCGGCACCGAGCTTGCCCCGTGCATCACCATGTGCAGCGTCGGAAGCCGCTCGTGGATCGCCTTGACGACATCCATGGCGAGGATGTCGCCGGTGGGCTTGCGGGTGAACTTGTAGGCGCCGTGGCTCGTGCCGATGGCGACCGCGAGCGCGTCCACCCTGGTCTCGCGGACGAACTCCACCGCCTGGTCGGGGTCGGTGAGGAGCTGCTCCCTCGCGAGTTTCCCCTCGGCACCCACGCCGTCCTCGGCCTCGCCCGTACCGGTCTCGAGCGAGCCGAGACAGCCGAGCTCGCCTTCCACCGAAACGCCCACCCAGTGCGCCATCTCGGACACCTTCCTGGTCACCTCGACATTGTATTCGTAGGTCGAGGGGGTCTTGGCATCCTCCATCAGCGAGCCGTCCATCATCACGCTCGTGAAGCCGAGCTGGATGGCGGAGAGGCAGGTCGCCGGGCTGTTGCCGTGGTCCTGATGGAGGCAGATGGGGATCTCCGGATACATCTCCGCCGCCGCCTCGACCATGCGCCGCAGCATGAGATCTCCGGCATAGGACCGGGCGCCGCGGCTCGCCTGGACGAGCACCGGCGCGTCCGTCTTCTTCGCCGCCCGCATGATCGCGAGCAGCTGTTCCATGTTGTTGATGTTGAAGGCCGGCATGCCGTAGCCGTGCTCGGCGGCGTGATCGAGAAGCTGTCTCAGCGTGATGAAGGGCATCGTCTCTCCTCCCGTGGCTCAGGCCGTGGCGGCCCGTTCGAGCGCCTCGATGCCGGGCAGCGTCTTGCCCTCGATGAACTCGAGGAAGGCACCGCCCGCGGTGGATACGTAGCTGAAGCGGTCGAGCACCCCGGCGTGGGCGAGTGCCGCCACCGTGTCGCCTCCGCCCGCGACGGTCTCGAGCCGGCCCGCTTCGGTAAGTTCCGCGGCGGCCCGCGCGACCTCCACCGTGGCGCGGTCGAAGGGCGGGACCTCGAACGCCCCGAGCGGCCCGTTCCACAGAAGCGTGCGGCAGTTCCCGAGCCGCGCCACGATGCGCCCTGCGCTCTGCGGTCCGATGTCGAGGATCATTTCATCGGCGGCGACGCCGTCCACGGGCACGACACGGGTCTCGGCACCCTCGCGGAATTCCCGCGCCACCACGGCATCGACCGGAAGCACGACTTCGCTGCCGCGGGCCGCCGCCTTGTCCAGTATCGCCCGTGCGGTGTCCTCGAGCTCGTGTTCGCAGAGCGAGCGGCCGACGTCGATCCCCTGCGCCGCGAGGAAGGTGTTCGCCATGCCGCCGCCGACGATGAGCACGTCGACCCGCTCGACGAGATTCTCGAGCACCGCGAGCTTGGTCGAGACCTTGGCGCCGCCGACGAGCGCCGCGGTGGGACGCTCGGCACCCCCGAGCGCCTTCTCGAGCGCCCGGATCTCGGCCTCGAGAAGCCGTCCCGCATAGGCGGGAAGGCGCGCCGCGAGACCGACGATGGAGGCGTGGGCGCGGTGCGAGCAGGAAAAGGCGTCGTTGACGTAGAGCTCGCCCAGCTCGGCCAGCGCGTCGGCGAAGGCGGGATCGTTCCTTTCCTCGCCCGGGTGGAAGCGCAGGTTTTCGAGCAGTGCGATCTCGCCGTCTGCGAGCCTGCCGGCGACCGCGCGCGCCGGCTCGCCGATGCAGTCCTCGGCGAAGGCCACCGGCCGGCCGAGCACCTGCGCGAGCACGGGCGCGATCGGCCGCAGGGACATCGACGGCTCGCGCCGCCCCTTGGGCCGCCCGAAGTGGGAGAGCGCGAGCACGCGCCCTCCCTTCTCGAGCAGCTCGCGCAGCGTCACCGCCGCCCGTTCGATGCGCGTCGCATCGGTGACCTCGCCGTCCTGCATCGGGACGTTGAAGTCCACCCGCACGAGCACCCGCCGGCCGCGCGGTTCGCAGGCGTCGAGGGTCGGAATGCGTGCCATGGCCTCACACCTTCCCGAGGTGAGCGGCGGTGTCGATCATGCGGTTGGAGAATCCCCACTCATTGTCGTACCAGGAGGCGATCCGGACGAGGCGGCTCTCCAGCACCTTGATCGAGGTGAGATCGACCGTGGAACTCGCCGCGCTGCCGTTGAAGTCCATGGAGACGAGCGGTTCGCGGTGATAATCGAGCACGCCCGCGAGAGCGCCCTCGGCCGCCTCGACGACCGCCCGCTCCACCGCCTCGGCGGTCACCTCGCGCGCGGGCACGAAGGTGAGATCGACGAGACTGACGTTGGCGCAGGGTACGCGGATGGCGACGCCATCGAGCTTGCCCTTGAGCTCGGGCAGCACGAGGCCGACCGCCCGCGCCGCCCCGGTCGAGGTCGGGATCATGTTGATCGCCGCCGCGCGCGCCCGGCGCGGATCCTTGTGGAAGACGTCGAGCAGGCGCTGATCGTTGGTGTAGGCGTGGATCGTCGTCATGTGGCCGCGCTCGATCCCGAAGGCCTCGTTCATGACCTTGGCGAGCGGCGCGAGGCAGTTGGTGGTGCAGGAGGCGTTGGAGACGACCGTGTGCTCGGGGCGCAGCATCTGGTGATTGACTCCGAATACGACGGTCAGATCCGCCCCCTCGGCCGGGGCCGAGACGAGCACCTTGCGCGCACCGGCATCCAGGTGGCGGGCGGCGGCATCACGCTTGGTGAAGCGCCCCGTGCACTCCATCACCACGTCGACGCCCAGTTCGCGCCAGGGAAGCTTCTCCACCTCGGGCTCGGCGAGCAGCCTGATGGTGCCGAGTCCGACGTCCATGACGTCCCCTTCGTGGCGCACCTCACCCCGGAAACGCCCGTGGACGCTGTCGTACTGGAACAGGTGGACGTTGAGATCGGGCGGCGCGAGATCGTTGATGGCGACCACCTGAATGTCCTGGCCGCCGCGCTGCACGAGAGCCCGCAGCACGTTGCGTCCGATCCTGCCGAAGCCGTTGATCGCGACCCGCACGGTCATCGTTTCGCTCCCTGTCATCCTGCGAGTTTGGCCTTCGCCCGCTCGGCCAGCCGTTCGGCGGTGATGCCGAAGTGGGCGTAGAGGTCCTTATATGGGGCGCTGGCGCCGAAGGAGCGCATGCCGATCACGTCTTCCTCGCTCGCCACGTAACGGGTCCAGCCGAAGGGCGTCGCCGCCTCGATGGCGAGCCGCGGCGCGGTGCCGAGTACCTGCGCGCGATAGTCCGCATCCTGCTGTTCGAAGAGCTCGAAGCAGGGCATGGACACGACGGCGGCGCGGATGCCTTCACCCGCAAGCCGCTCGCGCGCCTCGAGCGCGAGCTGCACCTCCGAGCCGGTGGCGAGCAGGGTCACGTCCCGCGGCCCGTCCGCCTCCGCGAGCACATACGCCCCGCGCGCGCAGAGGTTGTCGTCGACATGCCCGCTGCGGACGAGTGGCACCCCCTGACGCGTCAGCGCGAGCACGCACGGCCCGTCGCGGCGCGCAATCGCCACCTGCCAGCACTCCGCCGTCTCCACCGCATCCGCCGGCCGCATCACCCACACCCCGGGCATGGCCCGCAGCGCC
The DNA here is from genome assembly GCA_964532215.1 of uncultured Geminicoccaceae bacterium. Taxonomy (GTDB): domain Bacteria; phylum Pseudomonadota; class Alphaproteobacteria; order Geminicoccales; family Geminicoccaceae; genus HRBIN39. The sequence continues at coordinate 3,835 of CAZHHU010000132.1, forward strand.
GCGAGATGCTCGATCGGCTGGTGGGTCGGGCCGTCCTCGCCGAGGCCGATGGAGTCGTGGGTGGCGACCAGGATCACGCGCTGATGCATGAGCGCGGCCATGCGGATCGAGGGGCGGCAGTAGTCGGAAAAGACGAGGAAGGTGCCGCCGTAAGGCAGGACGCCGCCGTGGAGGGCCATCCCGTTCATGGCCGCCATCATGCCGTGCTCGCGCACCCCGTAGTGGATGTAGCGGCCGCTGAAGTCGCCGCGGGTGATCGCCACCGTGGCCCGGGTCCTGGTGTTGTTCGAGCCCGTGAGATCGGCCGAGCCGCCGATCATCTCCGGAACCAGCGGCGTCAGGACCTCAAGCGCCTCCTGGCTCGCCTTGCGCGTGGCCCAGGCCGGCTTCTCCTCGACGAGCCGGCGCTTGTGCGCGCGCACGGCCGCCTCCACGCCCTCGGGCAGCCTTCCTTCGAGGCGGCGCGTGAACTCCTTCCGGCGCTCCGCGGGCTGGGCCTCGAGCCGCGCCTTCCAGGCCTCATAGGCCTCCCGTCCGCGCATGCCGGCCTCGAGCCAGGGCGCGCGGATGCGCTCGGGGATCTCGAAGGGAGCGTATGGCCAGGCCAGCGCCTCGCGGGTCGCCGCGACTTCCTCCGCGCCGAGCGGCGCGCCGTGGGTCGCGGCCGTGCCCTGTTTGTGCGGCGCGCCATAGCCGATCACCGTACGGCAGGCGATGAGCACCGGTCGGTCCGAGCTGCGCGCCGCGGTGAGCGCGGCGTCGATCGCGGCATAGTCGTGGCCGTCGATGCGGCTCACGTTCCAGCCGTATGCCTCGAAGCGCCGCAGCACGTCATCGGAGCAGGCGAGGTCGAGCCGGCCGTCGATGGAGATGCCGTTGTCGTCGAACAGGACCACGAGCCGGTCGAGGCGGAGATGACCGGCGAGCGAACAGGCCTCGTGGCTGACCCCCTCCATGAGGTCGCCGTCCGAGGCGATCACCCAGGTGCGGTGATCCACGAGGTCGGAGCCGAAGGTCGCGCGCAGATGGGCCTCGGCGATGGCCATGCCCACGGCATTCGCAATCCCCTGGCCCAGGGGACCCGTGGTGGTCTCGATCCCGGCAGCGAGGCCGTACTCCGGATGTCCCGCGGTGCGCGAGCCGAGCTGGCGGAAGCGCTCGAGCTCCTCGAGCGGCATGTCCTCGAAGCCGCTGAGATGGAGCAGCGCATAGAGGAGCATGGAGCCGTGGCCGGCCGAGAGCACGAAGCGGTCGCGGTCCGGCCAGCGGGGCTCGCGGGCGTAGAACTTCAGATGCCGGGTCCAGAGCACGGTCGCCACATCCGCCATCCCCATGGGCATCCCGGGATGGCCGGACTTCGCCTTCTCGACCGCGTCGATGGCGAGAAAGCGGAGCGCGTTGGCGAGCTCGGTGAGGCT
>CAZHHU010000133.1:0-5224 GCA_964532215.1 uncultured Geminicoccaceae bacterium
GGGAGCTACGCCGCCCGGCGCCCGGAAGTGAAGCCCATGCGCGCAAGACGCGCCCGGGCCACTTCGGGATCGAAGCGCGCCGGGTCATAACGGACGCGCACGCGCCGTGCGCGCACTTCCACCGCGACGCGCTCGATTCCCGGAAGATCCGAGAGGGCCGCGCGGATCGTGCGCGCGCAGCCCTCGCAGTGGATGGAGGGGACCTCGAGCACGAACTCCGCCGCATCGGGTGAGGCCGGTTTTGCGATGACGCCTGCGCGCCTGCGTGGCCAGATCAGCCGACCGGCGAGCGAGTTCGCGAGCACCGCCGAGACGCTCGCCACCATTGCCGCCATGGCCCAAGCGGGATGAAGCATTCCGGTGGCTGCAACCGGCACGCCCACGCCGTTGAAGGCGAAGGCGAGCCACAGGTTCTGCACCGTCTTGCGATAGCTGGCGGCGCCGATGTCGATCGCCTCGACCACGGCGAGAAGGCGCTTGCTCACGAGGACGACGTCGGCCGACTCGATGGCGATGTCCGTCCCCGCACCGATGGCGATGCCGACATGCGCCTGCATGAGCGCCGGCGCGTCGTTGATCCCGTCGCCGACGAAGGCGATCCGGCTCCCCCTTTCGCGCTGCCATCGGCGGACGAGCTCGGCTTTGTCCTGCGGCAGGAGCCCGGCGCGGAATTCGTCGATGCCGAGCTCGGCGGCGACGCGCCGCGTCGCCTGGGGATGATCGCCCGTAAGCAGCAGCGTCCGCAGGCCGCGTGCCCGCAGCTCGGCGATGGCGGCGATAGCGTCCGGCTCGAGGGTGTCGGCGAAGGCGAGGTGGCCGAGGAGTTTGCCGTCGGCTGCCACGAGGATGGTCGTGCGCGCGCGCTCTCGCTCCCGTCGAAGCGCATCCGCGACCGGCGTGCAGTCGATCCCCGCATCGCGCAGCAGCGCTTCGCTGCCCACCGTGATCTCGCGCCCGCCGAGACGTGCCCGCACGCCGCGGCCCGCAACCGCCTCGAAAGTCTCCGGCTCGGCCAGCTCGAGCCCCTCCTCCCGGGCAGCCGCCAGCAGGGCGCGGGCGAGCGGGTGCTCGGAGTGCCTTTCGGCCGAAGCCGCAAGCTGCAGCAGCCGTTCGCGGGACAGATCCCCACGGGGCACCGCTGCGACGAGCCGCGGCTGGCCGCGGGTGAGTGTCCCGGTCTTGTCGAAGGCGACATGGGTGAGGCTCCGCAGGAGCTGGAAGGCTTCGCCGGAGCGCACGAGGATGCCGCGTTCCGCCGCCATGCCGCCGCCGCGCACGAGCGCGAGCGGCGTTGCCATTCCCAGCGCACAGGGGTAGCCCATCACGAGTACGGTCACCGCGGCGTAGAAGGCGACCGGCCAGGGCAGCACGAGGCCGAGGAGCGGCGCCAGCAGACTCCAGAAGATCAGGGCCGCGAGGGCGACAGTGAGGACGGCAGGCACGTACCACCGCAGCACGCGGTCGACGAGGGCGACGATGCCCGGCTTCATGGCCTTCGCCTCTTCGACGTGGCGTGCCACCTGGTGGAGGAAGGATTCGGTCCCCACCCGCAGCGCCTGCACGAGCAGCGTGCCGTCGGTGGCGATGCTGCCGCCGATGACCTCGTCCCCGGGCCCCTTTTCCACCGGCAGGGGCTCGCCGGTCACGAAGCTCTGATCGACCGCCGCCCGACCCTCGAGCACCCGGCCGTCGACGGCGACGCGTGCGCCCGGCCGCACCCGTATGTGATCACCCGCCCGCACCTCTTGGACGGGGATCTCGAGCTCCCGGCCGTCGCGCACCACCACCGCCACATCGGGCTGCAGCGCGAGGAGCCGCCGCACGCTTTCCGAGGCGCGGGCCCGCACCCACAGCGCGACGTAGCCGGAAAGCAGGTGATAGGTGGTGAGGAAGACGACGACGCCGAAGAAGTCGACCGGCGGGAAGCCCACGAGGCCATACCAGTCGAGCGTCGGAAGGGGCGTGCCGAGAAGACCGCCGACATAGCCGCCGAGAGCACCCACCGCGAGCAGCAGATGCTGATTCGTGATGCGGCGCAGGATGGCACCCCAGGCCATCTTGAGGATGCGGCGGCCGTTCCAGAACAGCACATGAGAGGCGGCCGCCCAGGCAAGCCAGGCGTGCCAGTCCTGCATGCGCCAGAGATCGAGCCACATGGCGCCCATGGCGAGGACGAACGCGGCCGCGAAGGCCGAGGCCTGCAGAAGATCGGCGAGCTCCCGCCGCCGCAGTGCCGCATCCTCCTCAAACGGCCGCGTCTTGGCCGGATCGCGCAGGACGTAGCCGAGCTGACGCAGCACCCGCACGATGCGCCCTTCATCCACGAGCTCGGGGCGGAAGCGCACGAGTGCCTCTTCGTGGGCAAGCGAGACGTGAACTTCTTCCACACCTCGAAGTCGCCCGAGTGCCCGCTCGATGGCCGCGCTGCAGAAAGAACAGCTCATGCCGCCGATCTTGAGCTGCAGGGTGCGGAGCGCTGTATTGCCCGTCATGGACGGCTCCCCTCATTCGCTCGTACTGCGGAGCCGGTGGCGCGGCAGAAAGGCGTCGGCTCCACCTTCGAACGGTACCGTGAGCACGTTTGCGAGCCACATCGAAGACGCGGTGGCGAAACGCGTCGTCGATCGCCGCCAGCCTTCGCCGCGGCGCTCGAGCACCCCCGCAAGCACCGGCGCCAACCCCGCCGCTTCCGGCATCGGCAGCTCGGGGTCGGCAAAATCCGCAGCTGGCCGCTGCTGCAGATAGGGCTCGGCGACGACCGGCAGCGGGCTTGCGAGCATGAGCCCCTCGGCCCCAGTGATGAAGGTGACGAGACGGGCATGTCGTGCGGCCGCCTCTGCGGCGAGGGGACGCGATGCGAACAGGCGCACGCTCTGCAGCCCGAGGAGCCATCCTGCAGCCACGAAGGGATCAAGCCGCTCAAGATCGCGGTATCCCGGAAGCGAATCGTCCCAGAGCGGGTCGAGGTCCCGCTCGTAGAGCGTCCAGGCCGCCTTGCGATATTCCGGAGCCCGCAGGAACGCCGCCGCCTCGACGAGGCCGTAGATCGTGAGGGAAAGATCGAGCGAGTTCTGGGGCGCAGCACCCGCGAGCGCCCCGGCGTGCGCCACGATCGCCGCGCGCAGACGCGCGAGCTCATCGCCTTCGGCGGCGCGCGCGAGCGCATGGCGGGCGAGCGCCTCGATGGCGAGGGCACGATCGACGGGGGTGGTGGGAGGAAGGGCTTCGACCGCCCGCAGCGCTTTCGCCGCCAGAGTCGCGAAGCGGTCAGGGCGCGTGAGCTGGCGCCAGCCCGCATGCCAATAGTCGTCGCGGTCCGAGGTCAGGGCGAGGAGCGCGGTCGAAGCCCCCCAGAGCACCGCGATCTGCGCGCGCGGCGTGGCCGGGCTCACGCTTCCGTGGACGCCACGTGCACGGAAAAGTCCGTCCCGGTCGAGCAGCCGCTCCTCGAGCACGGCCGCGAGTGCTTCCGCCTGAGGCACCATGAGGAGGGCTGCGCGTCGCTCCGCCTTCTCCGCGTGAAATGTGAGGTGAAAGCCGGGGCTCGCGATCTTCGCGAGCGTCCAGGCCTGCGCCTCGACTTCAAGGTTCCGGTCGAAGCCCGAGGGCTCCCAGCGCAGCGTTGCGGGATCGGCATAGTCGGATCGGCCCGCGGGGCGGGGGTCGGCGGCTGCGAACACCGCGCCTGCAAGCGCCATCTCCGGCATGCGCGGCCGCATGACGTAGCCGGCTGCCTGGAGTATGGCGTCCATCTCGCCCATCGATGGTGCCAAGGGTTCGCCGAGGCCGGAGAACATGACGGCATGGGCGAGGGTGGAACGGGCCGCCCAGTGAGCGCGGAGATCGGCGCTGGACAGCCGCTGCTCGTGTTCCATCGCCGCGGCCGGAAAGGCGACTGCGAGCAGGAGCGCAACGGCACGGGTCATCATGCCCATTTCTCCAGATCGACGAACAGGCCCATGGCGATCGACCACAGGCCGAGTGCGGCGAGGAGAGTGCCCGCCAGCCGTGGGGCGCGGCGTCCGAGCACGAACAGCCCTTCGAGCAGGCTGCGTGCGGCGGGGACCGCCACGAAGAGAAGCAGTGGCGCCGACAGCATGAAGCCGAACACGCCGAGCGCCACGAAGCCATAGAGCAGGCCCGCGCCGAGCGCGCCCTTGGCCGCGGCGAAGGCGAACAGGGCGAAGAGAATGGGTGCCGCACAGGCCGGCACGCCGAGCCCGAGCAGAAAGCCGAGCGCGAGGGAACCACCCCTCACCGCCAGAGCCGACGCGGGAAGCGATGGCAGCCATCCCGTCAGGAGTCCGCTTCGCCCCGTGGCCAGCGCCGTGCCGAGCAGGAGATACACGAGACCGAGCACGATCCAGACGCTCTGCTGGAAGCCCGTGAAACTGCGGCCGATCAGGACCGCGAGCACCCCCAGCATGCCGGCCACGAGGGCGCGGGTGGTGACGAACAGGAGCAGCTCCGCCGTGCGCGCGGCCGCCGGCCGTCCGTCGAGGTGCCGCAGCACGAGCATGGTCGCGCCGAGCGAGCAGGGCTCGATGAATCCGAGCAGGCCCAGGGCAGCCGGCGCAACGAAGAGCGAGAACGGCTCCATCGCTCAGCTCTCCGCTTCGACGAGCTCGTGGGCACGGGCCCGGGAGATGGCCTCGAGGATGGTGCAGCGCTCCACCGGCCCTTCGCCGGGGCAGGCCGATACGAGCAGCTCCAGCGCACGGCGCATGTTGAGGAGCAGGCGCAGCTTGGCGTCGAGCTGCGCGAGCTTGGCCTGGGCGCGCCTTCGCACCCGCGCGCAGTCCGCGGCCGGGTCGGCGCGCAGCTCGAGAAGCTCGCGGATCTCCTCGAGCGAGAAGCCGACCGCCTGCGCTTCGCGGATGAAGCGGATGCGCGCGACGGTCTCGGCCGGATAGCTGCGAAAGCCCCGCTGCGGTCGTGGCGGGCGGACGAGAAGTCCCCTGCGTTCGTAGAACCGCACCGTCTCGACGCCGACACCGGATCTCCGTGCGACCTCACCAATGCGCATCGCGACCTCGTCGATCTCGTGACCTTCCGCTAGCTCCCGTACCCGAGTCCGGAGTCAAGTCCGGAATGCGGGCTCACCCGGTCGTGATCATCTGGGCCGGAGATGACGAATCCTTCACCCCGCTCCGGTTGACCTTACCGCAACCGGAAACCCCATCTCGCGATGGGAAGCCTGTATGCCGGGGGTGCCCACGCGATG
>CAZHHU010000134.1:0-3784 GCA_964532215.1 uncultured Geminicoccaceae bacterium
GCCCGCCTCCCCGTCGGCCGCAAGCGCGGGACGGCGCAAGGCCCTTCCTACTTGACCGCGCCCATGGTCAGCCCGCGCACGAGATGACGCGAGACCAGAAGGGCGAAGAGAATGACCGGCAGTACGATGAGGGTGCCGGTGGCCATGATCTCGCCCCAGGGAAGCTCATAGCCGCTCATGAAGGAGGTCGCCGCCACCGGAGCGGTGCGCGTCCGCGAGCGGGTCATGATGAGCGCATAGAGAAGCTCGTTCCAGGAGAAGATGAAGGAGAAGATGGCGGAGACCGCGATCCCCGGAAGCGCGAGCGGCAGCGCGATGCGGGTGAAGATCTGAAAGCGCGAGAGGCCGTCGAGCCGGGCCGCCTCGTCGAGCTCGCGCGGAATGGAGCGGAACTGATCGGCGCAGATCCAGACCACGATGGGCAGGGTGAAGGTGAGATACAGCAGCACGAGGACGGCATAGGTATCCAGCATCCGCAGCGAGCGGGCGATCAGGAAGAAGGGCAGGGCCATGCAGATCGGCGAGATCATCCGGTTGGAGATGAACCAGAACCAGAGATCGCGCTTCATGCGGAACTCGTAGCGGGCGATGCCGTAAGCCGCGGGCGCGCCGAGCAGGATGGCGAAGAAGGTGGTGAGAAGGGCGACGATCAGCGAGTTGACGAGGCTCGGCCCGACCCCCTTTTCGGCCAGCGCCACCCGGTAATGCTCGAGGGTCGTCTGGGCGGGGATGAAGCTCGGCGGATAGGCGAAGGTCTCGGCCGTGGTCTTGATGCTGGTCAGCACCATCCAGTAGAAGGGAAAGATCGCCACCGCCAGCACCAGAAGCAGCAGTGCGGCATGGACGATGCGCCCCGGCAGCCTGCGGTTCATGCCTCCACCTCCCGATAGACGAGGCGGATGTAGAGCCGCGACAGGATGATCGTCACGATCAGCAGGAGAATCGCTTGCGCCGAGGCGATGCCCTGGTCGAAGACGCGAAATCCGATCCGCTGGATGTAGACGGAGATGAGCTCGGTGGCCGAACCCGGCCCGCCGCGCGTCATCACGAAGATGAGATCGAACAGCTTGAGGATGTCGGCGGTGCGCAGGATCAGCACCGCGGTAATCCCCGGCAGCAGGTAGGGGAGCTGGATGTAGCGCAGGATCTTCCAGGGGTTCTTGGTCTCGAGGCGGGCCGCTTCCTCGATCTCCGGCGGCACCATGGTGAGACCGGCGAGCAGCACCAGCGCCACGAAGGGGGTCCACTGCCAGATGTCCATGATGGCGACGCTGGCGAAGGCGGTTCCCGGCCTGCCCAGCCACTCCACCGGGGCGATCCCGAAGAGCGACAGGAACCAGTTGATGACCCCGAACTCGCGATTGAACAGCAGGCGGCCGATCAGCCCCACCACGGCGAAGGTGGTGGCCAGCGGAATGACGAGGCTCACCCGGGTGAGGCTGCGCAGAAGCCCGAGGCCGGGCTTGTGCAGCAGAAGCGCGATGGCGAGGCCGAGTGCGAGCTCGATGGGAAGGACGATGAGCAGGAACTTGAAGGTGCGCCCGAGGCTCTCCCAGAAGGTGGGATCGGAGAGCACCGCGGCGTAGTTGTCGAAGCCCACGAAGTTGCGGGGTGCGCGCGGCTTGGTCACCAGATACTGGCGAAAGGAGGTGATCACCGCGAGAATCAGCGGATAGAGCCCGACAGCGAGCAGACTCACCACCGCCGGGGCGAGAAACGCCAGCGGTGCCCAGCGTTCGCGTCCGCGTGCGGCCATCGCTATTCGAGATTGGTGTGGCGGGCGCGCATGCTTTCCGCGGTTTCGCCCAGCCGGTCGCGAAGTTTCAGCACGACGAGCTCGAAGAAGACCATCTGCGCGGTCTCGTAGAGGCTGCCCATGGGCAGAATGGAATGTCCGCCCCGATCATCGGCCATGGTCTGGGCCGGCAGATGGGTCACCACATCCGCGCGCCGGGCGGCTTCGCCCCGGGGCTGGGCGGTGATCACCGCGGTGCGGGCGCCGGCGCTGCGGGCCACGTCCATGAGCGCCAGCACGGTGGAGAAGGCGCCGGGGCCGGCGCTCACGATCAACAGATCCCCCTCCCCGAGCGGGGGCGTCGTCATGTCTCCCACCACATGGGCATCGAGGCCGAGATGGTAGAGACGCATCGCGAAGCCCTTCATCTGCAGCCCCTCGCGGCCCACGCCGTAGAGGGCGATGCGGCGGGCGGCGAGGATCGCCTCGATGAGGGGATCGGCGGCATTCTCGGGCATCCGCGCGAACACCTGGGCGACTTCGCCAAGGGCGCGATCGGCCAGCGATCTCAGGCTCTCGGACATGCGACGAATCCCGGATCGGGGCGGGTGCCGAGATACCGGACCCGCCCCCAGCTCGCGTCTATTTGAGCAGCTTCTTCTTGCCGCTGTAGTATCCCGCCTGTTCGAGGATGGCCTCCATGCGGGTGCCGATCTCCCGCGCCCCCTCCTCGGTGCTGACCTCGCCGAGCATCATCTTGGTGCCCCATTCGGCGATGATTTCGGAAATCGCGGGCCATTCGGGGAAGCGGGGACGGAAATCGGGAACCCCTCCCTGCCATGAGAGGACCATCGGCTCGACATAGAGATACTTCTTCCTGATCTCCGGATCCTCATAGGGCTTCATCCGCCCGGAGACGCCCCCGGCCAGGATGTAGTCCTTGGCCTTCGCCTCGCTCGTCACCCACTGGATGAAGAGCCAGGCCGCCGCCTGCTTGGCGGGATCGGAGAAGGCGCTCACCCCGAGGGAGAAACCGCCCAGCGCCGGCTTGAGACCGGCCGGCCCCCTGGGCTCGGGTGCCACGCCCAGACAGTCGACGATCTTGGACTGTTCGGGATCGGTCAGCGTACCATAGAAGGCGGACCACTCGGTGATCATCGCGACCCGCCCCTGCGCCAGCGCATTGACCGCCTCCGAGTGATCATAGTCGACGATCCCGGGCGGCATGTACTTCATCAGGGCCTGGCGGAACTTGAGGCCGGCCTGGCTCTCCGGCGAGAGCAGGTTGGAGCGGAAGTTCTCATCCAGGAGAGAACCGCCGAAGGGCCAAAGAACGCGCATGAAACTGTCCGCGGACTGGGTCTCGCCGCGCCGCGACTGGAGCGCGAAAGCGTAGCGGTCCTCTTCGGGTTTCGTGAGCTTGGGCCCGTATTCGTTCAGGAGCTGCTCCCAGGTCTCGGGCGGACCGCTGAAGCCGGCCTCCTCGAGCTGGCATTTGTTGTAGAACAGAAGCCCCGAATAGTTGTCGAAGGGCAGGCCGTAGATCTTCCCGTCCCAGGTGCCGAAACTTTCGAGCAGGATCGGGAAGAAGCCCTCGAGGTTGAGATCGGGATCCGCCAGCTTGGGGTCGTTGTAGAACTCCTCCAGCGGCACGACCCAGCCCGAATCCGCGAACTCACCGATCCACACCACGTCGATGAGGATGACGTCGAATTCCTGGGTGCCGCCCGTGAAATCGAGCACCTCGCGCTCACGGCTGTTCTCGTAGGGGAGGATTTCCCAGGTGACGTCGATCCCCGTCCGTTCCTCGAACTCGGGCAGGATCTTGATGGCCGCACGGTAGCCCGGCCGGTCGAGGAACAGGGCCTTGATGGTCGTACCCCTGTAGGGAGCGGCGGCTTCCTCGAGCGACCAGGCCGAGACCTCGCCGGCCGTCACCATGATCATCGCGAGCGCACTGCCCGCCGCCAGCAGATCGCGTCGTTTCATCACAGACCTCCCTGATCGGTTGCACTGCCTTCGAGAACCGCGGCGCTCCCCGGATCGAAC
>CAZHHU010000134.1:3884-5153 GCA_964532215.1 uncultured Geminicoccaceae bacterium
GGCGGCCCCTCGCGCTTGACAGCGGGCTTTGTGAACGAAATACCTGTCAGCGATACAAATGTCCAGACGTCAGGGAGGTGACGGGCGCGGCATGGCGGAGGTGGTGCTCGAAGGCGTCGGCAAGCGGTTCGACCGCACGCCGGTGCTCGAAGATGTCAGCCTGACCATCCACGACGGCGAGTTCGTGGTCTTCGTCGGCCCCTCGGGCTGCGGCAAATCCACCCTGCTGCGTCTCATCGCCGGGCTCGAGGACCTTTCGGCCGGCAGCGTGCGCATCGGCGGCGAGCTGGTCAACGACGTCGAGCCGGCGGACCGCGGCGTGGCCATGGTGTTCCAGTCCTATGCCCTCTACCCGCATCTTTCCGTCTACGACAACATGGCGCTGGGGCTGAAGATGGCGGGCCGGCCGCGGGCCGAGATCGAGGCACGGGTGCGGCGTGCGGCGTCGATCCTGCAGATCGAGGATCTCCTCTCCCGCAAGCCCCGACAGCTTTCCGGCGGCCAGCGGCAGCGGGTGGCGATCGGCCGGGCGATCGTCAAGGAGCCGCGCGTCTTCCTGTTCGACGAGCCGCTGTCCAATCTCGATGCCGAGCTGCGGGTGCAGATGCGGGTGGAAATCCGCCGCCTGCATCGCGAGCTCGGGGCGACGATGATCTACGTCACCCACGATCAGGAAGAGGCCATGACCCTGGCCGACCGCATCGTCGTGCTGCGCGACGGACGGGTGCAGCAGATCGGGCCGCCGCTGGAGCTCTACCGCCGCCCCGCCAACCGCTTCGTGGCCGGGTTCATCGGCTCGCCGAGGATGAACTTCCTCGAGGTGGAGCCGGCAACGGACCGCAACGGAGATCTTGCCGTGCGTCTCCCCGGTGGGGCGCTGGTGTCGTTTCCGATCGCGGCGGACGGGGCGCAACCGCGGATGCTCGGGATCCGCCCCGAGCATCTCGAGCTCTGCGTGCCCGCCGCCGAGGAGGAGCGCGGCCTTCGCGGCGAGATCTTCGTGGTCGAACGCCTCGGGGCCGAGAGCCATGTCCATGTGCGGCTTGCCGATGGCGCGCGACTGGTGGTGATCACCGCGGGCGAGGGGGAGCTCGCCCCCGGCACCCCGTGCAGCCTGCATTTCGCGCCCGGCCGGGCCTATCTCTTCGACGCCGCGGACCGCACCCTGTTCCCCGCCCCTGCGGCCTGAGCCGCGGCAGAAGCCCGGCCGTTGCTGCCCCCCGGCCTCCGGGAGCGGCTGGTGAGCGACGGCGCGAGCGGAGGCCGGGT
>CAZHHU010000135.1:0-3945 GCA_964532215.1 uncultured Geminicoccaceae bacterium
CATCCTCGACCCCAAGATCGTCGGCGAGGAACACTATGCGGTGGCCCAGCGCGTGCAGGAGATCCTCCAGCGCTACAAGGCCCTGCAGGACATCATCGCCATCCTCGGCATGGAGGAGCTGTCGGAGGAGGACAAGCTCATCGTCGCCCGCGCCCGCAAGCTGCAGCGCTTCCTCTCGCAGCCCTTCCACGTCGCCGAGGTGTTCACGGGCACGCCGGGCAAGTTCGTGCCCGTGGAGGAGACGATCCGCGGCTTCAAGGGCATCTGCAACGGCGACTACGACGACCTCCCCGAGGCCGCCTTCTACATGGTGGGCACCATCGACGAAGCGGTCGAGAAGGCGAAGAAGCTCGCCGCCGAGGTCGCCTGAGCGGAGGCGGGAGATGGCCGAGAAGCTGGCTTTCGAGCTCGTCTCGCCGGAACGGGTGCTGGCCTCGGTCGAGGTCGAGATGGTCGTCGTGCCGGGTGCCGAGGGCGACTTCGGCGTGCTGCCGCTGCACGCCCCCCTGGTCTCCCTGCTGCGCCCGGGCACGATCCGGGTCTACGACAACGGCGAGGTCCGCGAGCGCGTGTTCGTCGCCGCCGGTTTCGCGGAGGTGAACCCGCAGGGGCTCATCGTCCTCGCCGAGGAGGCGGAGCCCGTCGACCGCATCGACCGCGAGGAAGCCCGGGGCCGCGTCCGCGATCTCGAGGAGGACCTCGCAGAAGCCCGGAGCGACGAGGAACGCGAACGCATCGAGCAGCAGCTCGCGGTCGCCCGGGCCCGTCTCGAAGCGGTCGAGCAGCCGGTCTGAGCCCGCCGCCCGCCCCCGCGGCCGATCCTCCTCGGCCGTTTGCAGCCCTGCCGGCGAGCGGCTAGGCTCGGTTCGCGGATGCTGCAGGACGGGGAGGCGGAGATGGGTGAAGGGGCCTATCTGCTCGCGATCGACCAGGGCACGACGAGCAGCCGGGCGATCGTCTTCGACACGGACTCCGCGATCCGGGGCCTCGCCCAGAAGGAGCTCACCCAGTACTACCCGCGCGACGGCTGGGTCGAACACGACGCCGAGGAGATCTGGCGTGATACCGTGGCCGTCTGTCGCGAAGCCATCGCGCGTGCGGGAATCGAGCCCGGCAGCATCGCCGCCGTCGGCATCACCAACCAGCGTGAGACGGTGGTCGTCTGGGATCGCCGCACGGGAAGGCCGGTCCACCGGGCCATCGTCTGGCAGGACCGGCGGACTGCGGAGATGTGCCGGGAACTTCTCGACGAGGGGTTCGAATCCCACGTCCAGACGACCACCGGCCTCGTCATCGATCCCTATTTCTCCGCCACCAAGCTCGCCTGGCTGCTCGAACATGTCGAGGGGCTGCGCCCGCGGGCCGAGCGCGGCGAGCTCGCCTTCGGCACCATCGACAGCTATCTGCTGTTCCGTCTCACCGGCGGCCGCGTCCACGCGACGGACGTCTCCAACGCCTCGCGCACCATGCTCTGGGACATCCACCGCCAGCGCTGGGACGAGGCGCTGCTCGAGCGGCTGGGCATCCCCTCCCCGCTTCTTCCCGAAGTGCGCGATACGAGCGGCGACTTCGGCACCACCGAGGCTTCGCTTCTGGGACGGCCGCTTCCCGTGCGCGGCATCGCCGGCGACCAGCAGGCGGCATCCTTCGGCCAGGCCTGCTTTCGCCCCGGTACCCTCAAGAGCACCTACGGCACGGGCTGCTTCGCGCTGCTCAATACGGGCGAGGCCGCGGTGCCGTCACGCAACCGCCTGCTCACCACCATCGCCTGGCGCCTCGGCGGACGCACCACCTATGCGCTCGAGGGCAGCATCTTCGTGGCCGGTGCCGCGATCCAGTGGGTGCGCGACGGCCTCGGGCTGATCCGCGATGCGGCGGAGAGTGAAGCGATCGCGCGGGAGCTTCCCGATGCGGGCGGGGTCTATTTCGTGCCCGCCTTCACCGGCCTCGGCGCTCCGCACTGGGATCCGCACGCGCGCGGCGCGATCCTCGGCCTGACCCGGGGGACCACGGGGCAGCACATCGTCCGCGCGGCTCTGGAGGCGATCTGCTATCAGAGTGCGGATCTGCTCGAGGCCATGGCCGACGATCTCCGCCACGGCGGAGTCGGGGCTCTGCCCGAGGAGCTCCGGGTCGACGGGGGGATGGTGGCGAACAGCTGGTTCTGCCAGTACCTCGCGGACATCCTGGCGCGCCCGGTGGACCGCCCGCGGGTCATCGAGACCACGGCCCTGGGTGCGGCCTATCTCGCCGGGCTCGGCGCGGGCATCTGGTCCTCACCGCAGGAGATCGAGGCGCAGTGGCAGCGCGAGCGGCGATTTCTCCCCGCGATGCCGCAGCAGCTCCGCGCGGAGCGCCTCGCGGGCTGGGCGGAGGCGGTCGCCCGGGTGCGGAGCCGCGACCGTGGTTCGGGGGCGCACGGCGCCTCCATGTGAAGACCTCGCCCGCCGTGCTCCCGCTGCCTTCCAGGGCAGGACCGCCGCGCGGAACGGATTTCATCTCCGGCCCGCAAGAGGCCGCGGCCCCACCCGCCGGCTGGCGCGCTCGGCGTTCATGCGCGGCGCGCACATTTCAGCCCCGGTTTTCCCGCCACCCCATGGCCGATCGGAGGCCGGCCATGGCTGAACCCGAAGCGAAAGAGGCATGGCCGCGGGCAGGGTTAACCGATCGGCAACCTTTGCCGCCTAACCTCGGCGCCCGTCCGGGGAGTAACCCATGCCGACCACGACCCGCCTGCCGCCGACCGTCGTCCGCCCGCGCTTCATGGCCGGGTTCCGCTGCCTCGGGGCGGATTGTCCCGACGACTGCTGCCACGGATGGGCCATCGATGTCGACGATGACACCCGCCGCCGCTTCCGGCGCCATGGGGATGCCGCCTGGCGCAGGCGCTTCCGCGAGGCGGTCGCAGCGGTGAGGGACGACGCAGGACGGTCGCGTCACGTCATGCGGCTTCGCCCCGATGGGCGTTGTCCCTTCCTCGACGAGGACCGCCTCTGCGCCATTCACAAGGTGCTCGGCGAGCAGGCCCTGCCTGCAACCTGCCGGCTGTTTCCCCGCACGCAAAGCAGTGCCGGCTCCGTGGTCTTCGAAGGTGGCAGCCTCGCATGCCCCCGGGTCGCGCGCGATGTGGTGGAGGATCCCGATGCGCTCGCCGACGTCGTCGAGGGAGAATTCAGGGCGACCATGGAGCATGAACCGTCACCCTCCGAGCCCGATATCCTGACGCCGCATGAGCGCGTCACCATCCGTTCGACATTCGTCCAGGTCTTGACGAGACCGCGGGTTCCCTGGGCGGCGCGTGTGGCCCTCGCGCTCGTCTTCCTGGAAGCGCTGGAAGAACTCGACTGGGAAAGGGAACGGCAGCGGCTGCTCGCCATCGCCTGCGACGTGCGCGCCACCCTCGACGCTCCCGACCTTTCCGCGGTGGCAGCCCTCTTCGCCGACGGCGAGGAGCGTCTTGCGAAGCTGGTGGCACCGATCCTGCGCACCTTTCTCCGCCATCTTGCGGCCGGCGGCGCGGCGGATCCCCGTCGCCGAAGGATGATCGAGACCGTGTGGGGCGATCTCCTCACGCTCGCCGCAACAGCCCACGATCTGGGAACGGCCTTTCGCCGCGCCATCGGGGCGTACGTCGTCCCGACCTTCGAAGCTGCACCACATATTCCCGGCAACGTGGTCGCCGCGCTGTTGCTGCAGCGCCATCTTCCCGGCGAGCGCGTGGGCGCTCTGCGGGAAGGGTTGTGGACGGCGGCGTTCCTGTTCGCGCTCTGGCGCTTCGTCCTCGCGCTCAGGCTCGCCCGCGGCGAGCGATCGTTCACGGAAGAAGCGATCACGACTCTCTACCGCACCGCGCGCTACTTCCTCCACAACGCCGCCGTGATCGGGCGCCTCAGGGAGAGCTTCGCGGCGCACGGATCGGACCGCCTGCCCCAGCTCGCGCTTCTC
>CAZHHU010000135.1:4045-5151 GCA_964532215.1 uncultured Geminicoccaceae bacterium
CCCGGTGCCGGGGCATGCCCGGCTGCAGGGCAGCTAGCCCGAAGGGATCCAACCTTCAGGTAGAAGGAGCCGCACGATGGCCAACACCATCACCACGAACACCACCGCCAATACGGCGCTGCGCTACCTCACGATCAACAACATGAACGCCGGAAGCTCGGTGGCGAAGCTCTCCTCGGGCTCGCGCATCGTCAAGGCATCGGATGATGCCGCCTCGCTTGCGGTGGGCACCAAGCTCAAGGCGGACGTCACCGCCCTCAAGCAGGCGGCGATCAACGCCAGCCATGCGACGAGCGTGCTGCAGGTGGCGGACGGCGGCATGGCGCGCATCGCCGACATTCTCCAGCGCATGAAGGCGCTCGCGGTGCAGGCCTCCTCGGGCTCGCTGTCGGACAACGAGCGGGCGTACCTGGACAAGGAGTACCAGCAACTGCTCACCCAGGTGAACGACATCGCGGGTCAGACCAAGTTCAACGGCCAGGCGCTCATCGACGGCAGCCTCGGCACCACCCTGACCCTGAATGCCAGCTGGGGTACCGGCGCCGGTGCCCGCGGCGTGACGGTGCGCGTGGTCGGCGATGTCGGCGCCAGCAGCACGACGTTCCAGCTGTCGTTCACCCAGGACAACACGAACGGCATCGGGACCTTCAAGCTCACGGAAACCACGGGAAGCAAGCGGACTTTCTCGATCTCGATCGATACGGCGAAATCGGGAACCCACGTCATCGATGACACGCTGACGTTCACCGAAGCGGGGATCGCGATCGATCTCGACAATTTTGTTGCCATCGCGGATGGCAAGGCGCAGGACTTGACGGCCGGTGCGGGCACCGAGTTCGATGTCGATCAGACCGGGCAGCTCACTTTCCAGGTCGGTGTGAGCTCCAGTGACAAGATCGATGTGTCCCTCGCCGATCTCGATGCTACGGCCCTCGGCATCGGCGGCACGAGCGTGTCGACCGAGAGCAACGCCAGCTCGGCCAGCAGTGCGCTCGATAGCGCGATTTCAACCGTCAACGAGGCGCGGGCTCAGGTCGGCGCCTACATGTCGCGGTTCGAGTTCGTCTCCGCCAACCTCGCGACTTCGGTCGAGAACATGGACGCGG
>CAZHHU010000136.1:0-3126 GCA_964532215.1 uncultured Geminicoccaceae bacterium
CATGGCCCTCCCACTCCGGCTCGAGCGGGGTCACGTTGACGATGATGCCGCAGCGGGCATAGGTGGACTTGCCGAGGCAGATGACGATGACGTCGCGGGGGATCCGGAAGTATTCGACGGTGCGCGCGAGGGCGAAGCTGTTCGGCGGGATGGTGCAGACGTCGAGCTGGCGCTCGACGAAGCTCCGGGCCGAGAAGTCCTTGGGGTCGACGACCGCGGAATCGACGTTGGTGAAGATGCGGAACTCGTCCGCGATCCGCGCATCGTAGCCGTAGGAGGAGAGCCCGTAGGAGATCACCCCCTTGCGCTCCTGGCGGTCGACGAAGGGGTCGATCATGCCGCATTCGAGCGCCATGCGGCGGATCCAGTGATCGGGCATCACGGCCATGCGGGCGGGTCCTCCGGCTCGGCTGGCGCCTGCTTGTAATGGAAGCGCAGGCGGCGCTCAACGGCCGTCCTCGGGCGGTGATCGCGGCTCCTCGCGGGCGCGCTTCTGGGCCTTGCGCCGTTTCAGATTCTCGCGCATGGCGGCGGCAAGCCGGGCGAGCCGTTCCTTGCGGGCGCGCTCCCCCTCCGGGGATCGCCGCGGTGCGCGTTCGCTTGCCTTTTCGACCATGCTGGCTACATAGCCGGTGGGGCCGGGGCCGAATATGAAGCTGTCCGGCACCCGGGCAAGGATGCTGCCGTAGCTCAGTCGGTAGAGCACGTCCTTGGTAAGGACGGGGTCGGTGGTTCGAGTCCACTCGGCAGCACCAGTTTCCTCCGCCGTCCGTCTCCCGCATCGCACGCCCGAGCCCGTCCGTCCGCTGGACTGAGAGTGACCCGGGCCCACGGGGACCACGCTCTTGGCGGCTTCCGCCACGGGGTTTCATCATCCAGCAGTTGATAAGATTGCCGAAGCATAGCCACTAGCGATATAGTCCCCCGAGAGGCGGGCATCCGTGCGGGGGCATCATGCACGCGCGAGCGCTGCGCTGGTTCGGACATCTCCTGCTGTCGATCCTGCTTGTCTGGAGCCAGACGGCGCCGCTCGCGAACACCGCGCCGGCTCTCCGGAACGACGCGCGCGCACGCGAGCTCGCAGCCTTCCTCCGGGCCGTGCGCCTCTATCGCGAACGGCTCGATCGGAGCGCCTTCGATCCGGCGGCGCTCGCAAGGCGGTTTGGCGGCGACATTTCCGCGGCCTTCCGCTTCGTCCGCGACGAGATCGCGCTTCTTCCCTACCGCGGCACGCTGCGGTTCGCTGCCGGAACCCTCGCCTCGCGTGCCGGCAACAGCTGCGATCGGGCGCTGCTGCTCGCCGCGCTGCTCGAGCCCGCAGGCTACGATGTGCGTTTTGCCCGCGCCCGCCTCGCGCCCGAGGTGGTCGCGCGTCTTCGCGAGCATCTCGATGCGCCGCCGACCGCAGCGAGCCGGCCCGTCGCCGTCGATCCCTACGACCCCGAGCTCGCGGCCCTGTTCGCACCGGCCGGGATCGACGCGGAGGCTTTCCGCGCGAGCCTCGAGGAGACGCAAAGGCGCGTGCGCGCTCTGGCACAAGCGCTTGCCACCGATCTCGCCTTTGTCGACACAAGCCTCAGACCCCTGCTCGAGGGCATGCCCGCGCCCGAACCCGCGGCACTCGAGGCCCGCATCCGCGAGGATCTCGCCGATCACTGCTGGCTGCAGGTGAAAACCGATTCGGGCTGGCTCGATCTCGATCCCTCGCTTCCCGGGCTCGAGCCCGGGGTGCGGCTTGCGGAACCCGCAAAGCTCGTCGAGCGGCTGCCACGCGAACTCGCGCCCGCACTCCGCCTCCGCCTCCGCCTGCACCGCCGCATCGGCGAGCGCACGGAAAGCGAGAACATCCTCGAGAAGGAAGTTCCGCTCGATGGGGCCTTCGTGCCGCTGCGCCTGCTCGTGATGCCCGAGATACGGGGAGCGAACTTGGTGGCGCCGCTGCTTTCCGGCTCCCATGCGGACGGCTTCGAGGTCTTCGTGCCGCAGCTCATCCTGCCCGGCGAGCGGGTGGTCGGCACGCCGTTCGGTCTCGACGGCCGCACCGTCCCCGAAGATCCGCAGATGCGGCAGGCGAAAGCGATGGGCGAAACGGTGGGTGGCCTGTTCGGTGGCGCCCTGGGCGCGCTCGGCGAGGCGCTCGACGAACCTGCACCGGAGATCCAGAAGAGGAGCGAATTCGCAGGCCTCGAGCTGGAGCTGGAGCTGCAGCTTGCGGACGGGGAGCGGCGCATCTCGCGGCGCCTGCTCGTGAAACCCGTCCCCGAAGAGGAGCTCCGTTGGGAGCTCTTCACCGCAGTGGAGCTTCTCGCGACCGCTTCGCGCGTGCCGCGCAGCCTCCTGCTTGACCGCGAACTGGCGACGATCCTGAAGCTGCGGCCCTGGCTGCGGGCGGCTCTTCGCGATCCGTCGCCGGCGGTCGTCGATCGGCTGATCGACTCCGTCGCCCCGGCCGATCTGCGGCTCTGGGAATTCGCCCAGCTGCGCTCCGTGTTCTCCGAATACGCCCTCGCCTCGGCCTTTCCCGGGCTGCTCACGGCTCCTGGCGGACCGCTGCTGGTCGCCCTCCATCGCCGTCTCGCGCTCCGCGAGGGGCGGCCCCGCGAACGGCTCGTCTACGATCTCGTCTTCGACCCCCAGCGCCTGCTGCCACGCAGCGCGGCGGAGGGCGGAACTCCGCGCGAGGCGCTGCGGCTTTTGAGCGTGCTCGACAATGTGCTCGAGCACATGCTGGCGGGCGGCGCCACGGCGCGAAGCGGCGTCTCGATGCTGGTCGCCGCCCGTGAGCAGAACATTCCGCTCCGGGTTCTCGCGGCGCCCGGGGAGCTTGAGGCGCTTTCCAACATCCCGGACTGGACACGCCGGCAGATGAGGGAACGTCTCGAGGCCGGTGAGCGGCTCATCGCCCCGCAGCACCCGGTGCTGTGGCGCGGCGCGCCGCTCTTCGCCTACTGGCGCTACGATCCCTCTTCCGGGACGCTGCTCGCGCTCGGCGCCGACGGCACGGGTCAGGCGATGAGCGAGTATGCGAACCAGATCAAGCTCATCGCGCTCGGCACGATAGTGGGCTGCATCGCCTCGATTCCCTTCGGGATGGTGCAGAGTGCCGGGGACTTCGCCTCCTGTGTC
>CAZHHU010000136.1:3226-5060 GCA_964532215.1 uncultured Geminicoccaceae bacterium
TACGCATTCCCAAACTTCGGTCCTCCGGGTCGCAGTCGAACAGGGCGCTCGAGACTGCTGCTCCGGGCTCGACGGTGCTCGAGCGCAGCCTCGCGCGCACCGAAAAGACGGGCGCGGCCGCGAAGGAGAAGACCCCGTCCGGCGCCGTGGCGGAAGAAAGCGAAGGTGCGGTGGCGAAGACCAGGACCGCATCGGCCGAGGAGACCGGCCAGACTTCGAAGGGGCAGGCGCGCTCCACGGGTGCGGCCGAGGAAGGCGGCGAGGGTGCGGCGAAGCCCAAGCAGGTCGCGGCGATCGAGGAGGAGACCTCTCCCGGGCAGGGAGGCCGCACGTCCGCGGCGGCGCCGCAGACGGGCGAGGACGCGAGGCCGGCCTGGCTGCGCGAGCTCGGCAAGGACAAATTCGAACTCGCCACGCCGGAGCCGAAGAAATACTCGGTGCTCGACAATCTCACGCCGGAACAGCGGGCCTGGCTCGAACAGCATCCGGACGTCCGCGATTTCATCAAGGAAACGAACATGCCGCTCGAGAATGTTCGTGAACTGCGCAAGCTGGCGAAGGCCCACCACGCGGTGATCGGAACCCGGACGCTCAATCCCAACGCGCCGCGCCACTATGCGAAGGGTGCGGTGGGCAAGGACATGTTCATGAAGGGCAAGTCCGCGAACCGCGGCGCGATCGCCGGTCTCATCCCGGAGGATCAGGCGCTGAGCAAGCTCTACGACCGCGTGAGGAACGCAAGGACGCCCGAGGAGCGCGCCAAGGCCTGGAAAAAAATCGCCGAGTACAACAAAAAGGTCCAGGAGGCGGTCGCGAAGGGCGACTACGACTTCATGACCTACAAGGTGGACGGACACGAAGTCGGAATCTATCACCAAGGCGACCGTGTCTACCAGGCCTATGAAACGGGGGGAATTCTGTACGACGCCACGACGCGGCAGCCGCTCGGCAAGGCGTCGCAGTTCACCTTCGACAAGCCTCTTCGGGTGGTCGCGAAGCGGGTTACCGACCCCGGGACGGGCAAGAGCAAGCTTGTTCCGGTGACCGCGGACATCGACCTCGATTTCGTCGCCTTCAATCCTCACGCGCCCGCCTCCGAGGTCAGCAAGAAACTCGACCCCAAGCTCGGCGGCTACAGCGAGCGGGTGAAGAACATCCTCACGGGCGTCCGCAATCTCGCCCGTCGGCGCGGAAAGGAACCGATCATCCTCCACGGGCCCGAGCAGTTCAACCCCAACCCGGAACTGCTTCGACCGAGCGAATATCCGAAGGGCGTCTTCCTGCCCGATGGTTCGCTGCGCGTGTTGCGCAGCCCCTACGATCAGTGGAAGCTGTATCGGGACCTCCATCTCGAGGGCTGGAAGAACCCGCTCTCCGAGGACCTCCTGCGCGCCTGGGGATGGCTCAAGGAAGGCGAGCCGGTGGACAACTGGTGGAAGCGGCCGCCGGAGGCGGTCATGCCCTGGGCTCCTTCGCGGACCGTGAACAGGGCCGGGGAGACGGCAGCGCCGGTGGCGAAGAAGGGGGCAGGTGAGACGCGCGGCGCCACGGCGGGAGAGACGTCATCGGGCGCTGTGAAGAAGGTTGCGCCCGAGCCCGCGGGCGACGGCGGCAGTGTGCCCGAGGGCCCCCGTCGCGAAGCGATCCCCGAGATGCGGCGCCGCCCCGGACGTCGCCGGCAGGTGCTCCGTCTTGCGGCCTGAGGAACGGGATCATGTGGTTCACGTCGCGCCTGCTCGCCTTTCTGGTCGCGATTGCACTCGTCGCAGGATCCGCAACGTCCCGGGCGGAGCCGGTTCCGCTCGAGATGAACGCTCGGGTCGGCGCCGGCACG
>CAZHHU010000137.1:0-4984 GCA_964532215.1 uncultured Geminicoccaceae bacterium
GGTGCCACCCGCACCTCGGCGACGACCCCATCGCGCTCGGCGCGCAGTACGTTCTCCATCTTCATCGCCTCGAGCACCACGAGCTCCTGGCCCGCCTTGACCGCATCCCCCGGCTGCACCGACACCGAGAGCACGAGCCCGGGCATGGGCGCGGTGAGAAACCGCGAGCGGTCCGCGGGCCGGCGTTCGGGCATGCGGGCGGCATACTGCGCGGCAAGATGGGTGCGCACGAGCGCGCGCATCTCCCTGCCGCCGTGGGCGAGGAGGAAGCCTTCGGAAATGGGCTCGATGCGGAAGGCGAAGCCGCGGACGGCTGCGGCCGGTTGCACCTCGGCAAGCGGCCGCCCGGGCTGCCAGTCGAGCATGAGCTCCAGCGCCCGTCCGTCCACGCGCAGCCGCGCCGGCGCCGCATCCTCGAGGATCTCCACCTCGAAGCGGTCGCCATCGAGGCTCACCAGCCAGTGCCGCTCCGCTTCCACGCGGACACCGGGCAGGCGGCCCGACACGGCGAGCGCGCGGGCGGCGTCGCGATGGCGCATGAGGGCGACGCAGGCGGCGAGCTGCCGCAGGCGCTCTTCGGGGAGCTCGGCCCCGGTGAAGCGCTCGCCCCAGGTTTCGGCGATGAAACCCGTGGAGATGCGGCCTTCGCGAAAGCGCGGATGATCGACCACCGCGCGCAGAAAGACGAGATTGTGCGCCGGACCGCGGATGAGATAGCGATCGAGGGCGTCGGCGAGGCGGTCGAGGGCCTCTTCGCGCGTCGCGCCGTGGGCGATGAGCTTGGCGATCAGGGGGTCGTAGTAGATCGAGACGCTATCGCCCTCGACGATGCCGGAATCGACGCGGATGCCCTCGCCCGAGGGTTCGCGGTAGCGGACGAGCCGACCGGTCGCCGGGAGAAAGCCCCGGCCCGGGTCCTCGGCATAGACGCGGGCCTCGACCGCCCAGCCGCGCAGTGCGACCTCCTCCTGGGTGAAGCCGAGGGTCTCGCCGGCCGCGATCCGGATCATGTCCCAGACGAGGTCCCGGCCGGTGACGAGCTCGGTGACCGGATGCTCCACCTGGAGGCGGGTGTTCATCTCGAGGAAATAGAAGTTGCGCTCGGGATCGACGACGAACTCCACGGTGCCCGCGGAGTGGTAGCCGACCGCGCGGGCGAGGCGCACCGCCTGTTCCCCCATGGCCCGGCGCAGGGCGTCGTCGACGAAGGGGGAGGGGGCCTCCTCGAGGACCTTCTGGTGGCGCCTCTGGATCGAGCACTCACGCTCGCCGAGATGGAGGATGCGGCCGTGACGGTCGCCCAGAATCTGGACCTCGATGTGCCGCGGCTCGGGGATGAAGCGCTCGAGGAAGACGCGCTCGTCGCCGAATGAAGAGGCCGCCTCGGACTGGGCGCGCGCGAGTCCCTCCTCGAGTTCGCGCTCGTTGCGGGCAACCCGCATGCCCTTGCCGCCACCGCCTGCGGCCGCCTTGATCATCACCGGAAAGCCGATCTCCCGCGCGACGTGAAGGGCCTCGCCGAGGCTGCGGACCGGATCGACGTGGCCGGGGATGACCGCCACCCCCGCCTCCCGGGCGAGGCGCTTGCTCGCGATCTTGTCGCCCATCTGACGGATCGCTTCGGCGGGTGGACCGATGAAGGTGATGCCCGCCTCCTCGAGCGCTTCGACGAACAGCGGGTTTTCGGCGAGAAAACCGTAGCCCGGGTGCACCGCCTCGGCGCCGGTGCGGCGGCAGGCCTCGACGATGCGATCGATCATGAGATAGCTGTCCCGCGCCGGAGGCGGGCCGATGAACACCGCCTCGTCCGCGAGCTCCACATGGCGTGCATCCCGGTCCACCTCCGAGTACACGGCCACGGTGCGGATGCCGTGGGCACGGCAGCTGCGGATGATGCGACAGGCGATCTCGCCCCGGTTCGCGATCAGGATCTTTCCGAACATGCTGCGTTTCCGAACTCGGGGCCTCGTTAGCAGGCCCGGCGCGATTCGACTACCGGGACACCGGTCGCGGGCCGCCCTTGACCTTCCCGTTACAGGAAACGCCATCTCGCGGCAGGAAGTCGAGATGCGAGGCAACAGCCCCATGGCGGCATCACCGGCAGTGACGCAACCGGGCGCGCGCTCCCGCTACCGCATACCGGTGCGGGGGATGAGCTGCGCGGCCTGCGCGACCCGCATCGAGAAGGTCCTCTCGGGGCTCGCCGGGGTGGAGGGGGCCACGGTGAACCTGGCCCTCGGCACGGCGGAAGTCGAGCTGCGCGACGGCAGCGGGATCGCGCCGGTGGCCGAGGCGATCCGCAAGGCGGGCTACGAGCCCGGGCTCGTGCGCCGCACGCTCGTCGTGCGCGGCATGAGCTGCGCCGCCTGCGTGCGACGGGTGGAAAAGGCGCTGCTCGCCCGGCCCGGCGTGGTCGAGGCGAGCGTCAATCTCGCCCTTGGCCGCGCCGAGGTCAGCTTTGTCGAGGGGGCGCTCGAGCCGCAGGCGCTCGTGGATGCGGTGCGCGAGGCGGGCTACGAGGCCGAGTTTCTCGAGGAGGGGGGGCGCCCTGCGGTCGAGACTGCCGGGTCACGCGATCAGGCCCTGATCCTCCTCGCCAGCCTGCTGCTCACGCTTCCTCTGGTCGCGCAGATGATCTGGCGCGTGCTCGGCGTTCCCTTCCATCTTCCGCCCTGGCTCGAGCTCGCACTCGCGACCCCGGTCCAGCTCGTGGCCGGCGCCCGCTTCTATCGGGGTGCCTGGAAGGCGCTCCGGGCGCGAAGCGGCAACATGGACGTGCTCATCGCGCTCGGAACGACCACGGCCTATCTCTACAGTCTCGCGCTCATGATCGACCTCGGCGAGGCTGCGGCGGGAAGGCTCTACTTCGAGGCCTCGGCGGTCATCATCACCGTCACCCTGCTCGGCAAGTGGCTCGAGGAGCGGGCGAAACGCGGCGCGGCCGAAGCGATCCGGCGCCTCATGGAGCTGCGACCGGAACGGGCACGGCTGCTGCGCGACGACGTGGAGGTGGAAGTTCCCGTCGCGGAGGTTCGCGTCGGCGACCTCGTCATCGTCCGTCCCGGCGAGCGGGTGCCCGTGGATGGGGAGATCGTCGAGGGGGCGAGCGAGTTCGACGAATCCCTGGTCACCGGCGAGAGCCTGCCGGTCGCGCGCGGCCCGGGAGAGACGGCGATCTCGGGGTCGCTCAACGGCACCGGCCTCATCAGACTGCGCGCGGTTCGCGTCGGCGAGGACACGACCCTCGCCCGCATCGCCCGCCTCGTCGAACAGGCCCAGGCCGGCAAGGCCCCGATCCAGAGGCTCGTGGACCGGGTGGCGGCGGTATTCGTGCCGGCGGTGCTCGCCGTCGCCGCCTTCACCTTCACTTCCTGGCTGCTGCTCGGAGGAAGTTTCGAAAGCGCGCTCGTCGCGGCCGTCTCGGTGCTCGTGATCGCCTGTCCCTGCGCGCTCGGTCTCGCCACGCCCACGGCACTCGTCGCCGGTACGGGATCCGCCGCCCGCGCCGGGATCCTGATTCGCGACATCGAGACCCTGGAGCGCGCGCACCGCACCGGGGTCGTGGTGTTCGACAAGACGGGCACGCTCACCGCCGGCCGGCCGTCTTTGCTGGGGATCCTGCCGTGGCAGGTGCGCGAGGAGGAACTTCTGCGGGTGGCTGCCGGGGCCCAGGCGGGAAGCGAACATCCGCTCGGGCGTGCGATCGTCGAGGGGGCGCGCGCCCGGGGTATCGAAGTGCCGCCACCCGAGGCCTTCGAGGCGGTGCCGGGGGAGGGGGCGCGCGCCCGTGTCGCGGGTGTGGAGGTGCGGGTCGGACGCCGCCACTTCGCACTGGCCGGGGACGGGGTGCCGCCGGAGGTGGCACGCCGGGCCGCGGAGCTGGAGGAGCAGGGGCAGACGGTGGTCTGGGTGAGCCGGGCCGGCAGGCTCCTCGGCCTGCTCGCGCTTGCCGACGAACTGCGGCCGGATGCGGCGGAGGCCGTGGCGCGGTTGCGGGCGCGCGGCGTCGAGGTGGTGATGATGAGCGGCGACAACCGGCGCACGGCCGAGCGCATCGCCGCGCGCTGCGGCATCGCTCGGGTCCTCGCGCCGGTGCGCCCCGAGGACAAGGCGCGCGAGGTCCAGAGACTCCAGGGCGAGGGACGGACCGTCGCCATGGTGGGCGACGGCATCAACGACGCTCCGGCGCTCGCGGCCGCGGATGTCGGCATCGCCATGGGCGGAGGTGCCGACGTGGCGCTCGAGACCGCCGGCATCACCCTCATGCGCCCGCGGCCGCTGCTCGTACCCGCGGCGCTCGACATCGCCCGCGCGACCCACCGCAAGATCTGGCAGAATCTCTTCTGGGCCTTCGTCTACAACCTCGTGGGCATTCCGCTCGCCGCACTCGGCCGCCTCGATCCCGCCATCGCCGGCATCGCCATGGCCTTGAGCAGCGTGAGCGTCGTCACCAATTCTCTGCTGCTGCGTTCATGGAAGCCCCGGATCGAGGAGAAAAGAAAATGAATATCGGAGAGGCAGCATCACGTTCCGGACTGCCAGCGAAGACCCTGCGTTATTACGAGGAGATTGGCCTCGTCGTGCCCAGCGGACGGCGGCACAACGGATATCGCGACTACAGCGAGCGCGACGTGCAGCTCCTGCGCTTCGTGCAGCGCGCCCGCTCGCTCGGCTTTTCGGTGCGCGAGTGCCGCGAGCTGCTCGCCCTCTACCTGGATCGCAACCGCAGCAGCGCCGAGGTCAAGCGCATCGCCCTCGCCCGCATCAAGGAGATCGAGCGCAAGCTGCGGGAGCTCCAGTCGATGCGCGCGGCGCTTCTCGAGCTGGCCGAGCGCTGCCACGGGGACGAGCGCCCGGACTGCCCGATTCTCGACGATCTCGCCCAGAGCGAGCCGCGGCTTTCCGACGCCGCCTGAGGAGGCGCCGGTGGTGGCCCCTCCGGGAGTCGAACCCGGACCGGGCGGCTGCCCGAGCGGATTTTAAG
>CAZHHU010000138.1:0-4886 GCA_964532215.1 uncultured Geminicoccaceae bacterium
GTGCGGACCACCGACCAGTTGCGCAGGATGTAGTCCTGCATGGCCGAGCGGATCCACCACGCGGCGTAGGTCGAGAACCGCACCTCGCGCTCCGGCTCGAAGCGGGCCGCGGCCTGCATGAGGCCGACCATGCCCTCCTGCACGAGGTCGTTCATCGGCAGGCCGTAGTTGCGGAACTTGTGGGCCATGCTGACCACGAGCCGCACATAGGCGCCGACGAGCTCGTGCAGAGCCTGCTCGTCGCCCTGCTCACGCCACCGCCGGGCGAGTTCGAGCTCATGCTCGCGCGAGAGCAGCGGCGCGTTCATCGACTCGCTGATGAAGCGCCGATCGAGGCTCTGCCGCTCCGGCGACTCCTTGATGCTCATAATGCCTCCAACTTCTCCTCGCTTCAGAGGAAGAACGCCGTCTTCGGCGACCGCCTTCCCCGACGTTCCTGTATACGATATCCGGGACGTCGCGGATCACTTCCGCACACGAAACCCGGACCGGCGTTCCCCTCCCGAGGCCCTGACCCCTGTGCCACGGATCCATTAAGACCCGCCGAACGGGAAGATGAATTTTTCGTTACACCTCCTCACTCGCCCCGACTGCGGACCGCTCAGGCGACGTCACGGCCGGCAGCGAATTCGGGGAACAGACGCGCGAGACCCCGCTCCGAGGCTTCGCAGACACCCCGCTCGGTGATGAGACCCGTCACGTACCTCGCCGGAGTGACATCGAAGGCGTAATTCGCTGCCGGGCTTCCCTCCGGGACGATGCACACCTCCTCGATGCGCCCGTCCCCCGTTCGACCCCGCACCCAGGTCAGTTCCCGCCCGTCGCGCTGCTCGATCGGGATCTCTTTTACACCATCCCGCATGCTCCAGTCTATGGTGGAGGACGGCAATGCGACATAAAACGGCACGCCGTTGTGATAGGCGGCGAGCGCCTTGAGATAGGTTCCGATCTTGTTCGCCACGTCCCCGCAGCGGGTCGTGCGGTCGGTGCCGACGAGGCACAGATCGACCTTGCCGTGCTGCATGAGATGCCCGCCGACGTTGTCGGCGATCACCGTGTGGGGGACGCCGGCGTGCAGCAGCTCGAAGGCGGTGATCGCCGCCCCCTGGTTGCGCGGGCGCGTCTCGTCGACCCAGACGTGCAGCTTCAGCCCCTGCCGCTGCGCGAGATAGATCGGGGCGGTGGCCGTGCCCCAGTCGATGGTCGCAAGCCAGCCGGCGTTGCAGTGGGTGAGGATGTTGACCGGCTCGCCCGCCGGCTTGCGGGCGGCGATCTCGCGCAGGATCGCGAGCCCGTGTTCGCCGATGCGCCGGCAGATCTCGACGTCCTCCTCGCAGATCCGCTCCGCCTCCGCATAGGCCGCGCCGGTCCGCTCCGCGGCGGGCAGTTCGCCGAGGCGCCGCCGCATGCGGGCGATCGCCCAGTGCAGATTGACCGCCGTCGGACGGGTGCGGGCGAGCCGCGCGCATGCCCGCTCGAGCGCGCCGTCGCTGGGGTCGGCCTGCATGGCGAGGGCGATGCCGAAGGCCGCGGTGGCGCCGATCAGCGGCGCGCCGCGCACCTGCATGCGCTCGATCGCGCGCGCGGCATCCTCGAGCTCCTCGAGGAACACGATGGAAAACTCGTGGGGAAGCCGCGTCTGGTCGATGATCGCCACGCGCACGCCATCCTCGGCGCGCCAGATCGTGCGGTAGCTCCTTCCTTCGATCTCCATCGCCTCATCCTCCCTCAGGCGGGCGTCGGGCCCGAAAGCGCAGGCGCACGTAGTCCGCGTACCATCCCCGGCCGGGCTCGTACAGCGCCGGGCGCAGAAGCGCCGCGATCTCGGCCACCGCGCGCTCCCGCTCGGCCGGCGCGAGGGCGGCGAGCAGGGGGGCGGCGAACAGGCGGAGCCAGCCCTCGATGCCATGCTCGAGGGGCGTCGGCCGCGGCAGCAGCTGCACCTCCACGGCGACGAAACCATGGCGCAGGAGAGCCTCCCGCCACGCCACATCGGAAGGGAAATGCCACGGCCAGCAGCGATCGGGGTCGATGCCGAAGCGGGGCAGCACCGCACGCAGCGCGGTGGTGATGGCAGCGATGTTGCCGAAGCCGCCGAATTCACCCACGAAGCGTCCGCCCGGCCGCAGGGCCCGCAACACACCGGCGAGGACCTCGTCCATGCCGTCGCGGATCCAGTGCAGCACCGCATTCGTGAACACGGCATCGAACGCCGCCCGCCAGGCGAGGTTGCGCGCATCCAGGTGATGGGCCTCGAGCCCGCGCGCCCGGGCTGCCTTCACCATCGCCGGCGCCGCGTCGACGCCCACCACCGCGGCCCCCCGCTCGCGGATCGCAAGCGTAAGCCTTCCATCCCCGCAGCCGAGATCCAGGATCCGCTCTCCCGGCCGCGGATCGAGAAGCTCGAGCACCGCGAGCGCGAGCTCGGTCACGAAGCGGGCATCGCGCGCATAGCGCTCGGGATTCCAGAAGTCCTCCGCGCACTCGTTCATCTCTCCTCCTCCGGGAGGATCACGCCGGGATTGAGGATGCCCTGGGGATCCAGAGCCTGCTTGATGCGCCGCATGAGCTCGAGTTCCACCGCGCTCCGCCGCCTCATGAGCTCCTCGCGCTTGATGCGGCCGATGCCGTGTTCGGCACTGAAGGAGCCACCGAGTCGGGCGACCTCGTCCAGCAGCAGCGGCTCGATCACCCGGCGCGCCTGTTCGATCCGGTCGTCGGAGACGAGGAAGTTGAAGTGCACGTTGCCGTCGCCGAGATGGCCGAAGGGGAAGGGGAGCGCTTCGGGCATGCGGGCGCGGGCCTCGCGCTCCACCGTTGCGACGAGTTCGGGGATGGATGCGGGTGAGACCGAGACATCGAAGCGCAGCACCCGTCCCGCGCGACGGGCCGCCTCGCTCTGCTCCTCCCTGAGCCGCCAGAGTTCGCCCCGGGCCGCCTCGCTCGCCGCAATGGTGCCGTCGATCACCAGTTCCGCCGCGAGCAGATCCTCGAGAAAGGCCTCGAGGCGCTCGCGGAGGCCCCGATCGAACGGCCAGGCGAGTTCCACGAGCAGATGCCAGGGGGCGGGGACGGCAACCGGCGGGCGCACCCCCTCGAGCGTGCGCAGCACGAGCTCGAGACCCGCCGCGCTCATGAATTCGAAACTCGAGAGGAGGTCGCCGAAGCGGTCGCGAAAGCGCCGGAACAGCGCGACACAGGAGCGGAGATCGGCAGCCGCGAGCCAGCTCGTGACCCGTTCCGAGGGACGCGGCAGGAGGCGGAGGGCGGCCGCGGTGACGATGCCGAGGGTGCCTTCGGCGCCGATGAACAGCTGCTTGAGGTCGTAGCCCGTGTTGTCCTTGCGCAGCGGTCGCAGCCCGTTCCACACCCGGCCGTCGGCGAGGACGACCTCGAGGCCGAGCACGAGGTCCCGCATCATCCCCCAGCGCAGCACCTGCACACCGCCTGCGTTGGTGCCGATGTTGCCGCCGATGCGGCAGCTCGCTTCGGCACCGAGGCTCAGGGGGAACAGCCGGCCGAGCTCCGCCGCTTTGCGCTGCACCTCGGCGAGCACGCAGCCCGCCTCGCAGATCAGCCATTCGCCGGCGGGATCGACGGCGCGGACGCGGTCCATGCGCTCGAGGCTGACCACCGCCATGCGTCCCGACTCGTCCGGAATGCCACCGGCGACGAGGCCGGTATTGCCTCCCTGGGGAACGATCGCTACCCCGAGCTCCGCGGCCGTGCGCACCACCGCCGCCACCTCCGCGGTGCTGCGCGGGCGCAGCACGAGTGCGGCGCGGCCCCGGTGGTTGCGCCAGAAATCCACGCAGTAGCGCGCGATCTCTTCGGGGTCCTCGAGCACCCCGGCCGCATCGAGCAGGGCCCGGCAGCGCGCACGCAGGGCCCGAAGCGCTTCCTGCATCAGAGCCTCCCAAGGTGTTCACCTGCGAGTATGCCCGGATCGGGTCGGCGTTCACAGCTTCCAGCCCCTCTGCTATCGTCCGCGCGGCCGCCGGTCGACGACGGCAGAGAGCCATCAGTGAACCGCCGCGACCGGCGACCCGAGCCACGCAGCGACTCCAGGGAGGGAGAACCATGCGCAGGACCTTGCTGTCGATGGCAGCGGCGACGGCTGCACTCGGCCTCGCGGCCGTCCCCCGACCCGCGGCGGCACTCGAGCTGCAGATGCAGGCGAGCTGGCCCGCAGCACTCACTCTTTATGAGAACTTCGTCATGTTCGCCGAGCGGGTGGAGAAGCTCAGCGGCGGCGAGCTCAAGATCAAGACCATGCCGGCGGGGCAGGTGGTGCCCGCCTTCGAGGTGCTGGATGCCACCGCACGCGGTGTGATCGACGGCGCGCACACCTGGGCCGGCTACTGGCAGGGCAAGCACCCGGCGGCGATCCTGTTCACCGGTGGTCCCGGCGGGCCGTTCGGCATGGACATGATCGACCATATGGGCTGGATGTACGAGGGTGGCGGTTTCGAGCTCTATCAGGAATTCTACCAGAAGGAGCTCAAGCTCGACGTCGTCGCCATTCCGATCATGCCCGCGGGTCCCCAGGCCTTCGGCTGGTTCAAGAAGCCGATCACGAGCATCGAGGACATGAAGGGCATGAAGTGCCGCCAGACCGGCATCGCCAACGAGATCTGGGCGCGCATGGGCTTCGCGGTGGTCAACATGCCGGGCGGCGAGATCCTTCCCGCCGCCGAGCGGGGCGTGATCGACTGCGCCGAATGGGTCGGCGGCGTCGAGGACCTCCGCCTCGGCTTCCACAATGTCTGGAAGTACCACTATTCGCCCGGCATGCATGAGACGGTAACGGTGGCCGAGCTGCTCATCAACGGCGACGTCTGGCGCAGCCTCAGCGAGCAGCAGCAGGAGATCATCAAGAGCGCGGC
>CAZHHU010000139.1:0-4877 GCA_964532215.1 uncultured Geminicoccaceae bacterium
TCACCTCGCGGAAGATCTCGCCCACCGGATCCGCGACCTCCTCGCCGATGAGGGCGATCGCCTCGGTGACCGGAAGGCCGGAGCGCACCGCCCGCACCATGAGGTCCACCGCCTCCGGAAGAAGGCGGAGAAAGGCGGCGGCACGACGCCGCTTGCGCATCCGCAGGTAGAGCGCGGGCAGCCACAGCCCGCCCGCAAGAGCGGCGAGGCCGGCGCCCGCAAGCGGCAGCCCGAGGAGATAGGCGCCGAACCCGCAGGCTGCACCGGCGGCAAGCAGCAGGAGCACGAAATCACCGAGTCCGAGGCGGATCCCCGCCTGACGCAGGTGCCGGCGAAGCTGCTCGGGGCGCGGGGCGAGACGGACAAGCCGGGCCGAGAGACCGCCGAAGAGGCGGACTTCCTGCTCACGCCGCAACGCCGGGCGGACATCCCTTCCCGCCTGCTGCTGGCCTGCGGCGGTGGTGTGCTGGAGACGGGCGATCCGGCGCCGCAGGCGCCTGGAGCGGCGAAGGCCGCCCGCGCCCGCCAGGGCGAGTACGAGAAGCGTCGCCGCCATGAGTATGGAGGCCGCGGCGAGCAGCAGCGGCAGGTCGGGCGCGGCGCTCATCGTGTCCCCGCAGTGAGGGCGGAAAGGAGCGCCCGGTCGAGGCCGTAGTAGGCGGCGCGAGGTGTGAAATGCGGGCGCAGCGGCGCCGCCTTGAAGGTGCCGAGCAGCGTGCCGTCCGGCGCCTCGCCCTGGTATTCGAAGGTGAAGAGGTCCTGAAGCGTCACCACTTCGCCTTCCATGCCCACCACTTCCGTGACATGGGTCACGCGGCGGATGCCATCGCGCATGCGGGCGACCTGGATGATGAGGTTCACCGCCCCCACGATCTGGGTGCGGATCGCCCGTGCCGGGAGGTTCGCGGTCGCCATGGTGACCATGTTCTCGAGGCGCACGATGGCCTCGCGCGGGCTGTTCGCATGCAGCGTGCACATCGACCCGTCGTGACCCGTGTTCATCGCCTGCAGCATGTCGAGCGCCTCGGCGCCCCGCACCTCGCCGCAGATGATGCGGTCGGGCCGCATGCGCAGCGCGTTGCGCACGAGGTCGCGCATGGTGATCTCGCCTTCGCCCTCGAGATTGGGTGGCCGCGTCTCGAGGCGCACCACATGCGGCTGCTGGAGCTGGAGTTCGGCCGCGTCCTCGATGGTGACGATACGCTCGCCCGGATCGATGAGCTGCGAGAGGGCATTGAGCATCGTCGTCTTGCCCGAGCCCGTACCGCCGGAGATGACGATGTTCAGGCGACAGGCGGCGGCGATCTTGAGCACCCGCGCCAGGCTCTCGCTGACGTTGCCCTGCCGCACCATGGTATCGAGGGTGATCTTGTGCCGGGCGAACTTGCGGATCGAGATCGCGCAGCCATCGAGCGCGAGCGGCGGAATGATGATGTTGACCCGGCTTCCGTCGGCGAGACGGGCGTCGCAGATCGGCGAAGTCTCGTCGATGCGCCGGCCGACGCGGGTGACGATGCGCTGGGCGATGTTCATGACATGCTGGTGATCGCGGAAGCGGACGTCGGTGAGCTGCAGCTTGCCGCGCCGCTCCACGTAGACCCGGAACGGTCCGTTCACCATGATGTCGGTCACGCTCTCATCCCGCAGCAGCGGCTCGAGCGGGCCGAGGCCGATCATGTCGTCGACGAGGCGCTCGCAGAGCTCCTGCTGCTCGCGTCGGCCGAGCGAGAGGCGATGTTCGGCGACGATCTCGGCGATGAGCTCCTGCAGCTGGCGGGAGAGCTCCTCGCGGGGCAGCTTGGCCGCGGCCGATGCGTCGATGCGATCGTAGAGGAGTTCCTGGACGAGGGTGAAGGCCTTGTCGACGCGCTCGCTCCGCGAGGGCTCGCCGCGGTCGGCAAGCGGAACCGGAGGCGGGGGGCGCCGTTCGCGTCCGGACGGGGCCTGGGAGCCGGCGCCGGTCTGGGGGGCGAGCTGGGTGCGGCGACCGAACATGGCGCTCAGCGCAGCTTCGCGAGGAGGCGACGGAGAAGCCCGGGCTCGCTGCGGACGCCGACGATGCGTCCCATGAGCTCCTCGAGAGCCCGTCCCACCGCGCCGCGGTCGGCGTAGTCGAGCTGACCCACGTTCATCGCCGCGGGCACCGCCGGATCGAAGGGGATGGTCTGATCGACGCTCCTGCCGATCCCCTTCTCGAATTCGTGCAGCTGCAGTTCGGCCTTGCGATACTGACCCACGCGGTTGAGCGCGACCACGATCTGAGCGGAGCCGTTGACGCTCGGCAGGTACTGAAGGAGCCGCAGAGTGTCGCGCATCGCGGCGAGCGAAGGATCGGCCACGAGCAGGATGGTATCCGAGAGCTCCACCGCCCGGTTCAGGGTGTCGAACGGCAGCCGCGGCACGTCGAGCAGGGTGTAGTGGAAGCGGCGGCGCAGCTCGTCGGCGAAACCCTCGAGCGAGACGGTCGGGGCGAAGGAGAGACCGTCGAGCGGCTCCTCGGCGGCGAAGACCCTGAGCGTATCACCGCAGTTCGCGCCGGCGCGATCGATGAACAGCGAATCGACCTGATCGGGATCCTCGAAGGCCTCCCGCAGCGCATGCGCGGGATCGATGTCGAAGGCAAGCGCGACGGTGCCGAAGCCGAGATCCAGATCCCAGAGCGCCACCCGGCGCCGGCGGCGCTCGGCGACGAGATGGCCGAGCCCGCATGCGACCATGGTCGCCCCGACGCCGCCACGAACGCCGATGACGCTGAGGATGCGGCCCAGGCGCGAGGTCCGGCGCACCGGCTGCCGCCCCTCGAAGAGTTCGTCGAGCGTCCGCCGCAGCACCGGCGCAGGCACGGGTTCGACGAAATAGTCCGCAACCCCGAGCCGCAGGAGCTCGCGGAACAGCCCCACCTCGTCGGATTTGCCGATGACGATGACCTGGGTTCCGGGCTCGCACACCTCCGCGAGCTCCTCGACCGCACTCAGGGGCAGTTCGAGGTTGCCGAGGGAGACGATGAGCACCTGCGGCGAGCGTTCCGCGGCGAGAAGGTCGATGGCCCGGCGGATGGTGCCGCGTTCGAAGCGCAGGCGGTCGACGCCCAGGTCCGCGGCCACCCGCTCGATCGTCGCCCGCGTCTCGTCATCGTCCACCACGGCGCAGAGCGCGAGTCGCTCGTCCGCGTCGCCGCTCTCGACGGCCTCGGTCAGGAGCTCGTTCATTTCTGCTTCTCGGTACCGGAGGTGGGCAACTTCTTGACCTTGTCCTCGCGGTAGCGGCGCACGGCGGCACCCTCCCGCTCGCCGTCCGCCGGAGCCAGGGGGCCGGGCGCGAGGAGCGCTGCGGGATCCGCGATCATCGCCGCGAGATTGGCGGCGGTCGCGCAGCCGAGCTGGGAGAGGCCGCCCTCGACTCCCCCCGCAGCGTCGGCATGGGACCAGTCGGGACAGCCGGGCAGCCGCAGCTGCGGTCGCGTCACGACGACCTCGACCCGGCGGTTCTCGCGCCAGGCTTCGGGCGTGGAAGCCGGTTCACGGGGGAGCTGCTCGCCGAAGGCGCGCACGGAGACGTCGATGCGATCGATCCCCGAATCGCGCAGTGCGGCCGCCACCGCCGCGGCGCGCCGCGCCGCGAGGTCGAGGTTGTAGACCCGCCCCAGCCGTTCGTCGGCATGTCCGACGACCCGCACCGGGCCCACCGGTGCCCCTCCGAGGCTCCGGACGAACGCCGCGAGTGCCTCGGCCTCGGCCGGCGTGAGGCGGTCCGAGTCGGTGGCGAAGTGAACCGTGTGCCGAAGCGTGATCGCTTCCACTGCGAGACGTTTCGGCTCGGTGATGCGGAGCTGTTCCGCCGGCCGCGGCTGGCAGGCGACCAGGAGGAGGATCGCGAGGGCCGGGACGATGCCTCCGCGGAACCGGCAGAGCGGGACGATGGGGATCTGACCGGGCATGTCCCTGCTCCTCATTCGAAGATGAAGCCCACGGGCCCCGTGAGGCGCGGCCGCGGGCCCGCGATGCGCGAGGCGGGCGGCGTGCCGGCGCGGGCGAGGCGCCCCTCGAGCACGCGTTCGAGCAGGGTCGCCGGGGCGAAGCCGTCGAGGGGCGTGGCCAGGCGCGCTGCGGCCACGGGGCGCACGAGATAGGGAGTGACGATGATGACGAGCTCGGATTCGTTGCGGCGGAAACTCGTCGAGCGGAACAGCGGCCCGAGCACGGGGAGGTCACCGAGGAAGGGGAATTTTTCCACGTTGTTACGGGTCTGCGCCGAGATCAGGCCGCCGATCGCGAAGCTCTGGCCGCTCGCGAGCTCGACCGTGGTTTCGGCGCGACGGGTGGCGAGGGCCGGGATCTGGATGTTCTGGAGTTCGATGGCGCCGTTCTCGCTGAGCTCGCTCACCTCCGGACGCACCCTGAGGCTGATGCGGTCGCCGGCGAGCACCGTCGGGGTGAAGGCGAGGCTCACTCCGAACTGCTTGAACTCGATGCGGATCTCGTTGTTGTCCACGCCGACGGGCACGGGGAACTCGCCGCCGGCGAGGAAGGACGCCGTTTCCCCGGAAAGGGCGGTGAGATTGGGTTCGGCGAGGATGGTGACGAGACCTTCGCGCTCGAGGGCATCGAGCATGCCGTTGATGTCCACGTCGCCACTCGTGACCGCGCCGAGCAGCGCGCCGGCGGGACCGTTCTCGTCGGTCAGGCGGCTCGCGACGCCGCCGCTCAGGAAGCCGCGGCCGGATGCGAAGCCGAGCAGGAAGTCACCTGGGGAGATCGTGGCATCCCAGTTGATTCCGAAGACCCGCAGCACCTCGCGCGAAATCTCGGCCACGCGCACGTGGAGACTCACCTGGGTGGGGGTGTCCACCCGCAGGCGATTGACCACGCGCTCCTTCT
>CAZHHU010000140.1:0-1441 GCA_964532215.1 uncultured Geminicoccaceae bacterium
TCGCCGCCGAGCGGCCCCTCGCCGCGCAGGCCTGCGGAGAGCCCCTTGAGGATCTGTGCGAGGAAGACGGCCTCGAAATCCTGCGCCGCGCGGCGAAGCCGCGGCTCGGGCCCGGTGCCGGAGCTCTTCGGAGCGGCGGTCGCGGGGGTGGTGAAGCCGGTCGTCATCGTCACATGACCTCGATTTCCGCCTGCAGGGCGCCGGCCTGGCGGATCGCCTGGATGATCGCGATCATGTCCCTGGGGCCGACCCCCAGCGCGTTGAGACCGTTCACGAGATCCTCGAGGGTGACGCCGGGCTCGAGGATGGCCATGCGCCGTCCGGGCTGTTCGCTGACCTCGACGCGGGTGCGGGGCACCTCCCGCGTCTGCCCCTCGGAGAAGGGCTGGGGCTGCGACACCTGCGGCGTCTCGGTGACGCGGACGGTGAGGTTGCCCTGGGCCACGGCCACCCGGCTGATGCGCACGTTCTCGCCGATGACGATGATGCCCGAGCTTTCGTCGATGACGATGCGCGCGGGCTGGTCGGGCTCGACGCGAAGCTGCTCGAGCTCGGCGAGCAGAAGCGCGGTCCTGCCGCGGTAGTCGGGGGGAACCGGCAGCACGATGGTGGCGGGATCGGTGACGCGCGCATAGGCGCCGCCGAGCTTCTCGTCGATCACCCGTGCCACCCGGCGCGCGGTAGTGAAATCGGGGTTGCGCAGCGAAAGGCGCAGCTCCCTGAGATCGTCGAGCGCGAAGGCCACCTCGCGCTCCACGATCGCGCCCGCCGGAATGCGCGCGACCGTCGGCACGCCCTTGGTCACGCTCTCCGCCTGGCCCGAAGCTTCGAACCCGCCCACCGCGAGCGCCCCCTGGGCGACGGCATAGACCTCGCCGTCGGCACCCACGAGCGGCGTCACGAGCAGGGTACCGCCGAGCAGCGACTTGGCATCCCCGAGCGCGCTCACGGTGACGTCGATGCGCGTCCCCTGGCGGGCGAAGGGGGGAAGCGTCGCCGTGACCATCACCGCGGCGACATTCTTCGTATTCAGCTGGGCGCCACGGGTGCTCACGCCGAGGCGCTCGAGCATGGACGTGAGGCTCTCGCGGGTGAAGATGGCGTTCCGGAGGCTGTCGCCGGTGCCGTTGAGGCCGACGACGAGGCCGTAGCCGACGAGCATGTTGTCGCGCACGCCCTCGAAGTCGGCGATGTCCTTGATGCGGGAGGCGGCATGGAGGGAAGGGGTCGCGAGCAGCACGAGGAGCCATGCGACCAACCCCGCAATGCCCCGCGCTCCGTAGTTCCCCGCTCGAAACATCCGGCCCTTTCTCCTGTTCCGGCACCCTCTCGATAGCGAGATCCGTGCCATTCAGCTCGCGCTGCGGCTTCGCCGCTCCGCAGCGGCGGCAGACATCGCCGGAGGGGAAGAAATCGCCCGGCAGGCGGCAAAACCTGCCGC
>CAZHHU010000140.1:1541-4863 GCA_964532215.1 uncultured Geminicoccaceae bacterium
CCGCGGCCGCGGCGCGAGAGGGACTTCGGCTGGACGGGGATCGCCGCGGCGCTCGCGACCGGGATTCTGCTCGGGCTGCTGCTCGGCGGCTTGAATCCCCTGTGAGCGGGCCTAATCGGCGAGCTTGCGCCTGAGGATCGCGAGCACGCCGACCGCGAGTGCGAACAGCAGGGCACCGCCAAGGCCCGCGCCGATGGCGCCGAGAAAGCGCGACTTGACCGCCTCGAAGCCGCGGGCGAGGGCGACCGCGCGGCGCAGACCCTCGCGGTCGTCGAGGCCGATGCGCTCGGCGAGCCGGTCCGTCGCCTCGCGCGCCGCCTCCTCGGCGGCTTCGCGCGCGATGCGCTCGAGTTCGACCGAGACCTCGGCGCGGCGCACCGCGAGGATCTGCTCCTCACGCTCGCGATAGAAGGCGACCTCGCGCAGGCCCGGCGGCATGGGCTCCATTTCCGCGGCGAGCTCGACGGCGGCCTCGATCTGCCAGCCGACATCGCGGGCGCGCAGATCGCAGACGAGAATCGGCACCTCGAACGCCGCCTCCTTGAGCATCCGCAGCATGGCGGGGCCCTGGGCGTCGGGAAGATCGAGGTCGGTGACGACGAGATCGGGGCGATCGAAGGGCTGGGCGAGATCCAGGAGCGCCTCGGCGAGGCTCTCCGCGACCCGGACCTCATAACGCCCGGAGAGCCGCAGCTCGGCCGCCTTGCCTTCCCGCGCCTGTTTCTCGAGCAGAAGGATGCGCACGGTCGCCTCTCGTCGCAGCGCACGCGCGGCAGCTCGCCGCCGGAGCGCCCGCGAGCTTAGCGAGGACGGAAGACGGTGTAAAGGCTTATTTTCCTATTACGGCCTCTCCAGGGTCGGCGTCCGTCTCCAGGCGCCGCACCGTGTACCCGGCCGCCGCAAGCGCGTTCACGAGGCGCTGGACGTGGCGGGCGTTGCGGGTCTCGATCGTGAAGTCGACATCGGCCTGCTTCACCGACAGGCGCGAGAAGGCCCGCTGGTGGACCACGTCGACGATGTTGCCCCGCTCCGCCGCGATGATGCCCGCGACGCGGGCGAGGCCGCCCGGGGTATCGGCGAGGCCCACGCGCAGCCGCACCAGCCGATCGCTGCGGACGAGGCCGCGCAGGATGACCGCGCTCAGGATGCGGCTGTCGATGTTGCCGCCCGAGAGCACGAGCCCCACCTTGCGGGCGCGGAAGCGGTGCCGATGCGTAGCCACCGCCGCGAGCGGACAGGCGCCGGCCCCCTCGACCACCGTCTTCTCGATCTCGAGCAGCTCGACGACTGCGGCTTCGATGCTCGCCTCGTCCACGAGCAGCAGCTCGTCGACCCTCTCGCGGATCACCGCGAGGGTATGTCGCCCCGGTTGCTTGACCGCGATTCCCTCGGCGATGGTGGGGCCGGCGGGCACTTCCGGAAGACCGCGCAGGCGCCGGTAGACGCTCGGATAGAGGGCAGCCTCCACGCCCACGATCTCGATCTCCGGCCGCAGGCTCTTGGCCGCCGTCGCGATGCCCGAGATCAGCCCGCCGCCCCCCACCGGTACCACGAGGACCTCGAGCTCCGGTGCCTGGGCGAGCATCTCGAGCGCGATCGTCCCCTGGCCGGCGATGATCAGCGGATCGTCATAGGGATGGATGAAGGTGTAACCCCGTTCGCGGGCGAGTTCGAGCGCCCTGCGCGTCGCCGTCTCGAGGCTGTCGCCGAAGAGCAGCACCTCGGCCCCTAAGCGCTCGGTGTTCTCCACCTTCACGAAGGGCGTATCCTCGGGCATCACGATCAGGGCGGGAATCCCGAGCCGTTTCGCGTGATAGGCCACGCCCTGGGCATGGTTGCCCGCCGAAGCGGCGATGACGCCGCGTCTCCGCTCTTCCGGGGTGAGCGCGAGAAGGCGGTTGAGCGCGCCCCGTTCCTTGAAGGAGGCGGTATACTGGAGGTTCTCGAACTTGAGCCACAGGCGGCAGCCGTGGATTTCGGAAAGGGTGCGCGAGAGCACGCAGGGTGTTTCGCTGATCTGGCCCCGCACGCGCGCCGCCGCCTGCTCGACATCCTCGAGGGAGACCACAGGTTCGTCCGTCATCGCCTCCTCAGGGAAAGATCGGCGGCACGTCGAGGCCGAGCGTCTCCTCGAGGCCGAACAGCAGGTTCATGTTCTGAAGGGCCTGGCCCGAGGCGCCCTTGACGAGATTGTCGAGGGCCGAGACGACGATCGCGGTCCCCTCGACGCGGCTCGCATGCACGCCGAGAAGGCAGAGGTTGCTTCCCCGCACCTGGCGGGTCGCGGGCGAGACGCCGAAGGGGAGGACGCGCACGAAGGGTTCTGCCGCATAGGCCTGCGCGAGCGCGGCGTGCAGCGCCCGGGCGTCCGCGCCGCGCGTGCAGCGCAGGTAGATGGTGGCGAGAATGCCCCGGTTCATGGGGACGAGATGGGGGGTGAAGACGATCCGCAGCGGGCGCTCCAGAAAGTCCGCGAGACACTGCTCGATTTCCGGCGCGTGGCGATGGGTGCCTACGGCGTAGGGATGAAGCCCCTCATCCACCTCGCAGAACAGGCTCGAGAGCCTGAGCTCCCGGCCGGCCCCGCTCACGCCCGACTTCGCGTCGATGATGATCGCATCGGCGTCGATGAGCCGGGCGCGCAGGAGCGGCACCAGCGCGAGTTCGGCCGCGGTGGTGTAGCATCCCGGGTTGGCAACCAGCCGGGTGCGTAAGATCGCCTCGCGGTAGTGCTCGGTGAGACCATAGGCGGCGATCTTCTGGAGATCGGGCGCCCGGTGGGGCTGGCCGTAGACCGTCTCATAGAGCGCCGGATCCCGCAGCCGGAAATCCGCGGAGAGATCGACGATGCGGAGATGCTCCGGCAGCGCCGCCACGACCTCCTGCGTCGTTCCGTGGGGCAGACAGCAGAAGACCGCATCGAGCGCCGCCGGATCGAGTTCATCGAGGCGCCGCAGCGGCGGCAGTCCGAGGCCGGCGAGATGGGGGAAGACCTCGCCGAGCTCCTTTCCCGCCTGCCGCTGCGCGGTGAGCGCGACGATGCGCAGGCGCGGATGGCGGGCGAGCAGCCGCACGAGCTCGGCGCCCGTATAGCCGCTCGCACCCAGTACCGCGACGGCGATGTCCTGCCCGCTCATGCTTCTGTCTGCGCCCCCCGCCCCGGCTCCTCTTAGTGCTTCCGGCGGCCGGCGTCCACGGCATGGCGATCGCGGGAGCGGCCGGGCCCCGCCGTCGCCATTTCCGCCGCCCGCCGCAGGCGGTAAAAGGAGCCCAGGCGCGGAGGAGAGGGATGATGGGTCTGTTGTGGTTCGTCCTCGGAATC
>CAZHHU010000141.1:0-3552 GCA_964532215.1 uncultured Geminicoccaceae bacterium
GCGGCAGCGGTGTCGTCACGACGGCGGCGGCAGCGACGGCGCCCGATCCCGCGCTTCGAGAGCCCGGCGCGCCTCGAGGCGCTTCATCTCCTTCTGCAGCTTCTCGAAGGCGCGCACCTCGATCTGCCGCACCCGCTCGCGCGAGATGCCGTAGTGATGCGAGAGCTCCTCGAGGGTCGTGGCCGGTTCCTTGAGCCGGCGCTCGCTCAGGATGTGGCGCTCGCGGTCGTTGAGCACCGCCATCGCTTCCTGCAGCAGGCCGTGCCGGTACGCGAACTCCTCCTCCTCGGCGATCTCCTCCTCGGCCGTGGCGTGGTCGTCGACGAGCCAGTCCTG
The DNA here is from genome assembly GCA_964532215.1 of uncultured Geminicoccaceae bacterium. Taxonomy (GTDB): domain Bacteria; phylum Pseudomonadota; class Alphaproteobacteria; order Geminicoccales; family Geminicoccaceae; genus HRBIN39. The sequence goes on from CAZHHU010000141.1 coordinate 337, forward strand.
CCACTCCGTTTCGCTGTCATCCCGCAGCAGCGCGTTGAGCGAGTGGTCGGGTCCGCCGAGACGCCGGTTCATGTCGATGACGTCCTGTTCGGTGACATCCAGAGTCTCGGCGATGCGCCGCACCGATTCCGGGCTCAGGTCTCCGTCCTCGAGCTCCTGAAGCTGGCTCTTGAGGCGGCGGAGGTTGAAGAAGAGCTTTTTCTGCGCCGCGGTGGTGCCCATCTTCACGAGCGACCAGTTGTGCAGAATGTATTCCTGGATGGCGGCCCGGATCCACCACATGGCATAGGTGGCGAGCCGGTAGCCGCGGTCGGGGTCGAAGCGCTTGACCGCCTGCATGAGCCCGACGTTGCCCTCGGAGATGATCTCGGAGAGCGGCAGGCCATAGCCGCGATAGCCCATGGCGATCTTGGCCACGAGCCTGAGGTGGGAGGTGACGAGCTTGTGGGCCGCCTCCACGTCCCCATGCTCCTTCCACCGCTTGGCGAGCATGTACTCCTCCTCCGCGTCGAGCATGGGAAAACGGCGGATTTCCTCGAGATATCTCGCGAGGCCGCTGCCTTCGGCGGGAACGATCGGCAGTCTCGCCATGATCGGACGGTCTCCCCCACATGCGACGATCGTTCGAATCCCGGGCGCGACCCCGGTCCGCGATGGCGCCCGTAAGCCTGTCGCGCTAGCTCAGTCTAACCTGTCGCCGCAGCTGTTCAAGAATGTCTCGGAACAGGACGGGAGGCGGCGATTCGAAGCACATGCGGGTGCCGGTGACGGGATGGGTGAAGGCGAGTCGCCTCGCGTGGAGGAGGATGCGATCGAGCCGCTCGATGCGTCGGCGCAGTTCGGGCGCGAGCGGCGGCAGGCGGCGCGGCCGGTAGAGGCGGTCGCCCAGAAGAGGGTGGCCGATGTGGTGGAGGTGGACGCGGATCTGATGCGTGCGCCCCGTCTCCAAGGTGAGCTCGATGCGGGCGGCGAGCACGCCCGCGGCCTCCAGCACGCGATAGCGGGTCACCGCGTGCTTGCCCCCCGCGACCACGGCCATCCGCCTGCGATCGCGCGGATGGCGTCCGATGGGTGCGTCGATCACGCCCTCGGTGGGGGCCGGCAGCCCCCAGCAGATCCCCTCGTAGATCCGCTCGATGCTGTGGAGGGTGAACTGCGATGCCAGACCGAGATGGGCGCGGTCGTGCTTCGCCACCACGAGGATGCCCGAGACCTCCTTGTCGAGCCGGTGGACGATTCCCGGCCGGGCGATGCCGCCGATGCCGGAGAGGCTTTCGCCGCAGTGGGCGAGGAGCGCGTTCACGAGCGTGCCGCCGCGATGTCCCGCTGCGGGATGCACCACCATCCCGGCCGGCTTGACGACGACGAGCAGATGCTCGTCCTCGTACAGGATCTCGAGGGGAACGGCCTCCGCTTCGGGCTCGGCGGGCGCGGGCGGGGGGATCTCGAGGTGATAGCGCTGCCCCCGTTTGACGCGGTGGGCCGGGTCCGTTATCGGCCCTGCGGCGGTCCGCACCCGGCCCGCGCGCACGAGGGCCTGGAGACGCGCACGGGAGAGCTCGGGAAGCCGCTGGGCGAGAAAGCGATCAAGACGCATTCCGCCGACCTCGGCTTCGAGCTCGACGATCCGGCTCCGGCTTGCTTCGGGCATCGGAGGCTCAGGTGGAAAAGTGGCTCCGCCTCGTCAAGGCATTCGTCGTCGTGGCCGGCGTGCTCATCGTCCTCGGCACCGGCACGCTCGTGGCCCTGCTCGTCGCGCGCACGGGCAAGAGCCCGGTGTCGCTCGAAGCGCCGCGGCCGGTTCCGGTTCCCGCGGGGCTCATGCTCGTGGAAGTGGCCCCGGCCGGGGATCGTATTCTCCTGACCCTGCGCGATGACAGCGGAAGGCTCCATCTTCTCACGGTGGACGCCGCGAGCGGCGAGCCGCTCGGCTTTCTGGTGCTGCCCGCGGGGGTTGCCGCGGATGCGGCGTGGTGAGATCGTCGAGGTCACCATCGCGCGCCTCGGCCACGAGGGCGATGGCATCGCCGAGCTGGCGGGAGCGCGCCTGTTCGTGCCTTTCACCCTTCCCGGTGAACGCTGGCGCGTGTGGGTGGAGGGGAAAACCTATGGCGGGGCGCGCGGCAGGCCGCTTAAACGGCTGGCGCCCGGGATGCCGCGCGTCGCACCCCGCTGTCCGCATTTCGGCCGCTGCGGCGGCTGCCGTCTCCAGCATCTTCCGGAGGACGCCTATGCGGCCTTCAAGCTCCAGAGGATCCGCGAGGAACTCGCGCGCCGGCGCATCGAGCCGGAGCGGATCGAACCGCTCTGCCGCTCACCGCTCGGAAGCCGCCGGCGACTGCGGCTGCGGTGGCAGCCCGGCCGGCGTGGAGGGCGCCTGGGCTTTCTCCGTCTGCGCAGTCACCGTATCGAAGCGGTGACCCGCTGTCCGATCGCGCGTCCCGAACTCGAGCAGCTGCTCGCACCGCTCGCTATGCTGCTGGCACGAAGCGGGATGCCGGATTGCTCCGTCCATCTCGCCTGTGCGGCGAACGGCGTCGACGTGGCCCTGCTCACCGACCGGGAGGGAACGCCGCGGCACTGGGAGATCTGGAGCGCGTTCGCCGCGGTCCATGGGATCCTGCGCGTGGCCCTCGGGGTCGGCCTCTGGGCGGAGCCTCTGGTGCACCGGGCCGAGCCCTGGATTCGCGTGGGGGATCTGCGCATTCCCCTGCCGCCCGCGGCCTTTCTCCAGGCTACCGAGGAGGGTGAGCGGGCGCTCGCCGCCTTCGTCGGCGAGGCGATCCGGGATGGCGATCGGCTGCTCGATCTCCATGCCGGCCTCGGGGTCCTCACGCTGCCGCACCGCCACCGTCTCGCCCGGCTCCTGCTCGTGGACCGCGATCCGGATGCGCGGGTGGCGGTGAGCCGCGCGCTGGGGGCCGCCGGCGCGGCGTCGGTCCGCTGCCTCGGGCGCGATCTGGAGCGCGAGCCGATGGAAGCGGCCGAACTGGAGGGTTTCGACCTCGTCATCCTCGATCCGCCGCGGGCCGGCGCCCGGGCCCAGTGTGCGGCCATCGCCCGCAGCCGGCTCGAGCGCCTCGTGTATGTCTCGTGCAATCCCGCCACCTTCGCGCGCGATGCCCGCATCCTCGCGGACGCCGGCTTCCGGCTCGCGCGGTTGCTCCCGATCGACCAGTTCCTGTATTCGGCCGAGATCGAGCTCGCCGCCCACCT
>CAZHHU010000141.1:3652-4824 GCA_964532215.1 uncultured Geminicoccaceae bacterium
AAACTAGCTGGAAGCGCCCATCTGCAGGAACTTTTCCCGCCTCCGGCGGGCGAGCTCCGGACCGTCGATCCGCTCGAGCTCCTCGAGGTGCCGCGCGAGCGCATCACCGACGCGCCGGATCGTCGTCTGCGGGGCGCGATGCGCGCCGCCGAGCGGCTCCTCGACGATCTCGTCCACGAGGCCGAGGGCGTGCAGATCCTGGGCCGTGAGGCGGAGTGCCTCCGCGGCCTCGGCCGCCTTGTCCTGGCTGCGCCAGAGGATCGCCGCGCAGCCCTCGGGCGAGATCACCGAATAGATGGCGTGTTCGAGCATGAGCACGCGGTCGGCGGCGGCGATGGCGATGGCCCCGCCCGAGCCCCCCTCGCCGATGATCGCGGCGAGGAGGGGGACCTCGAGGTCGAGAGAGGTCTCGATCGCGCGGGCGATGGCTTCCGCCTGACCACGCTCCTCGGCGCCGATGCCGGGATGCGCGCCCGGGGTGTCGACGAAGCTCAGCACGGGAATGCGGAATCTTTCGGCGAGGCGCATGAGGCGGACCGCCTTGCGATAGCCCTCGGGGCGCGCCATTCCGAAGTTGTGGCGCACGCGATCCTCGGTCTCGCGCCCCTTCTCCTGGCCGAGGACGAGCACCGAGCGGCCCCGGAAGCGACCGAGGCCGCCGATGAGTGCGGGGTCGTCGCCGAAGCAGCGATCGCCGGCCAGGGGGGTGAAGTCCTCGATGAGCTCGTCGAGATAGTCGCGCAGATGCGGGCGGTCGGGATGGCGGGCGACCTGGGTCTTCTGCCACGGAGTGAGGCGGGCGTAGGTCTGGCGCAGGAGTTTCTCCGCCCGCGCCTCGAGCCGGGCGATCTCGTCGGCGAGTTCGAGATCGCTCGTCTCGATGAGCCGCTTGAGCTCCTGGACCTTGCCTTCGAGCTCGGCGATCGGCTTTTCGAAATCGAGATGGAAGCTCATGGCTCTCCGTCCCCGGCCCGCGCCGCCATCTGTCGCCGCGGCCCGCAGCTGTCAACGGGTGCCTGCCCCGCATCAGGGCGGCCCGGCTTGCTCGCGCAGCGGCGGAAGACTATCTCGATGTGCGGCCCGCGCGGGCCCTGTCGGAGGGATGGCCGAGTGGTCGAAGGCGCACGCCTGGAGAGCGTGTAGGGGGCAACTCCTCGCGGGTTCGAATCCCG
>CAZHHU010000142.1:0-4783 GCA_964532215.1 uncultured Geminicoccaceae bacterium
TCTTGAGGAAGTGCTGATCGGCCGGCTCCACGATCGAGGCCACGAGCGTGACGCGCCCGCCGTAGCGGATCGCCTCCGAGACCGCGGCGCGGAAGGCCGCGAGCGCGGTGTCGCTGCGGATGCGATAGCTCGTGATGATGATGAACACCCGGGGCAGGCGCAGCGGCAGCTCCTCCGGCGCGGCATCGCGAAGCTGGGCGCGGAGCAGGGCGTCGGCCCGCCGCCTCAGTTCGGGAAAGACCCGGTGGCGGTACCAGAGTGAGCGCAGCAGGTGGACACCGCCCCATCCATACCGCCAGATGCCGATCACCCCGACGATGACCACGAACTCGCGCGCACCCGGCTGCCATATGCTCGCCGGCGCGTGGACGACGAGGGCGAGAATGGCGAGCAGATAGACGAGAAGGATCATGCCCGGCGGTCGTCCGTCATGGGTTTCGGGCCGCATGGCGGCGGCGCGGCGTCGTTAGCACGAAGCCCCGCAGCTGCCTATGCGGCCGGCGCGCGGTTTCCGTCGAGCATGCCCTTTGCCGGTTAATACCCGGTTACGCTCGAGCTCGACCGTTCGTGAAGGCGCATGCCTTCCGGTACCGGCCCCATGTGCTAGATCTGTAGTCCGTCCTCCGCACCGGGGCGCAGCTGTCTGGGGGAGTGGGGAGCGATGCCGGGGTCCAGCCGTATCCTGCTCGTCGAGGATGAGGAGCTCTTCCGCCGCGAGCTCGCCGAACAGCTCGAGATGCACGAGAGTTACGAGGTGCACGAGGCCGCGAGCGGCCGCGAGGCCCTCGAGCTCGTGCGGGCCCACGTCTTCGACGCGATCATTCTCGATGTCGGGCTGCCCGATACCGACGGTCGCGACCTCTGTCGGCTGCTTCGCAAGCAGGGGGTCAAGGCACCCATTCTCATGCTCACCGCCCACGGCGGCGACTCGGACACGATCCTCGGTCTCGATTCGGGCGCCAACGACTATGTCGCGAAGCCGGTGCGCCTCGGGGTTCTGCTCGCGCGGCTCCGGGCCCAGCTGCGGCAGTTCGAGCTCTCCGACGACGCCATCTTCCAGATCGGTCCCTACCGCTTCAAGCCGGCGGCCAAGATGCTCGTCTCGGAAAACGGCAGGAAAATCCACTTGACCGAGAAGGAAACCGCCATTTTGAAATATCTGTACCGGGTCGGAGACCGGCCGGTGTCGAGGGAGGTGCTTCTGGACGAGGTGTGGGGCTACAATGCCGGCGTGACGACGCACACGCTCGAGACCCATATCTATCGCCTGCGCCAGAAGATCGAACCGAATGCCGGTGAGCCGGCGATCCTGGTCACCGAACCAGGCGGCTACCGTCTCGTGCGCTGAGCATTCTCCCCGGCCGGTCGGCTCCGGCGCAGTCCGCAGGGAGGCCGACCGATGTGCCGGATCTATGCATCCACGGATCCGCGCGCCTGTGATGCCGTCACCCGCTCGGTGCGGCTGCACGGCATGGTCACGAGCATCCGTCTCGAGGCGCGTTTCTGGGAGATTCTCGACGAGATGGCGGCCCGCGAGGGCCTGACGACGCCCAAGTTCCTGAGCGTGCTTTACGACGAGATCCTCGAACTCCGGGGCGAGGTGCGCAACTTCGCCTCGCTGCTGCGGGTCGTCTGTACGACCTATCTCGCCCAGCGCGGTGCACGGCAGGAACGTGCTGCTGTCTCGGCGTAGTAGCATGCTGCTACCTGCCGCCGCGCCCGCGGGCCTAGAGTTGTCATCGCTTCTGTCGCGCCCGGGCGGCACCGGCCCGGGCGCAGAGATCGGGGAGGAGAAGATGGTGAGGCGCGCGGGACTCCTGGTCGGGACGATCCTCGTCGGTCTCGCCTGGGGCGCGGCCGGTGCCGCGGCTCAGGAGCGGGGAACCGAGGGTCTGCCTTCTGAGGCCGTGCTCGAAGTCACCGAGGAGCATACGACCGCCGTTCTGCCCGAGATGGGGCCCCACTGGGTCTTTGTTCTCGACCCGGTATTTCCCCATCTCATCGCGGCCAAGGTGTACATCCTCGACGGGGACAGCCTGCGCTATCTCGGCATGCTCAACACCGGCTATGTGCCGAACATGGCGATCTCGCCGGACCACCGCATGATCTATTCGGCCGAGACGTACTACTCGCGGGGGACGCGCGGCAAGCGCACGGACATCGTCGCCTACTACGACGCCCGCACGCTCGAGCCCGTCGCCGAGACGGTGCTGCCTGAGGGGCGCTTCCTGGTCGTGCCGAAAAAGCCCAATCTCGCCCTCACGCCGGACGGACGCTACCTGCTTTCCTACAACATGGCGCCCGGCACTTCGGTGAGCGTGGTCGACGTCGTCGCCCGAAGGTATGTGACCGATATCGAAGTGCCCGGATGCGGCCTCGTCTTTCCCACCGGGAACACGAGCTTTTCCATGCTCTGCCCGGACGGCTCCTTCGTCCATGTACGCTTCGATTCCGCCGGAAATGCCGAAGTTCGACCCGGGGCGCCGTTCTTCGATCCGGAAGAGGATCCCGTGTTCGAGCATGGCGTCGTGAGTCACCGTGACCGGCGCGCCTTCTTCGTCTCCTATGAGGGTCTGGTCTACGAGGCCGAGGTCTCCGATGCGGGTCTGCGGATCGCCGGCAAGTGGTCGCTTCTCGGAGAGGAGGACCGGGCCGAGAACTGGCGGCCGGGTGGCTGGCAGCTTCTGGCCTATCATGCCGCGAGCGACCGTCTCTTCGTGCTCATGCACCGGGGCGGCAAGTGGACCCACAAGCAGGCGGGAGAGGAGGTCTGGGTGTTCGACGCCAACAGCCACGAACGGGTCGCCCGCGTCCCGCTCGAACATCACGCCATCAGCGTCAGCGTGAGCCAGGACGACGCGCCGCTCCTGTTCACGCTCAGCGAAGAGGCATCGCTTTCCGTTTTCGATGCGACCTCCTTCGAGCCGCGGGGCACGGTCGAAGGCCTCGGGGACTCGCCCTTCCTCCTCTATGTCGCGGATGAATGAGCCCTAGTCGGGGAGGTGACGGTCATGACCTTCGATGCCGTACTCGATCGCGTCGCCGAGCGCATGAGCCGGGCGGCCGCGCAGCGGACCTCGCGGCGCAGCCTTCTCGCCCGCCTCGGCGCGACCCTCGTCGGCGCCACCCTGCTGCCGCTCCTTCCCGTGGACCGCAGCGGACGGCTCAAGCGGGCGCGGGCCGAGGAGTTCGCCAAGACCGCGCAGACCACCGATCCCACCCAGTGCAACTACTGGCGCTACTGCGCCGCCGATGGCTACATGTGCAGCTGCTGCGGCGGCGGGCCCAGCACCTGCCCGCCGGGAAGCCATCCCTCGCCCAGCTCCTGGGTCGGCACCTGCATCAATCCCGACGATGGGCAGGCCTATCTCATCGCCTATCGCGACTGCTGCGGCAAGGACTCCTGCGGCCAGTGCGCTTGTCTCTCCACCGAGGGCGAGATGCCCGTCTACCGGCCGCAGCTCAACAACGACATCGTGTGGTGCTTCGGTGCCCCGAACATGGTCTACCACTGCTCGAGCGCCGCGCTGATCGGCAAGGCCTGAGGCCGAGAACCCGGCGTGCGGGCTCGGGCCGGCGCCTTGGGCGCCGGCCCGCACCGTTTCACGTGAAACACGGCCTGCCTCTACCCGTCCGGCATCGCTTCCGGGCCCTCCCGGTCACTCACAGCGCATGCGCGGCGCGCGCCATGGCGGCGAGCTTGGCCCGCACCTGATCCCGCGTCAGCAGCCCGAGCCCGCAGTCCGGAGCGGCGATCAGGCGCCCGGCGTCGATGTGCTCGAGCGCCGCGCGCAGATGATCGCGGATCTCCTCTTCCGTTTCGACGCGCGTGCGGGCGACGTCGACGACACCCAGAATGACCGTCTTGTGCGCGAACGCCTCGAGCAGCTCGGGACCGTTGCGGCGATGGGCATCCTCGATCGAGACCGCATCCACCGCGGCTGCATCGAGCACGGGGGCGAGGCGAAGGTAGTTCCCGGCGGGCGCCTTGGGATAGTCCTCCATGTCCACATCCCGCGGATAGCCGCAGCAGATGTGCACGCAGCGCATCACCGCCGCCGGCAGGCCGTGGAAGCAGCGCTCGAGGTTTTCGATGCCGAAGGCGAGCGCCTCTGCGGGGCGACGCGCGAACAGCGGCTCGTCCACCTGGATCCAGCGGCAGCCCGCTGCGGCGAGGCGGCGCACCTCCACATTGAGCACCCCGGCGAGCGCCCGACCGAGCGCGGCCGCGTCGCCGAAATGCTCATCGACGACGCTGTCGCTGATCGTCAGCGGTCCGGGCAGCGTCATCTTCACCGGGCGATCGGTGGCCGCCTGAGCGATCCGCCAGTCGCGGACGAGGAAGGGCGCGCCCGCCCGCAGGGGTCCCACGACCGTGGGCAGCCGCGCGGTGTAATGCCCGCGCATGACCTTCTCGCCGAGGCGCGCGAAATCGATCCCCTCGATGTGCCGGCAGTGATAATGGATGTAGTTCTCGCGCCGGATCTCCCCGTCGGTCGGGATGTCGATGCCGAGCTCGACCTGCTCGCGCACGACCTCCACCGTGGCCCGGTCGAGAAGCGGCTCCAGCCGCTGCCCCCAGGCGGCCCGGGCCTCGGCCCAGCCCCGGGTGGGGTCCGGGGTGTCCGTGCGCTGCGGCGCCCGGAACCAGTCCGGCAGCGGCACATAGTCCGGCTTCGGATAGGCGCCGATGGTCGTGGTGCGCATCGCCCCTCCCTCCGGCATCACCCCGCCCTGCGTCCGAGCCCGCGCAGCAGGGCACGCGCATCGACGCATCCCACGA
>CAZHHU010000143.1:0-4701 GCA_964532215.1 uncultured Geminicoccaceae bacterium
ATGGCCCACCTTCTCGTCGTCGCCTTCGACGACATGGCCAAGGGCGACGAGGTGCTCACGCGGCTTCGCAGCCTGCAGAGCGAAGGGCTGCTCGATCTCGAGGACGCCCTCGTGGTGCAGCGGGATCCGCGAGGCCGGTTCCACCTCAAACAGGCGGTCGGCGAGCGGGGCGACGGCCGGCTGCCCAAGTCCTTCTGGGAGCGCCTGATCGCCCACATATTCCCACGTGATCGCAAGCAGGAGGGGCCATGCCCGCCGCCGGCCGAGGGCCGCGGCCTGTCGCAGGAGTTCGTGCACTGCATCGCCGAACGTCTCACCCCGGGCACCTCCGCCCTGTTCATCGTCGTCGAGCCGCATCGTCTCGACAGTCTGCTCAGGGCCTTCGACCGCGAGGGCGGGCGGGTGCTGGAGACGGATTTTCCCGAGGAGATCCGGCACGAGGTCGAGCTCGCGCTCTCCGGTATGTACCTTCCGCCAGCGGCCGAGCTCGCCTCGCTCGCCTCCCGCGCGGCGCAACGCGACGCCCTCCGCCGCTCTGGCGGCACCGACCCCGAAGCGGCGCGGCGACGCTGGATCGAGGAACTGCGCGCGGCCGATCTCACCCCGGCACTCGTCGAGGGGATCCGCCGCGCGGTGGAGAACGCGGCCCGGCGCGGTGAATTCCGCGCCCTGGTCTACCGCTTTCCGAGCGAGCTGCTGACCGACCGGGGAAGGGCGATCATCCAGCAGGAGCCGGAGTGGCCGGAGACGCTCGTCGGCCAGCCGCGGCGCGTCTATGAGTGGTACTGCCGGGAGCTGCAGCGCATGGGTTACCGCATGGAGGCCCGACTGCTCAACTACCGCCGCGGTCTGCCCGGTGATGTGGGGCTGTTCCTGCGCTGGGACATGCCGCTCGGCGGCGAGGGGGACGCGGCTCGAGGCGCGCAGGAGACGGCCGGCTGAAGGGTTTCGCGGCCGCGCGCCCTCGGGCGGAGGCTGCAGGCCGGTGCGAGGTCAGCGCAGCGCTTCGAGGATGCTCACATAGGAGGCCACGCAGGCGCCGCCCATGTTGTAGAGGCCGCCGAGCTCCGCGTTCTCGATCTGCATCTCGCCCGCCTCGCCGCGAAGCTGCATGGCGACCAGCGCATGCATCGAGACGCCGGTGGCGCCGATGGGATGTCCCTTGGCCTTGAGCCCACCCGAGGGGTTCACGGGAAGCCGCCCGTCGCGGTGTGTCCAGCCTTCGAGAATCGCCTTCGCTCCCTGGCCCCGGGGGGTGAGCCCCATGGCCTCGTATTCGATGAGCTCGGCGATCGTGAAGCAGTCGTGGGTCTCGACCAGGTCGAGATCCTCGAGCGTCACGCCTGCCTTCTCGAGCGCCCGCTTCCAGGCCACCTCGCAGCCCTCGAAGGCGACGATGTCGCGTCGGCTCATGGGCAGGAAGTCGTTGGCCTGGACCGCGGCCCGGAACACGACCGCCTTGTCCATGGCAAGCGCGGTGTCGATGTCGGCGAGCACCAGGGCCGCGGCGCCATCGGAGACGAGGGAGCAGTCGGTGCGCTTGAGCGGCGGCACGACGACCGGGTTCTTCTCCGAGGGCTCACGGCAGAATTCGATCGAGAGGGGCTTTCGCATCTGCGCCCAGGGATTGGCGCAGCCGTTCTCGTGGTTCTTGGCGGCGATGGCGGCGAGCGCCTCGCTCTGGTCGCCATAGCGCTGGTAGTACATCTGAGCGATCTTCGCGAAGACGCCCACGAAACCACCCTCGATGTCTCCCTCCTCCTTGAGGTAGGAGGCCTTCCTGAGCACCCTTGCGATCTCGGGCCCCGGGAGGTCGGTCATCTTCTCGACACCGACCACGAGGACGAAACGCGCCCTCTGGCTCTCGATCGCCCGCAGGGCGGAGAATACCGCTGCCGATCCCGTCGCGCAGGCGTTCTCGACGCGGGTTGCGGGCTTGAAGCGGAACCCGTCGTCGAGCTGGAAGACGAGGGAGCTCGTGAATTCCTGCTCGCTGAAGCCGCCGTTGAAGTGGCCGAGCCAGACCTCGTCCACCTCGCGCGGCGCGATGCCGGCGTCGCTGAGCGCGCCCGCTGCGGCCTCGACGATCAGACTCTCGACGTCGCGCCCTTCGTGCTTGCCGAAGGGGAGGTGGTGCCAGCCGACGATACAGGCGGTCATGGGGTGCCTCCGCGAAGCCGGTGCCGCGGCTCATCTAGGCGCCGGGACGGGGCGCCGCAAGCGGCCTCGCGGTCGCGGCCGCAACCCCTCAGGGGCCGACGGCGATGGTGTGCGGCTTCTCGAGCAGGGCCGCGAAGAGCAGCATGACGACGAAAAGGTAGGTGAGCGTGCGCGCATACATGGCTGGCATCCCGATGCGGGGCGGCACGCAGCCACACTCGCGCGGGAGGGTGAAGATCCCGTTACCCGGTGCCCTTCACGCTGGCTCTGTCGTACCTGGAGACGCAGGATGCCGGCCGCGCGACCGCGTGGCGGGCGGCGGCGTCGCCGCGGGACCTCTTGGATGTGGCGTCACCTTCTGGCATTCTGTTCGTGTCGCAACGAACCCGAGGATCAGCAGGGAGGCGCATCCATGGGCATGTTCCGTCACCTCACGCGCCGGCGTTTCATGCAGACGAGCGCGGCCGCCGCGCTGGCGGCCGGATGGGGTGCACGTCTCGCCGAAGCCGCGGGCGTGCCGCCGGTGAAGCCGCCCAAGAAGTGGGACATCGATCTCACCTACTTCCAGGACACCAACTGGCTGCACGCGCCGCTGTGGCTGTCGCCCATCTTCAAGAAGGACGCGGGGGTGGGCATCAAGTCGCGGGAGATGTACTCGGGCGGCGACACGCTCGCCAAGGTGCTGCCGCAGCTGCTCGCGCGCCGCGCGCGCTTCGACTGGGTGCAGTATCCCTCGCTGTTCTTCGGCACCCTGGCCGAGACCGGCATGCTCGAGCCTCTCGACGACTATCTCGCCCAGTATCCGAGCTCCGAGGCCTATCTCAAGTGGGTCAAGCCGGCCTACGGCGAGTTCTACACCAAGTGGAACGGGAAGACCTACGGGCTGGTCATCGACGGCGACATCCACGTCTTCCACTACCGGCCGAGCTACTTCAACAACCCGGAGCTCCAGAGGAAGTTCTCGAAACGCTTCCAGCGCGAGCTCACGATCCCCAAGACCTGGCAGGAATTCATCGACTGTGCCCGCTTCTTCACGGAAGAGCTCTCCTCGCAGGGCATCTACGGCACCTCGATGGTCGTCAATCCGCCGAACTTCGGCTGGGGCTTCTGGTTCAACATCGCGGCATCGATGGGCGTCAACTACTTCGATGCGAACATGAACCCGCAGATCAACAGCCCGGCCGCGGTGGAGGCGCTCGAACTCTACAAGGAGATCATCAGCTGGGGCCCGCCCGGAAAGGAGACCATGGACATCGACCAGACGATCCAGCGCTGGCAGGCGGGCGCGGACGTCATGTCGATCTGGTGGATCGACCTTTCCGAGTTCACGGTTCAGCAGCAGGGCCCGGAGAAGGCGGAGGACCAGGCGACGGCGATCATCCCCGGCACCCCGCTCGAGGACGGGACGATCCGGCATCGCGCCATGTCGCTGTGGTGTCGTACCCTGTCGATCCCCAGGAACATTCCGGACGACATCAAGGAGGCGGCCTTCTACTTCATCTACCGCATGTCGCATCCGGAAGTGTCGGACTATATCGTCGCCGACGCCTTCTGCGGCTCGGATCCCTTCGGCGAGACGCATTTCGGGGTGGAGGCGGCGAAGAAGTACCTGCAGCCCAATCCGCAGCGCGGCACCTCGGATCTCTGGCCCACCAACGAGGGCATCTTCAAGACCCTCGAGACGGCGGTCAATCACCTCGCCGGCAACGAGGCCTGCGTGAACGTGGGCTATCCGCAGTTCTACTGGGAGGGCACGCCCGAGCTCGCCGACGCCCTGGGCCGCAACATCTCCAAGTTCATCGTCGGCGAGCTCACCGCGCAGCAGGCGCTCGACGAGGCGGCCGAGGAGTGGGTGCAGATCGTGCAGAAGCTCGGCATCGACAAGCAGAAGGCCCAGTACGCGAACTTCATCGAGGGCGCGCGCAAGCTGGGCTACAAGATCTGAACGCGGACAAGGGAGCGGCTCCTCGCGAGCCGCTCCCCCTCCGGGGGTCGGGTCATGGCCGTCGAGGTCGACACGCCGCTGCCGCAGTGGGCGCTCAGGGGACGGCGCAGGAGGGCGCGCATCGTTGCCGCCTGGGTGCCGCTGTTCATGGTCGGACTGCCGGTTCTCGTGCTCGTCGCCATCGTCATCTATCCGACCGTCTGGATGGCGTACCACGCCTTCCAGGACACGAACATGATGAGCCTGTTCACGGGCCGCTGGAGCTACGTGGGCTGGGCGAACTTCGAGCGGGTGCTGTCCGACCCCCGCTTCCACAACAGTCTCGTCAATCTCGGCTACTATCTCACCTTCGGCGCGGTGCTCGAGGTGCTCCTCGGCGTCGTGCTCGCGCTCATTCTCTACGAGCTCGTTCCGAACCCGCGGCTGCGGGTGGTGCTGCTCGTGATCATGGTGCTGCCGATGATGCTCGCCCCCTCGATCGTCGGCGTGCTGTGGAAGTTTCTGTTCCAGGTCAACAACGGCGCGATCAACCATCTGCTCATCAAGCTCGGGCTGCTCGGACCGAGCGAGCGCATCGACTGGTTCGGGCGCGATCT
>CAZHHU010000144.1:0-2752 GCA_964532215.1 uncultured Geminicoccaceae bacterium
GGCTTGCCCACCCCTTCCCCCGCGCCTTGCGGTCCGCGGACCTAACCTAGGCGCCCACCGACTCGCGGAAAAGGGCGGCTTCCGCGCCGCCTGCCCGGGCCGCGCCGGGGAGTTCCGCGATCCCGGGCGGCGGCGGGCCGCCCGTGACCCAGTCGAGAAGCTCGACGCCGTGCACCACCGGAAGCCGGCTCGCTCCCCGGATGTGCGCGATGCAGCCGATGTTCGCGCTCGCGATGATCGCCGCACCGGTGGCCTCGAGCTGTGCGGCCTTGCGCGCCTGCAACCGGGCCGCGAGCTCGGGCTGAAGCAGGCTGTAGGTCCCCGCCGAGCCACAGCACAGATGCGCCTCCAGAGGGGTGCGCACGGTGAACCCGGCCGCGGCGAGGAGCCGCGCCGGCAGGCCCGCGAGCCGCTGGCCGTGCTGCAGGGAACAGGGCGCATGCCAGGCGACGGTGAGGTCGAGGTCGCGGACGGAGGGCGGCAGCTCGAGTTCCGCGAGCACCTCGTGGACATCCCGCGTGCGGGCTGCGATTTCCGCCGCCGCTTGCGCGAGCTCTCCCTCGGGGAACATGTGGGCGTAGTCCTTGACCGTGGTGCCGCACCCCGAGGCGTTGACGACCACGAAGTCGAGAGGATCGTGCCGATGCTCGCGCCACCAGGCGCGGATCGTCCGCGCCGCGCTTCGCCGCGCAGCCCCCTCCTTCCCCATGTGATGGGTGAGCGCCCCGCAGCAGACGGCACCGCGGGCGACGACCACCTCGACCCCCATGCGGAGCAGCAGCCGCACCGTCGCCTCGTTGATCTCGGGCGCGAGGACCTGCTGCGCGCATCCCGGCAGCACGGCCACCCGGGCGCGCCTTCGCCCGCGCGGCTGCAGGCGCTGCGGACGGTCCACCGGCGAAGGAGGCGGAAGACGCTCCGGCGCCGCGCGCAGCATCGCTTCGAGGCGTGGCGGCAGCAGCCGCGCGAGCGGGCGGAGGGGGACCGCGGCGAGGAGGGAGAGGCGGAACAGAGCGGGACGGGGCAGCAGCCAGGCGATGAGCGCGCGCAGCAGCCGGTCGGCGGGCGGACGCCGGTAATGCCTCTCGATGTAGCTGCGGGCGTGATCGACGAGATGCATGTAGTCGACGCCCGAGGGGCAGGTGCTCATGCAGGAGAGACAGGATAGGCAGCGGTCGACGTGGCGCACCACCGCCGGTGTCACCTCCTCCCGCTCCAGCATGTTCTTGATGAGGTAGATGCGCCCGCGCGGACTGTCCAACTCGTCGCCGAGGAGCACGTAGGTGGGACAGGTGGCGGTACAGAAGCCACAGTGCACGCAGCTGCGGAGAATCCGCTCCGATTCCCGCATCGCGGGATCCCGCAGCTGCTCGGGCCGGAAGGCGGTCTGCATGCTCAGAGCTCCGCATACATGCGGCCGGGATTGAGGATGCCGAGCGGATCGAAGGCGGCCTTCACCCGTCGCGTGAGCGCGAACAGAGGCGGCGGCTCCGGCTCGAAGACCGCGGTGCTGCGCCGCATCTCCTCGGGGGCGCGGACGAGGGTCAGATGTCCCCCGCGGCCCCTGAGGGCCCTGCGCATCGTCGCCGCGGCATCGGCCCAGACCTCCCGCGCCGCGAGCCACACGAGACCGCCCGCCCAGTCATAGAGCCGCTCCGGCGTCAGCTCCGCGAACCAGGATGCGAGCTCGGAGGCCGCCCGCGGCGGAATCGACATGCGCCACAGCACCCGCTCACGCGGCAGCAGACGCAGGTCGCGGATCTCGCGCCACAGCCGGCGCGAGGACGCGTCCTCGATGCGCATGAAGCGGAGGTCGGGACGTGCGAGCGCCTGTTCGAGCCGGGCGAGCCGGTAGTCGACGGAAGGCTGGGGCCCCTCGACGCGAAGAAGCGCGAGCGGCGCGCCCGGCCGCCAGATCTCGGCGACGGTGGAGCGCCCGGCGGCAAGCGCAGTGAGGACCGCGGCTCCGGAGACGTCGAAGGGCGTTCCCGTCGCCCGCCGCAGAAGCCCCAGCAGCCCGGCCTCCTCCACGCCCCAGATGACGAGGGTTCCCACCGCCTCGGCCGCCGGCAGCACCTTGAAGGTCACCTCGGTCAGCACCGCGAGCGTGCCGAAGGAACCGCAGAGCAGCTTGCAGAGATCGTAGCCGGTGACGTTCTTCATCACCCGCCCGCCGCTGCGGACGAGCTCGCCGCGTCCGGTGACGCAGCGCAGCCCGAGCAGATGATCCCGGGCCGCACCGGCCTTGAAGCGCCGCGGTCCCGAGAGATTGCAGGCGAAGACGCCGCCGATGGTCTGGGCGCCCTCGCGGCCACCCGTGATCCAGCCGTAATCCGCCGGCTCGAAGGCGAGCTCCTGACGGTTTTCGGCCAGGCGCGCCGCGACCTCCGCAAGCGGCGTGCCGGCCCGGGCGGTCATGACGAGCTCTTCGGGCTCGTAGAGATCGATGCCGGTGAGGCGGGCCGTGGTCACCACCGCTTCCGCCTCGACCGGCCGGCCGAAACCGCGCTTCGAGCCCGCGCCGCGAACCTCGAGCGCCCTGTGCCCTGCGGCCGCCTCGCGGACGGCGGCGGCCAGAGACTCCGGATCCTCCGGGGCCAGCACATCGCCGGTCTCGGGCGCCCCCTCGCCGCCCATCGCACCTCCTCCCCACCTGCGGGGCCGCTGCCGATGCGAGACTTGCCCCGCGGGCGCGGATTGACAAGGCCGGCGAAGGCAACAAAGCGTGCGCCCGTTCCGGAGAACGGGCGCC
>CAZHHU010000144.1:2852-4673 GCA_964532215.1 uncultured Geminicoccaceae bacterium
CGCGGCAGGTCGGGAAAGCGGGTGCGGCCGCCATGGATGTGGACGCGGCCGAGCTCGGCACAACGGTGCAGCGTCGGAAACACCTTGCCCGGATTGAGGATCTGATCGGGATCGAAGGCGCATTTCACGCGCTGCTGCTGCTTGAGCTCGTCCTCCGAGAACATCACCGGCATGAGATCGCGCTTCTCGATCCCCACCCCATGCTCGCCGGTGAGCACGCCACCCACTTCCACGCAGAGCTTGAGGATCTCCGCACCGAAGGCCTCGGCCCGCTCGAGCTCCCCGGGCCGGTTCGCATCATAGAGGATGAGCGGGTGGAGATTGCCGTCGCCGGCGTGGAACACGTTCACCACGCGCAGTCCGAAGCGCTCGCTCATCTCCCGCATGCGGGCGAGGACCTCGGCGAGCCGCCTGCGCGGGATCGTGCCGTCCATGCAGTAGTAATCGGGCGAGATCCGGCCGACGGCGGGAAAGGCGTTCTTGCGCCCGGCCCAGAACCGCAGCCGCTCTTCCTCGCTCGCGCTCGCCTTGACGAGAAAGGCGCCGTGCTGCCGGGCGATGGCGGAGACGACACCGATCAGATGCTCGACCTCCGCCTCCGGCCCGTCGAGCTCGCAGATGATGAGCGCCTCCGCCTCGCGCGGATAGCCGGGCGCGCAGAAATCCTCCGCCGCGTTCACGGCGGGTCCGTCCATCATCTCCAGCCCCGCGGGAATGATGCCGTTCGCGATGATCGAGGCGACGCAGGCCCCGGCGTCCTCGATGCTCGCGAACGCCATCAGCACGGCACGGGCACACTCCGGTTTCGGCAGGATGCGCACCGTCACCTCGGTGACGATGCCGAGCATGCCCTCCGAGCCGATCACGACGCCGAGCAGATCATATCCCCCGCTGTCGAGATGCTCGCCGCCGAGGCGGACGATCTCCCCGTCCGGCAGCACGAGTTCGACGCCGAGGACGTTGTGCACGGTGAGACCGTATTTGAGGCAGTGCACGCCGCCCGAATTCTCCGCCACGTTGCCGCCGATGGTGCAGGCGATCTGCGAGGAGGGATCGGGCGCGTAGTAGAAACCCGCGGCCTCGACGGCGCGGGTGATGGCGAGGTTGGTGACCCCCGGCTGGGCACGGACGGTGCGGTTCTCGTAGTCGATGGCGAGGATGCGATCGAACCTGGTCATGACGAGCAGCACGCCGTCAGCGAGCGGCAGCGCACCGCCCGAGAGCGAGGTGCCGGCGCCTCTCGGCACCACCTTGATGCCCCGCGCGCGACAGTAGCGCAGCACTTCCGCCACCTGGCGCGTGGTCTCGGGAAGAACCGCGATCAGCGGCGGGCTGCGGTAGGCGGTAAGCCCGTCGCACTCGTAGGCCTGCAACGCCACCGGATCGTCGATGACCCCCTCGCCGGGGACGATGCGCCGCAGATCGGCGGCGATCGCCTCCCGCCCACGGAGAACCTCCGGGTCGGGTTGCGGCAGCTTCACCTGCACGATGCCCTCCACGCTCGCCACCAGCGAGGCCAATATACCCCTCCGGACTGCGGCGGCGAGTGGAAACGGCCAACCCGTTGGGTGGGTGAAAGTTAGCTCGAATTTGTTCAATCGATGGTAGAATTCGGCGGCCGGATGGTTACATTCCGTAAGCGACGCTGCCGGGCCGTCGTTAAGTCTCTGTTAAGCCGGAGATGGCAGGCTTTCCCGGCGAGGAGCCCGAGGCAGCACCGGAGCTCCGGGAGACACCGGCGGACTTGACAGCCCGGGCGGGGGCCCGGGTTGGATCCACGCCGGAGTTGGATTCATGTCGCACGCCGTCGCCGATCCCGTC
>CAZHHU010000145.1:0-4668 GCA_964532215.1 uncultured Geminicoccaceae bacterium
TGCGATGAAGAAGCGTGCGCTCGCGCCGTCGAGCTCGAGCGAGGTCGCGGACTTCCTCGAGCAGGTGCGACGCCTCCCCGGGCGCGAGGGAGGCGGTCGGGGGCGGCTCGTGTTCGCCCTTGATGCGACCGCGTCGCGCGAGCCCACCTGGGACCGGGCGGCACGGGTTACCGGCGAGATGTTCGTCGAGGCGGCGCGGCTCGGCGGTCTCGAGGTCCAGCTCGCCTTCTATCGCGGCTTCGACGAATGCAAGGCGAGCCGCTGGGTGGAAGATCCGCGCGCGCTCGTCGATCTCATGACCCGCGTGACCTGTCGCGCCGGTCAGACCCAGATCGCGCGCATTCTCCGCCATGTCCGCAACGAGACGCGCAAGCGGCGCGTGCACGCGCTCGTGTTCATCGGCGACTGCTGCGAGGAGGACATCGACGAGCTCGGCCGGCTCGCAGGCGAGCTCGGCATTCTCGGCGTGCGCGCCTTCATGTTCCAGGAAGGGAACGACCCTGATGCCTTCCGCGCCTTTCGCGACATCGCCCGGCTCACGGGCGGCGCGCACTGCCGCTTCGACAGCGCGGCGCCGCGCGAGCTGCGGGAGCTTCTCAGGGCCGTTGCGGCCTACGCTGCCGGCGGACGCGAAGCCCTGCAGGCGCTCGCCGAGCGTTCGACCTCGTCGGTCAGGCTGCTCGCCTCACAGGTCCGCTGAGCCATGGGGCTCTACATTCTCGCTGGCGTCGCGGCCTTCCTTCTCCTGTGGCTGCTCGCACGCTGGTTCGCCACCGTACCGGCCTCCGAACTCGCGCGCGCGGTGCGCACCTTCATCGCCGTCTTCAGCGCGCTCGCCTCCACCGGTCTCATCTGGATGGGCCGCTTCGGCCTCGCTCTGGTCACGCTGGCGGCGACGGTAATGGCCATCCGTTCTCTTCTCAATGCCCGCCGCGGCGCCGATCCGCTCGATGAGGACACGGCCGGGCCGCAGGCCGAAGGCCGCTCCAGAGTGCGCACCCGCCTCGTCGAGATGGAGCTCGAGCGGGCGACGGGGCGGCTCGAGGGGCGGGTCCTCGCGGGGCGCTTTGCGGGAAGGCGGCTCTCGGACATGTCCTTCGCCGAGCTCCTCGAATTCTACGGGGAATGCAGCCGGGAGGATCCGGATGCGGCCCGGCTCGTGGAGGCGTATCTCGATCGGCGCGACCCCGACTGGCGCACGCGGCGTCAGCAGGAGGAGCGCCGCCAGAACGAGACTCCCGGAGCAACCATGGATGAGGCGACGGCATATGCGATCCTCGGCCTCGCGCCGGGCGCCGGCGAAGAGGAGATCAAGGCCGCCTACCGGCGCCTGATGGCGAAGCTGCATCCGGATCACGGCGGGTCGAGCTTCCTCGCGAGCCAGCTCAACCGGGCCAGGGAGGTGCTCCTGCGCCGACGGCGATGAAGCCTCGGGCGCGCTCCTGCGGCGTACCTTTGCGCGCGAGGCGCGCACCGTCCCCGGTGAGACCGGCAGTCGCGGTTGCGCGCCCTGAAGATCGCCCCTTATAGAAAGCGTGCATCGTGCCGGCGCCGGCCGGCCGTCCATCGCCGGAGAGGTTTCGGCTCCCCATGTCCGCGATCCGCAAGGTGGTCTTCCCGGTCGCCGGGCTCGGCACGCGCATGCTGCCCGCGACCAAGGTTCTTCCCAAGGAGATGCTCCCCGTCGTCGACAGGCCGGTGGTCCAGTATGCGCTCGAGGAGGCGGCGGCGGCCGGGGCGGAAACCTTCATCTTCGTCACCGGGCGCGGCAAGACCCTGATCGAGGATCATTTCGACCGCGCCTTCGAGCTTTTCGAGACGCTCACCCGCAAGGGCAAGGAAGCCGAGCGGGCCGGCCTCGAAGGTGCCATCCCGCCGCCGGGTTCGATCGTCTACACGCGCCAGCAGGCGCCGCTGGGGCTCGGACACGCGGTGTGGTGCGCGCGCCGCATCATCGGCGATGACCCTTTCTTCGGCGTGATTCTCGTCGACGACCTCATCCACGCCCGCATCCCCTGCATGAAGCAGCTCGCCGAGGCGCATGCCGAGACGGGCGGGAACATCGTCGCGGTGATGGAGGTCGCCCCCGAGGAGACCCGCAAGTACGGGGTCATCACGCCGGGGCGGGAGGCGGGCCGCTGCATCGAGATCGAGAGCTTCGTGGAAAAGCCGGAGCCGGAGCGGGCGCCCTCGCGCTACGCCGTCATCGGCCGCTATCTCCTCTCGAGCCGCATCTTCTCGATCCTCGAAGACCTGCCGCCCGGCGCCGGAGGCGAGATCCAGCTCACCGACGCCATGGCCCGGCTGCTCGACGAGCAGTCCTTCTACGGGCTGCGCTTCGAGGGGCGGCGCTTCGACTGCGGCGACCGGCTCGGCTACCTCGAGGCCATCGTCGCCTTCGCGCTCGAGCGCGATGATCTCGCCGCCGGATTCCACGCCGCGCTCAGACGCTATCTCTAGGGCGGGTCGGAGGCCACGTCAGCATCACGAGGAGAGTGACCCGTGCGCATCGCCATGATCGGCACCGGCTATGTGGGACTCGTCTCGGGGGCCTGCTTCGCCGAATTCGGCCTCGAGGTGGTCTGCGTGGACAAGGACCGGGACAAGATCGCGCGGCTCGAAGAGGGCGAGATTCCCATCTATGAGCCCGGCCTCGACGAGCTCGTCGCCAAGACCACCGCGGCCGGAAGGCTCTCCTTCACCTCCGAGCTCGAAGCCGCTCTTCCGGGAGCGGATGCGGTGTTCATCGCCGTGGGGACGCCAACGCGGCGCGGCGACGGTCACGCCGATCTCAGCTACGTGTTCGCCGCCGCCGAGGAGATCGCGGACAAGCTCTCCGGTCCCACCGTGGTCGTCACCAAATCCACCGTTCCGGTGGGTACGACGCGGCGCCTCGGACAGCTGTTCCGCACCCGCAGGCCGGATCTCGCCATCGAGGTCGCCTCGAATCCGGAGTTTCTGCGCGAAGGCTCGGCGATCGGCGACTTCATGCGGCCGGACCGGGTCGTCTGCGGCGTGGAGAGCGAGCGGGCGCGGGAGGTCCTCGAGCTCGCCTACCGGCCGCTCAACCTCATCGAGACCCCGATCCTGTTCACCGGTCTCGAGACGGCCGAACTCATCAAATACGCGACGAATTCCTTCCTCGCCATGAAGATCACCTTCATCAACGAGATCGCCGATCTCTGCGAGCGGGTGGGTGCGGACGTGCAGCAGGTGGCCAAGGGAATCGGCCTCGACGGCCGCATCGGCCGCAAGTTCCTGCATGCCGGTCCCGGCTTCGGCGGCTCCTGCTTTCCCAAGGACACGCTCGCCCTGCTGCGCACCGCCGAACAGCACGACAGTCCGCTGCGACTCGTCGAGACCGTGGTTCAGGTCAACGAGGCGCGCAAGCGCCGCATGGTGCGGCGCATTCTCGAAGCCTGCTGCGGCTCGGTGGAGGGCAAGACGATCGCCGTGCTCGGCGTGACCTTCAAGCCGAACACCGATGACATCCGCGAGAGTCCGAGCCTCGTCATCCTGCCCGCGCTGCAGGCCGAGGGGGCGACGGTGCGGGCGTACGATCCCAAGGGCATGGAGGAGGCCGCCAAGCTCCTTCCCGGCGTGGTCTGGGGCGAGGGGCCGTATGAGATCGCGGAAGGTGCGGATGCGGTCGTCATCCTCACCGAATGGAACGAGTTCCGCGGCCTCGATCTCGCGCGCCTGCGCGAGCTCGTCCGCCGTCCGGTGATCGTCGATCTGCGCAACATCTTCGATCCCGAGCGGGTCGCGCGGGCCGGCTTCTCGTACTACAGCATCGGCCGGCCGGCGATCCGCGCGAGCTGTCACGATCGCCACTGAGGGAGGCGCCATGCTCGTGGCCCACCGCTTCCACCCCACCATCCTGCGCGAATACGACATCCGCGGCATCGTCGGCGAGACGCTCTCCGCCCGGGATGCGGAGGCGGTCGGCCGTGCCTTCGGCACCATGGTGCGTCGTGCCGGGGGTGCGCGGGTCTGCGTCGGCTATGACGGCCGGTTGAGCTCGCCCGAGCTCGAGGCGGCACTCGTCGAGGGGCTCTGCGCGACCGGGCTCGAGGTCGTGCGCATCGGCCTCGGTCCCACCCCCATGATGTACTTCGCGGTCCATGAGCTCGACTGCCACAGCGGTGTGCAGGTCACAGGCTCGCACAATCCGCCCTCGCACAACGGCTTCAAGATCGTCTTCGAGCGGGGCCCGTTCTACGGCGCCCAGATCCGGGCCCTCGGCGACCTCGCCGCCGCCGGTGCGTTCGTCGAGGGAAAGGGGCGGGTGCGGGAGCAGTCCGTGTTCGACGCCTATATCGCGCGCCTGCTCCGGGATTTCTCCGGCGGGCGCGAGGTCGATGCCGTCTGGGATGCCGGAAACGGTGCCGCGGGCCCGGCCATGGCCGCTCTCGCCGCCCGCCTGCCCGGGCGACACCGCTGTCTCTACGCCGAGGTGGATGGCCGTTTTCCCCATCATCATCCCGATCCCACCGTGGTCGAGAATCTCGCCGACCTGCGGGCCGCCGTGCAGGAGGGCGGCTATGAGATCGGCATCGCCTTCGACGGCGACGGGGACCGGATCGGCGTCGTGGACGGTCGCGGCCGCGTGATCTGGGGCGATCAGCTGCTCATGATCCTGGCGCGGGACATCCTCGAGCGCCATCC
>CAZHHU010000146.1:0-4570 GCA_964532215.1 uncultured Geminicoccaceae bacterium
ATCCTGCCCAAGCTGCGCGGCATCGAGACCGATTTTCACCGCGAAGCCCTCGACGAGCTGCGCGGCTACATCGATCGGCTGGGGGACGAACCGCTCCTGCACACCTTTGAGCGGGCACGCGAGGCCGAACTCTTCGTCTGGCCCGGTGCCGCGAGGGACGAGAAAGCTTGAGGCGGGAGCTGGCCTTTCTCCTCGATTGGCCATGGGGCCTTCTGGACCCCGGGGCCCGCACCGCGGTCTCGCCGGGCAACGAACTGAGGCTCGATCCGGAACGTGCGCCGCTCCTCGCCCTTTCCGAGGAGGAGGATCAGCCGCACTGGCGGGTCGTGCGGGGCCGGGCTCTGCTGCAGCCGGAAACTCCGATCTTCCGGTCGGGCACGCGCCGGTGGCGGCTCCATGCCCTGCCTCTGCCGCGTACCGAGGCGGAGCATACGATCCGCCTCGCCCGGGAGCGTGAGGCCGTCTTCGACGTCGCCTTCCGGCGGCCGGTGCGCGGATTGGATGCGTCCGAGGACGATCCGGAGGACTTCGATCCCCGCCGCAGCCGAACGGTGGAGCGGATGCTCGGCCTGCTTGGGGCGCTGCGCGGTAACCGGCAGGAAGACCCGCTCTTCCTCCCATGGCAGCAAGTCGCGGATCGCTGGCTCACGGGCCAGGAGCCATTCGATCCGCGACTGTTCGCCATCGTCCGACATGCGCATGCCCTGCGGCGCCTGCTCGTGGAGCTGGCGGAGCGGCCACGGCGGGTGCTGCGGCGGGAACACCGCATGCTCCCCCTCGACCGGGCGCAGGAGTGGGACCGCCACGCGCTCCTGTGGTACGCACGACGGCCGGGTCGCTCGCTCGCCGAGAAGGCGGGGCCGGGCCAGACCGTACTGGCGCTCGCGCGGATCGAGGACCGTGACACGCTGGAGAACCGGGTGCTGCGGGCACTTCTCGAGCTGTCGGCGAAGGCTGCCCGTGCCTGGTGTGAAGCTCATCCCCGTCTTGCGGGCTCGGAACGCTTCCTTACTGTGGAGCGTTATGGGCAGCTCACGAAGCGGCTGGCCCACAGCCTTACCGACGTCGGTGTGCAGCTGCCCGGGCCTTCGCCGCAGCCCAACTATCCCTTGCTCTTCGACGCCCGCTATCGGCGCGTGTGGAACGCCTACCGCGAGCTCCTGCGCGAGCGATGGCGCCGCGACGAACTGCGGCGCTGGGCACACCGCCTGTTCGACGACGTGGTCCGGATCCTCGTCCATGCCACCTTCGTGGTCGCGGACGTGCCGGACGCGAAGCGGCTGGAGCCGGTCGGCGCCCTGCCGCTGGTGCTGCGGGGCGAACAGGAGCGCGGCCGCTTCGCCCTGCCGCTTGCGAGCTCGCTGTTTCTCATCGCCGCCGACGGCTCGTACGCGCTACAGACCTTCGAGCCGGCGCTCATCACCGACGCCGATCGGGCGACGGCCGCGAGTGAGGTCGCCCTGTGGTGGTGCAGCCACGTGGTGCTGGTACTGCGTTTCGAGCGGCCGGGAACGAATCGGCGTGCCTGGATGGGCGTGTTCGCGATCTGGGACGACGACTGGGAACGGGCGAGACGTGACGGTCTCGCGTCGCTCAAGCGCGCGCTGCGACGGCTCGAGGATGCAATGGGTCTGGAGCACGGCCCGCACGTGCCTCTCGGCGCAATCGCGCTCGTGCGGGCGGATCCAGGGGTAAGCGTGGACTTCGAGATCGCACAGGACCGGCGCGTGGCGATCGTGCGACTGCCCGTCGACGACTCGCCTTTTTCGGACGACGTGTACGTGCTGCGGAGCTTCCTCGACGAGTTCGCGGCGAGGTGGCTGTGATGGCGAACCCCGTTGGCATTGGCCTCGACCTCGACGATGTTGACCAGCGGGCGATGTCGTCCCCTACGGGGCGGCCGGTCACCCTGCCGGCGGTTCATGTGGCCCTGCCGTCGCAGCCGGCAGGGGCTGCCCGCGGCCGCGCCCTCGACCTTCCGGCCGGGTTCGCCGAACCGGCGCTCGCGCTCGCACGCGCCGATGCCCTCCAGCTCGTGCGGCCCGAGATTTACGATACCTTCGCCACATGGCGCGAGCTGGGCGCTGGGGAGGTCGACCAACAGCGGCGTGAGGCGCTGCGTGTACAGGTGCGCGAACTCCTGGCCCGTGCCGAAGCCTCCAGGGATTCGCATATCGTCGCGGCCATCCCCGATCCGGTGAGCGAGGAGGCCCAGGAACGCTGGCTGCGGGCACTCGCGGGCATCGGACGGGTGCAGCTGGTCTGGCGCCCCGTCCTCACCGCGCTCGGCTTCGCCCAGCGTGACCCGGACCTCCAACGGGAGGTGCCATTCACCCTCCTCGCCGTCGAGCTCGGCTGGGGAGTCGTGCGGGCGAACGTCCTCGGAGTCGAACTCGACGACAAGACCGGCCTAGCGGTGCCCGAACGCCGCGGACCGGGCGTGGCAACGGACTGGCGTGGTTTCGATCCGCCCGGCGTGACGCATCGCCTCGGCCTGCGATGGATGCGGGACGGCTCGGGTCGGCTCGTCCATGCTCAGTTTGCGGATCCGGAAGCCGCCCCGCCGCTCGCCGAAGCGATCGAGGAGGCCACGGCCGAACTCGCGGAGAAGCTGGTCGAGAGGCTCCCGGACGCCCGACACGCCCTCTGGCTCGTGGAGGGGCCGCTCACCGGCGTCCCTAGCGGTCGAGACTGTCTCGGCAATGCCGTGGTGCGCGGCCTGCGGCGGTCCCTGCCCGAACCGCGCCGCATCGAGCTGGTGGAGGGCAAGGCGGCGCTCGTCGCCGCGGGTGCCGCGGAATGCGCCCGGCGCCTCGCGGCGGGCCTCCCCGCCTGGTGGGACGCGCTGCCGCAGCTCGAGATCAACCGGGTAGATCAGCAGGGTGTGGTCGCCTTCGTTCCGCTCGTCAAGGCACCGCGGATCAGGGGAGGCGATACGTACACGCGGGAGGTCCCGGGCTTCGCCCTGCCGGCCGACGCGCGGGCCATGCACTTCGTGCTGCTGCACGAGGCGCATCCGACGGCGCGCCGGCTCGTTCAGCCCCTCGCGCAACGGCTTCCCGCGGAGATCCCGGTGAAGCTCGTCGTCCGTCAGCAGCCGGCGCAGGGGCGGGCGCGGGTCGACGTCGTGCCGCTGGATCCCACCCCGCACTTCAGGCCCGTCAAGCTGGACTGGGAGCTGCTCGCGGACACCGGCTGGGACCGAAAGAGCGCCTTGCGCGAGCTCCAGCAGCGGGTGGAATTGCGTTACCCGCCGAAGACAGGGGTACCGGGAGGCCTGTACCACTGGCGCGAGAGAGGGTTGCCCTCCACCCTTCGACGTTTCCTCGACCGATTTCGTGGCATCTCTGCCGACTACAAGGAAGCGGTGGGATATTGCCTGTATGCACTGCGGGCCTGCCGTCCCCCGGGCCGTGACGAGCGTGTCGCGGTGGTGAGCAGCGATGGCGTGCTGCACCCGGATCTGGGCAAGGACGAGCGCGAGCTCTTCGAGCGGTTCAGGGCGAAACTGGATGCGGACATACGCGGCCTGTCTCCCTACTCGGACGAGCGCCGGCGTCTCGTGGTGACCGGTGCCTGGCTCTATGCGGCCGCACCATCCGCTGTGAAGGAGGATCTTCGAACGGCCCTGAAGCGGCGCGAATACCGGCAGGGTCTCGTGCAGGCCGCCGGCCGCTGCTTCGCCGACGAGGACGAAATCCGGCTCTTCTTCGCGCGCTGTGCCGAGATTTGTGAGAACCGTGAGGAGAACACCGACTGGATGAAGGCCCTCGGGCAGATCCTGATCTATCGCGAGGAGGCCTGTCGCCAGCTGGACGACGGGAAGGTGCGCCTGTGCCTCTATGGCGCCGTGCGCGAGCTCGAACGTGCGCTCCACGGGCGCCGGAAGCCCCGCCCGCAAATCTTCAACAACGCCGTCCTCGCGGTCCTCGGTCTGCTGCGCTATCGCCGCCAGCGCCCCGCATTCCTGCTCGGGCAGCAGGGTGATCCGGTTCCCTCCGAGGTTGGACTCGCGATCCGCGAGCGTCTCACGGAACTTGCGGGCCGCCTCGACCGGCACGACCCGGGGCGTGCCGCCAAGATCCGCGAGGTGATCCGTTTCCTGGAGGGCAAGGGCGCCGACCAGCTGATCGCGGCGGCCTTCGACGAATAAACCATACGCCCCGCATCCCGCTTGTCCCGATATCGTCACACGCTCTGCAGAAGAGCGGGCAACGACGGGGGCACTGCCACACGCCAGATCGCTCGATCGCGCTTTCTTGTTCCTGTCCGGCCTCCCGATCTTCGAGCCAGCTCCACCTCTCCTCCGTGATCTTCCAGATCCCGTGAGCCGAGCTGTCGGCGGCAAGCCCTTTCTGGACCATGTGGACGCCTCCAATAAACCCCGTCATCCACTCTGGATACGGGCCTGCGGCCGTGATTCGAAGGTGTCGGGCGGCTTCGGCAGGTGGGCAATCATCGAGGCGCGAAGGCCGCGGCTTACGGCGCGGGAGAAGGAGATCGCAAGGCGTGGGAAGGTGCCCGCCGACTGGAGCGCAGCGCGCAGCCGCCAGATGGATCGCGACGCCCG
>CAZHHU010000147.1:0-4467 GCA_964532215.1 uncultured Geminicoccaceae bacterium
GTGGCGATCCGCGGTACGCGTTCCATTCTCCGGGCCTGGCAGTGGATGCCGCAGCGGGGGTCGGTGGAGATCCACATCCGATCTCCGCTGCGCGCGCGCGGACGGGACTTCGCGTGCATAAGGGAGCTTCGCGACCGCGCCCGGGCATCCGTGCTCGCGGTGCTCGGTGAGCCCGACCGCGAGCGTGAGGTCGTGCTGCCGCCCGGCGGCTGACGCTCACCGCGCACGGACTCCGCCTGCGTCTTCGGGTCTGCAGCTCGGGGCTCGAAGCGGGGGTTCGTTGTGGCGGCCCCAACGGGAATCGAACCCGTGTTTCAGCCTTGAGAGGGCTGCGTCCTGACCGCTAGACGATGGGGCCGGCCGAAGCGCGTTGCGCGAGCGCTATCTAGCGACGGCCCGGCGCGAATTCAAGCCGCCGGGTGCCGACGGCCGGCGGGCGCCCCCTGAGCCCCTCCAGGTGCCGGATGCCCTCAGCTCGGGGCGCGGCGGGAGATGTCGAGAATCGCCCAGATGCCGGCGGCGACGACGACCGCCGCGCCGGTGACCGTCCAGAAGTCGGGAAACTCGCGGAAGAGCAGGAGACCCACGAGGCTCACCCACAGCAGGTGGGTGTAGGTGAAGGGCTGCACCAGCGCCGCCGGGGCGAGGGCGAGCGCGCGGATGAGACTGTAGTGGCCGAGCGTGCCGAGCGCACCGAGCAGCGCGATCAGGGCCCATTCCCACGCCGCAAGCGGCTCCCAGTACAGGGGACCCAGGGGCGTGAGCAGCAGCACCGAGAACAGGAGCTGAAGCGCGAAGCTCGTGCTCGGCGGATCGATGCGCCCCACCCTGCGGGTCAGAAGCTGGTAGGAGGCGTAGACGAAAATGCCGGCGCAGACCACGAGCACCGCCGGCTCGAGGGGAATCAGCCCCGGGCGCAGGATGACGAGCACCCCGACGAAGCCGAGGACGACCGCGAACCATGCGCGCGGTGTCACCCGCTCGCCGAGAAGCGGTGCCGAGGCCGCCGTCACCACGAGCGGCGAGGCGGCGAGAATCGCGTGCACCTCTGCAAGGGGAAGGGCGCGGAAGCCGACGAAGGCGATGGCGATCTGAATCACCAGCAGGGCCGAGCGCAGGAACTGCAGTGCCGGCCGTTGGGAGCGCCAGCGGATCGGGGTGCCGGTGAGCATCAAGAGCAGGAGGAGAAAGGGGAAGGCAAAGAGGTGCCGCAGCCACAGCACGAGCGGCAGCGGATGGCCGAGGACCAGCAGCTTGCTGACGCCGTCCATGAGGGCGAAGCAGGCCGTCGCGGCGAGGGTGTACAGCACCCCCCGCAGTTCAGGCCCGGATCGCGGCGAAGGTGCGCCGGCATCGGAGGCCGCCGGGGGCCGAGAGCAGGGGTCCCGAAACCCGCCCCGGGGCAAGACGGGAAAGGCTCAGAAGGGGATGTCGTCGTCGAGGTCGTCGAGCCCGGCTCCGGATTCTTGGGCGGAGGCGCCACGACGCGGCCGTGAGGCCGGTGTGAGGTCCTCGCCCCCCGGCGGCTGAAGCCCCTCCGGCGCTTCGCCGCGACCGCCCAGAAGGACGAGCTCGCCGCGAAAGCGCGGGATCACGACTTCGGTGGTGTAGCGTTCCTGACCGTTCTGATCGGTCCAGCGCCGGGTCTGGAG
Organism: uncultured Geminicoccaceae bacterium; assembly: GCA_964532215.1. Taxonomy (GTDB): domain Bacteria; phylum Pseudomonadota; class Alphaproteobacteria; order Geminicoccales; family Geminicoccaceae; genus HRBIN39. The sequence goes on from CAZHHU010000147.1 coordinate 1,653, forward strand.
CTGGCCCTCGATGTAGACCGCCCGCCCCTTGGCGAGATAGCGCTCCGCGACCTCGGCGAGGTTCTCGTTGAAGATCACCACCCGGTGCCATTCCACCCGCTCGCGGGTATCTCCGGTGTTGCGGTCGCGCCAGCGCTCGCTGGTCGCGATCGAGAGATGGACGATCTTGCGGTTGTCCTGGGTGTAGCGGACTTCCGGATCCCGCCCGAGATTGCCCACGAGGATGACCTTGTTCACGCTGCCGGCCATGGAGCCCGTCCGATCGGTTGTGCTCTCGCATTCATAGCCGGATTGCCGCCCGATGCCAGCACCCGGCGATCCGGCATGGAACCCATATGTCGCCCCGAGGCGGGCTGTCGAGGCTGCGGCTCACTCACAGGAGGCGTTGGGAAAGAAGAGCTGCTGTCCGTCGACGCGGAACGCCGCGATCGCCCGCTGCCCTTCGGGCGAGACGAGCCAGTCCCGAAACGCCTTCGCCTCCGCGAAGCGCACGCCGGGATGGCGCTCCGGATTGACGAGGATGATGCCGTACTGATTGAAGAGCGCCGGATCATCCTCGAAGAGGAGGTCGAGATCGCGCCTGTTCGCAAAGGCGATCCAGGTGGCGCGGTCGGAGAGGGTATAGGCATCGGTGGCGGCAGCGATATTGAGGGTCGCCCCCATGCCGGCGCCGACTTCCCGATACCAGCTCCCGCTCGCCGCCGTTGGGTCGATGCCGGCGGCCCGCCACAGCTGGCGCTCCTTCTTGTGGGTCCCGGAATCGTCCCCGCGCGAGACGAAAGGCGAACGGCTTTCGTAGATGCGGGTGAGCGCCTCGGCCGCCGAAGCGGCGGCGCGCACCTTTGCGGGATCCGTCTTCGGACCCACGATGACGAAATCGTTGTACATGACATCACAGCGCAGGATGCCGAAGCCGGCCTCGACGAAGGCGAGCTCGTCCTCCTTCGCATGCACGAGGAGCGCATCCCCATCACCGTTTCGGGCGTTCTTGAGGGCCTGGCCGGTGCCGACGGCGACGACGCGGACCTCGATCCCCGTCCTTTCCGTGAACCTGGGGAGCAGGAAGTCGAACAGCCCGGAGTTCTGCGTCGAGGTCGTGCTCTGGAGGATGATGAAACGCTCCGCGGCGTGGGCCGGCATGGCCGCCAGGAGACACGTCAGCAGCAGCCAGAGCTGCCGGGGTTTCACTCCCTTCATGGCACGAGTCCTCCCTCGAGATAGGCTCTTGCGATCGGGCTCGCGGGGGCGCGGAAGAAACGACGGGCAGGGGCATGCTCGAGGATGCGCCCGCGGTGGAGAAAGACGACCTCGTCCGCGAGGCGGCGGGCCTGCGCGACATCGTGGGTGACGAGCAGGATCCGGGTGCCGCGATCGCGAATGCGGCCGACGAGCGCTTCGAAACGGGCCGTGTTCGTGGGATCGAGGCTCGCCGTCGGTTCGTCGAGAAGCAGAAGATCGGGATCGCGGGCGAGCGCCATGGCGAGGGCGACCCGCTGCTGTTCGCCGCCCGAGAGTCTTCGCGCCGGGCGATGGGCGAGCGGTTCGAGCTCGCAGAGCCGGAGCAGCTCTTCGAGGAGCCGCCGCCGCTCGACCCGGGCGAGGCGGCGGCGCGCGAGCACATAGCGGAGATTGGCCGCCACCGTGCGCCGCAGCAGCACCGGCTTCTGGAACAGGAGGGCGGTGCGCGGCGTGTCGCGGGCGCCGCGGAGCCGGATCGAGCCGGCCGCGGGCGCAAGCAGCCCCTGAAGGGCGTGCAGGAGAACCGTCTTTCCCGCGCCATTGGGCCCGAGCACGACCGTGATGCCCGGGCGTGCGAGCTCCAGTCGGTCGATCGCGAGCACGGTCCGGCCCGCGAGCTCGAGCCTGAGCGCCCGGAGCTCGAGAAGGGGCTCTGAGGGCTGCGGCTGCATGGGCGGCGGGCGCAGGAGCTCAGCCCGGCGCATGGACCGCCTCCGCGGCGCGGCCGCGCAGCGCGAAGACGAGCGCGTTCACGCCGAGTGCGAGCAGCATGAGGACGATACCCAGGGCGAGCGCGAGGGCGATCTCTCCCTTCGCGGTCTCGAGCGCGATCGCCGTGGTCATGACCCGGGTCACGTGCCGGATGTTGCCGCCCACGATCATCACCGCGCCCACCTCGGCGATGGCGCGGCCGAAGCCGGCGAGGGCGACCGTGAGAAGGGCGAAGCGTCCCTCGAAGAGAAGAGTTGCGAGCGCGCGGACCTTTCCGACCCCGAGCGCCCGCAGGAAGGCATCGTACTCCTCATGCAGCCGCAGCAGGATCTCGCGCGAGAGGGCGGCGATGATCGGGGTGACGAGCACCGTCTGAGCGATGATCATGGCGGTCGGGGTGTAGAGAAGACGGAGCGCCCCGAGCGGTCCCGCATTCGAGAGCATCATGTAGACGAAGAGCCCGACGACGACGGGCGGCAGGCCCATGAGGGCGTTGAGGAGGACGACCAGCGCGCCCCGGCCCGGAAAGGGCACGGCCGCAAGGAGCGCGCCCAGGGGCATGCCGAGAACGGAGGCGATCGCGACGGCGGTGAGGCTCACGCGCAGCGAAAGCGCCACGATCTCGAGGAGTTCCGGATCGCCTTCGAGGATGAGGGCGAAGGCGAGCCGGAAGGCGGCGAACAGATCGTCCATGACGCGCTCGGTCGGGGCACCCGGGGCTCTTTATGCAATTTCATGTCATTTCTGCAAGTGATCGGAAAAGAATGCACAGCAGAGCGCTGCCGGAAGAAGCCGCGGCGCGCGAGGGCTTCCGCGTCGGACATCCCTGTCCAAGATGCCCCGATTCACGAGCCCGCGCGGCGCG
>CAZHHU010000148.1:0-4412 GCA_964532215.1 uncultured Geminicoccaceae bacterium
GCTGCATGCGGCGGCGGTCGTCGAAGACGCGCAGATTCATCTCCCGCGTCTCCTTGAGCTGGGCGAGCCGGGGGCCGTCCGCCTGCTCCGCCTCGAGCCGCTCGATCTCCTCGCTCTGGGCGAGGATGCGCTCCACGAGCGCCTTCTGGCTGCGGCCGTACTTGCGGATGCGTTGCAGCGTGCGCCGCCGCTCGCCGTCGATGTACTCGAACAGGCCCTGAAAGAGCAGCAGCAGCTTGGCGCGCCGCTGCTGCGGCGGGAGCCCGGCGGCCAGGGCCGCGATCTCCTCCTTCGCCCGCTCGATGGGGAGGGCGCGCGAGGCGAGCTTGGGCACGAGCGGCGCGATCTCCGGATCGGTGTACCAGGCCGTCTTCGGAGCCGGGAACTCCCCCTTCCAGACCTGGGCGATGCTGAGCTCGGAAGCGTAGACCTGCGCGCAGGGCCAGTCGGGATCGTTGGCCTGCCCCTGGGCGCGGGCCGGATCCGGCTGCAGCAGCGCGAGCAGGATCAGGACGGGAACGAGGCCGCGCGCAGGCGATATCGAGAAGCTCATGCCGGATGCTCCCTCCTCTCCTCCGGGCCGGGCGAGAGATAGGCAGCCGCGGCCGCCCCGTACAGGGGCGGGGATCAGCCGCGCCCCACGAAGGGCATGCCGGTGGCCATGACGGTGAGGAAGAGAACGTTGCTCTCGAGCGGCAGCCGGGCCATGAAGCGCACCGCCTCGGCCACATGCGCGACCGGCATGCGGGGTTCGGGCCTGAGGCTGCCGTCCGCCTGCAGCACCCCCCGCTCCATCGCCGCGGTCATCTCGGTGGCGGCGTTGCCGATGTCGATCTGGCCGCAGGCGATGCGGAAGGCGCGGCCGTCGAGGGCGAGGGATTTGGTGAGGCCGGTGACGGCATGCTTGGTCGCCGTGTAGGGGGCCGAGAAGGGCCGCGGCACATGGGCGGAGATCGAACCGTTGTTGATGATCCGGCCGCCCTGCGGCCGCTGCCGCCGCATGAGGCCGAAGGCCTCGCGGGCGCAGTAGAACATGCCGTCGAGATTGGTGGCCACCACCCGGCGCCAGTCCTCGATCGCGAGTTCGTCCACCGGCACCGCCGGGGCGCCGATGCCGGCGTTGTTGAAGAGCAGATCGAGGCGGCCGCAGCGCTCCTCGAGGAAGGCGAAGAGCGCCCGCACCGAGGCGGGATCGGTGACGTCGGCGGGCTGCACGAGGGCCTCGCCGCCCGCGGCCGCGATCGCCGCCCGGGTCTCCTCGAGGGGTTCGCGGCGCCGCCCCGCGAGGATGAGGATGAACCCCTCCTCGGCGAGCGCCTGCGCGCAGGCGCGGCCGATGCCCGATCCGGCACCGGTGACGAGAGCGATCGGGGATGCGGACATGCGCGGCGCTCCGATGCGGAATCCGCTCACATGGTATGCCTCCGCCGCCGCCGGGCGAGGGAGGACGGGCGGGTCGATGGACGGCCCCGCGGCGGAAGTCTAGAGTATCGCCACCCTTGCCGTCGACCGCGGATGTGGCGCCCATGGCCTCCTATCTCTACGTCCTGAGCCGCCCCCACAGCGGCAGCACGATCCTCGACATCCTCCTCTCCCACAGCCCCGAGGTGTGCGGCTGCGGCGAGATCGTCACCGGCTTCCGCAAGCGGCACGAGGACTGGCGCTGCAGCTGCGGCGCCGAGCTTGCCGCCTGTCCCTTCTGGAGCGAGGTGCGCCGGCGGGTGGAGGAGGCCGGCTGCGACTGGGAGGCGCTCGCCGACGCCCATCTCCGCCAGAGCCACAAGTTCCGCCTCCCCGCGACGCTGTGGGCGTGCCGCGATCCGGCGCGCGCCGCCCCCTTCTACCGCGAGCTCGCCCACAGCGCGCGGCTGCTCTGCGAGGCCGTGGCCGCCACCGCCGGCCGGCCGATCGTGCTCGATTCCTCGAAGTTTCCGAGCCGGGGCCTGTTCCTGTTCCGCTTCCTCCCCGACACCCGGATCATCCACATCGTGCGCGATCCCCGCAACATCCTCGCGAGCTACTGGTGGCGGATGCCCCTCAACGACACCTATCTCACCCGCCGCCGGCCCTACCGCGGCCCCCTGCGCTGGCTCGCCGCCTTCGAGGTCGGGATCATGTGGCTGCTCGGCAACCTCCTCTTCGAGCTCATCCGCGCCGGCGATCCGCGCCGCAGCATCCGCATCCGCTACGAGGATCTGCGCGACGATCCCGAACGGGTGGTGCGCGAGCTCGGCGCCTTCCTCGGCATCGAGGTGGCGCCGGTGATCGCCGCCGTGGCCCGTCGCGCCCCGCTCGCCCGCGGCCATCTCCTGGGCGGCAGCCCGATCCGCATCGAGGCCGACGCCCGCTTCGATCCCGCCCGCGAGCTCAAGCGCGCCCGCCCGCCCGCGATCCTGCGCGGACTCGTCACCGCCCTCTGCTGGCCGCTCATGCTCTACTACGGCTATCCCCTGCGCGCCCCGCGCCCGCCGCGGCTCGCGCCATCTTCGACCTCACCCGCCGCCGGCTCCGCCTCCGAGGGATAGGCCCGCGCAGGCGGCGGCTGCCAGCGCCGGCGCAGGGCGACGCAGGCGGGGTCCGAAGGATCCGCCTCATGGCGCCAGCGAAAGGCGAGCACCCGGCTCGCCGCGGGCAGGGGGACGGGTTCGAGATGCGCCTCCACCCAGGCCTTGGCGGCGTCGTCCACCTGATGGGAAAGGCGCCAGTGGCGCCGGTCGGAGAGGAAGATCCCGTCCTCGTGGCAGGCGACGATGCGCGCGAGCGCGGCGACGCTTCCGATCACCGCCCGCCCGGTGCGGGGATCGATGCCGAAGTCGCGCCGCTCTCCGGGCGGCAGCTCGGACTGGCGGGTGAGATTGTAGAGGATGTCGTAGCGGCCGAGATAGTAGAGCGGCTCGAGATCGAAGCTCGAGACCACGACCCCGGCCTCGCGCAGCAGCGGGCGGAGACGGGGCGCGGCGAGGGACCAGCGGGTCGGCACCTCCTCGATCGGCAGGCGCAGCCCGGCGAGCATGGCGGCGCTGTGCAGCCACCAGGGATTGACGATCACCACCGCGAGCACGGCGGCCGCCGGCAGCAGCCGCGCGGGACGCTCGAGGAGCGGCTGCGCGGCGGCGCATGCGCCGAGCTGCGCCCGCCAGGCGGCGAGTCGGTCGCGGATCGCCGGCCACAGGGCGGCGAGGGCGAGGCCCCAGAGCGCGAACAGGAACGGCTGGGCATAGGCGAAGTAGCGCAGCTTCTTGGGACCGGCGAGGGAGTTGAGGAGGAAGCCGAGGGCGAAGATCAGGGCGCAGAAGAGGGCGAGGCGGGAGCGGCGGAGAAGGGCGGGGATCAGGAGGACGGGGGTGAGCGTCCACAGGGTCGGATAGTAGGTGAGATACCAGACGTGGTAGAACCAGAAGGCGTCCTGCGTGGCCCGGTTGAACAGCGGCGTCCAGCGATAGTTCTGCCACACCGCGAGCAGGCGCGCGTGGGCGAACCACAGCAGCAGCGCGAGCAGGGGCAGGGCGGCGAGCGCGAGGGCGAGGAGGCGGGCGGGGGTGAGACGGCCTCGCGCGAGGGCGCGCCACAGCAGCCACAGTCCGCACCACAGCAGCGCGCCCAGGGCGGCGAGGAGGCTCGTGGCCTGGAAATGGCGCGCGAGGGCGAAGGCGAGGGCTGCACCGAGCAGGAGCAGGAGACGCCGCCGCCATCCGATCTGCGGTGCGGTGGCGGCATGGACGGCGATCGCCCCGAGCAGCACGAACAGGAGCTGGCTGCCGTAGAAGCGCGAGAGGTGGGCGAGTTTGACGGCGAAGGGAGAGAGGGCGAAGAGGCCGGCGGCGAGAAGCGCCGTGCGAACGTCGACCTCGCGCCGCAGCCAGAGGAAGAGCAGGGTGGCGGTGAGGGCGATCGCGAGAGCGGCGGGAAGACGGGCCGCGAACAGGCTCTCGCCGAAGAGGGCGAAGCTCGCCGCCACCTGCCAGCTGAACAGCAGCGCGCGCGGATAGACACCCTCGGCGATGCGCGGCGTGCCGGAATCGAGCAGAGCGCGGGCGGCGAGGAGATGGTGGAGCTCGTCATGCGTGGGCGGCGGCACGCCCAGGGCCGGGAGATAGAGGGCCAGAAGCGCGAGGAAGAAGGCGAGGGGCGCGAGGCGGGAAGTGATGCGGCGCGGGCGGACGGCGGCGCTCATCTGCGCTTTTCCCGGCGGCGGGCGATGGGCGATGCGGATCTCATGCGGTTCCGGCCCCGCGGGCATGGCGCTCGACCGTGATCCAGAGCAGGGCGAGGGCGAAGATCTGGACGCCCGTGAGGCTGGCGCTGAACAGCCACAGGCTCGGCTTCCAGTCGAGACCGAGCCCGCGCGCGAGGAGGAAGCTCGCGATCATCACCGCCAGCGAGAGAGCGGCCAGGATCATGTCGAGGTCGAG
>CAZHHU010000149.1:0-4394 GCA_964532215.1 uncultured Geminicoccaceae bacterium
CGGCAACGGCCTTCGAGGGTTCGGCAGGCGTCCGCCGTGGACGCCCCCACCGCCGGCCGGGGCGCGGAGTGCCTCTCGTGGCGCGCAGCAGACGGCAGCATGCGGCGGCGCGCGAAGGGCGATCCGTGTCGGCGATGGCGGGCCCGGGATCGCGAATCGGGGCGACCGCGCGTGGCCGCTTCCTTGCGGGGGCGCGGGTGCCTCGCGCGGGATGCTGCGCCCTTCAGGCCGGCTGCGGTTCCGGCAGCGGCAGTGCGGTGTCATACTTCACCTCGCGCAGGGTGAAGCTGGACTTGATGTGCTTGACGCCGGGGATGCGGAAGAGGACGTCGTTCAGAAGCCGTTCATAGGCGCGGATGCTTTCCACGTGGATCTTGAGGATGAAATCGGAATCGCCGGTGATCGCGTAGCACTCGACGATCTCCGGGCGGTCGCGGACGGCGTCCTCGAACTGCGCCAGGGATTCGCGGTTGTGCATCTCGAGATTGACGAGGGTGAAGACGCACACCGGCACCCCCGCCTTCTCCGGATCGAGCAGCGCCGCATAGCCGCGGATCACGCCCTCGCGCTCGAGCTCGCGCACGCGACGCCAGCAGGGGGAGGGTGAGAGGTTCACGCGCTGCGCGAGCTCCTGGTTCGTGAGCCGGCCGTGACGCTGCAGCTCGCGCAGAATGCGGTGACGGACCCTTTGTTCGAACAGGTCGCGCGGGGACACGGTCTGTCTCCATTCGAGATCCTTCTGCAAGCTTTTTCCATCGCAGGCGCCGATCAAGAGCGAGATCGCAAGAACATGCCCCCGCCGGCGGATATACTTTGCGAGCGTGGATGACGGTGGCGGAGGCATGAGAGAGGCATGTGCGGGGACGCGGTACGTCTCGAAGATTATGCGCTCGACGACGGCTACGGGCGGCCGGCCGGGCGGGTGTGGCTCACCGGAATCCGGGCGCTCGTCCGTCTCATGCTCGAACAGCGGCGTCTCGATCGCGCGCGGGGGCTCCGCACCGCCGGCTTCGTCTCCGGCTACCGCGGCTCGCCGCTCGCCGGCTTCGACAAGGAGCTCGAGCGCGCGCGGCAATGGCTCGAGGCCGAGGACGTCCGTTTCGAGCCCGCGATCAACGAGGCCCTCGCCGCCACCGCCTGTATGGGAGCGCAGCAGGTCGAGGCCTGTTCCGACGCCCGCGTCGATGGCGTGTTCGCGCTCTGGTACGGCAAGGGACCGGGCGTCGACTGGGCGGGCGACGCCATCAAGCACGCGAACGCCTATGGCACCTCGCCGCACGGCGGCGTGCTCGCGGTGGCTGGAGACGACCACGGCGCCGTCTCCTCGACGATGAGCCACCAGAGCGATCACACCTTCGCCGCCTGGTCGCTGCCCGTGCTTCATCCCGCGAGCGTCGAGGATTACCTGCCGTTCGGTCTCTACGGCTTCGCACTGTCGCGCTTCACCGGCGCCTGGGTGGGCTTCAAGGCGATCTCCGAGACGGTCGAGAGCGCCCGCGCGGTCGAACTGCCGGGCGAGTGGCCGCAGTTCCGCGAGCCCAAAGATTTCCTGCCGCCGCCGGGGGGGCTTCACTTCCGCTGGAACGATCCGCCGAGCGTCGCCATCGAGCACCGCCTGCTCGTCAAGCTCGAGGCGGCGCGGCGCTTCGCCGGTGCGAATCCGGGCATCGTCGACCGCATGGTGGTCCGCAGCGAGCGCGCGCGTCTCGGCATCGTGACCGTCGGCAAGGCCCACGGCGATGTCATGGAAGCATTGCGGCTTCTGGGTTTCGAGGACGCCTCGAGCATCGCGCGCCTCGGTCTCCGCATCTACAAGGTGGGCCAGAGCTTCCCGCTCGAGCCCACGCGCATCCGCAATTTCGCCCGCGGCCTCGAGACCCTTTTCGTGGTCGAGGAAAAACGGCCCCTGGTGGAGAGCCAGATCCGGGAGATCCTCTATCCGCTCGCGCAGCGGCCGCAGGTGATCGGCAAGCGCGATCGCGACGAACGCGAGCTGCTTCCCGCTTCGGGCGAACTGCGTCCGCACCGCATCGCGCCGGCTCTCGCCCGCGAGATCGGCCGGCTCTGGCCCGACCTCGACCTCTCGGAGCGCCTCGCCCGCATCATGCCGCGCGAGTCCGCGCCTCCACCGCTGCGGCGCACGCCCTGGTTCTGCCCGGGCTGCCCCCACAACCGCTCGACGGTGGTGCCCGAGGGCTCGGTCGCCTTCGGCGGCATCGGCTGCCACATCATGGCCACCTGGATGGGGCGCGAGACCTACGGCACGACGCATATGGGCGGCGAGGGCGCGAACTGGATCGGGCTCGCACCCTACCTCGCGCGCGACCATGTGTTCCAGAACCTCGGCGACGGCACCTATTTCCACTCCGGTCTCCTCGCGATCCGCCAGGCGGTCGCCTCGCGGGCGCGCATGACCTACAAGATCCTCTTCAACGACGCGGTCGCCATGACCGGCGGCCAGAAGATGGAGGTTGCGGGGCTGACCGTCCCGCGTCTCACCCGCCAGCTGCAGGAGGAGGGGGTAGGCCGCATCGCCGTCGTCACCGACGAGCCGCAAAGGTACCGGGGAAACTCCGGCCTCGCGCCCGGCGTGACGGTCCACCATCGAGCGGAGCTCCTGCGCGTGGAGGAGGAGCTGCGCGCCTTCCCCGGGGTCTCGGTGCTCGTCTTTGATCAGACCTGCGCCGCGGAGAAGCGGCGACGGCGCAGGCGCCGGCAATGGCCCGATCCCCCGCGGCGACCGTTCATCAACGAGCTCGTCTGCGAAGGATGCGGGGACTGTGCCCGGATCTCCAACTGTCTCTCGGTCGTTCCGGTGGAGACCGAGTTCGGCACCCGGCGGCAGATCGATCCGTCCTCCTGCAACAAGGACTTTTCCTGCCTCGAGGGCTTCTGTCCTTCCTTCGTGACGGTCGAGGGAGGCCGTCTTCGCCGGGCCGCGGTCCTCGATCCAAAGGAGCTCGAGACGCGCTGCGCGCAACTTGCGCGCCCGCGGCTGCCCGAGATCGGCGATGTGTACGAGATCCTCGTCACCGGTATCGGCGGCACCGGCGTCCTCACCCTCGGGGCGATCGTCGCCGTGGCGGCCTTTCTCGAGGGTCGCGCGGCGAGTCTCCTCGATTTCACGGGACTGGCCCAGAAGGGCGGAGCGGTGCTCTCCCACATCCGGCTCGCACGCGGGCCGGATCTGCTCCATCAGGCGCGCATCGAACCGCGCCGCGCCCGGGTCGTGCTCGCCTGTGATCCCGTCGTCGCCCTCTCGGAGGAGGCCGCCGCCACCATCGCCGAGGGCCGCACGCGGATCGCCGCCAACCGCGACCCGGTTCCGACCGCCGATGCCCTGCGGCGAACCGACTGGCGGGTGGATGGCGCGCGGCTGCTCGAGGAGCTGCGCCGCCGCGGCGGGCAGGTCGAGGGGGTCGATGCCGGCCGGCTCGCCGAGGCGTTTTTCGGCGATTCGCTCCATGCCAATCTGCTCCTTCTCGGCTTCGCCTGGCAGCGGGGCATGATCCCGGTCTCCGAGACCGCCCTGCTGCGGGCGATCGCGCTCAACGGAGTGGCGGTCGAAGCCAACCGTCGCGCCTTCGCGCTCGGGCGGCTGGTGGCGGCGGATCCGAGCCTCCTGGCATCGAAGCGCAGTGGGGAGGCGAAGACGGGCAGCGAGGATCTCGAATCGCGCATCCACCGCCTCGCGGCCGAGCTCGAGGCCTATCAGAACGCTTCCTACGCCCGGCGCTATCTCGAGCTCGTCCGCGCCGTCGAGGCGCGCGAGCGGGCACTGCTCGGTGCGGCCGGCGAGCTCACCGGGGCGGTCGCCGAATCCCTGTTCCGGCTCATGGCGCACAAGGACGAATACGAGGTCGCGCGGCTGTTCACCGACGGACGCTTCCAGCGCATGCTCGCGCAGCGCTTCGAAGGCGACTACAGACTCCGCTTCCACATGGCGCCGCCGCTCCTCGGCTTTCTTCGCGACGCCAGCGGCCGCCCGCGAAAGCTGAGCTTCGGGCCGTGGCTGCTGCCGGTACTGCGTCTGCTCGCGCGGCTGCGGTTTCTCCGGGGCACCCCCTTCGATCCCTTCGGCTGGACCTCCGAGCGGCGCAGGGCGCGGGCGCTCCTTCGCGAATACGAGGCGACGCTGCGCGCGCTCCTCTCGAGGCTCGGGCCGCACAACCATGCCATCGCCGTCGAGATCGCGCGGCTGCCGGAAGAGGTCCGCGGGTTCGGCCCGGTCCGGGAGAAGGCCATCCTGCGCTACCGCGCGCGGCGCGGCGCGCTGCTCGAGAGCTTCGCGCGACAGCCACGGAAGACTCACGCCCTCGCCGCCGAGTAGGGGGCTGGAGCTTCGGGCGCCATGTGCATCCGCATGCGCCGGGAGCGGGACATTGACATGGGTC
>CAZHHU010000150.1:0-4295 GCA_964532215.1 uncultured Geminicoccaceae bacterium
ACCCCCCCGGCGGCTGGCGGCAGGCCTGCCGGACCGCCCTCGAGCCGGTATCTGCCGAGACCCATGCTCGCTCCCTTGCCGAGATGAAGCTTCTGCCCCAGCCACAGAAACGGCCAGAAGTCCGGGGCGCGGTCGAGATCGAGGGTGAAGCTGCCGACGATCCCGCCCATGCGCAGCATGCCGCCCTGCCGCGCGGAGCGGCGCTTCTGCTCGCGCCAGGTGAGATCGACCGCCCCCGCCTCGACCCGCCGCGCTTCCTCCTTGAGGGCGCGGAAATCCACCTCGAGCGGCCCCTCGCCGTAGAACTCCGAGAGCATGGAGACGCGGCGCAGCAGCGCCATGAGGAACGGATAGGGGCGAAAGCGCTCCGGCCCCAGAAGCCGCCCGTCCTGGGCGAGCCGGAGCGGCCGCTCGAGCACCACCCGCACCCGCTGCGGCCTTTCGGGAATCGGAACCGGCTCAGGCTCGAGCGAGAGCGCGCCGCCGTCGCTTCGGGCCGCGGCGCCCCGGGGCGAATGGCGGCGGATGGAAGCGAGCCGGAGCCGCCCGAAGCCGATGCCCACCCCGCGCGCCGCACCCTCCTCGAGCGCCTTGAGGACGTAGACTGCGCTTCGCGACGCCCGCCCCACGAGCACAAGGCGCAGCCTGAAGGGGTCGCCGGGCGCGAGGGTGCAGGGCACAGGCGTCAGCGGGTCGAGCACGAAGGGCTGCGGGATGCGCTCATAGCGCCGCATCTTGCGCGCATCAGGCGGCGGCCGCGCCTCGAAGATCGAGGGATAGGGACAGCTGAACTCGAGCGGACAGCCGGCGCAGGGGCGAAGGCGCATGACGCAGACCATGCGCTTGAGGGCGTGGCCGAGCGCGCCGCGCCAGGCGGAGCCCGCAAATTCGAGGAAACGGACCTCGCTCTCGGCCGCGAAGGCGAGCTCGAGCTCGAGCAGGGGGAGGATCATGCCGACCCCCGGTGCCTCCCGTGTCGACTGTTCCATCTAGGCAAGGACGCGCCGCCTCCGCAAGCTGGCCGTCGTTTCCGCGCACCCCCGAGGACGGCCGGTGCGACCGCGGCGGCATGACGCCGGCCGAGGCCGCGATCCGGCCGCCCGAGCGGGCGAGTATGACCGCGCGAGAGTATGACGCGACGCCCCACGCGATGGCCGATCACCTCGAGCTCGCGGGTGGCGGCGCGGGGGTGGAAATGGGTCGTGCCCGGCCTCGCGCCGCATCCGGCAGGCCTGCCACCGACCCGGCGGCCGGCTGGGCGCCAGCGGCATACGGGAGGATGAAAGGGATCACGGCCGCATCCCCGCGCCTCACGTCGAGGTTGCGCGCGCGAGCCGCGCGGTGCTAACTGCGGGTGGCTCGGATTTCCCCCTCCCTTCTGATCGTCACGGAGTCTCCAGCATCGCCGTGTCCCGGCTTTCGCTTCCTGCCGCGCCTCCTCACGCCGCCGCCCGGATGCGCCGGTTCCACGCGCAAGCGTTTCTTCTTCTCGCCCTGATCGCTGCTTTTCTCCTGCCGTCGCCGTCCCACGCCGGTGGTCGGGTCATCGTTCTCGGCTTCGACGGCTTCGATCCCACGCTCGCCGAGGAGTGGATGGCAGCCGGCGAGCTGCCCCATTTCGCCGCCCTCGCCCGGGAAGGCCATTACCAGCATCTCGCGACCACCAATCCGCCGCAGTCACCGGTCGCCTGGGCGAGCTTCGCCACCGGCCTCTCGCCGGGGGCGCACGGGCTGTTCGATTTCCTCAGCCGCAACCCGCTCACCTACGCCCCCGAATATGCGCTGGCGACCACCCGCGAGCCGCAGTGGACGCTCGACTTTCTCGGCTGGCGCATCTCGCTCGATAGCGGGGGCGCCGTGAGTCGCCGCAGCGGCACCCCGTTCTGGATCAGCGTCGAGCGCCGCGGACTGCCCGCCTCCGTGCTCCGCGTCCCCACCACCTATCCGCCCGATCCCATCACCCGCATGCTGGCGGGGATGGGCGTGCCCGATCTGCTCGGCACGCAGGGGACGTATACCATCTACGCGGTCCGCGATCGGCCCGCGCGCGAAGCGCAGGGGCGATGGGTGCGGGTGGAGCCCTCCGGAGGGCGCATCGAAACCGTCTTCGAGGGGCCGCCGCATCCGCTTGCGAGCGAACCCCGCCCGCTCACGGTGCCGCTCGTCATCGAGGAGGCCGGGCCGGAGCGCGTGCGTATCCGCCTCGGGGAGCGGACGGTGGAGCTCGAGGCGGGGCGCTGGAGCGACTGGATCACCGTCGAATTTCCCTTCGCCGGGGTGCTGAGCGTTTCGGGGATCCTGCGGCTGCACCTGCTGCGAGCCTTTCCCGATCTCGAGCTCTACGTCTCACCGATCCAGATCGATCCCCGCGATCCCGTCGTGCGGCTCACGAGCCCGGACGAGTATGCGGGCGAACTCGCGGCGCGCATCGGCCTCTACCATACCATCGGCATGCCGGAAGAAACCTCCTCCCTGAATGCCGGCGAGCTGACCGATGCCGCCTGGCTCGACATGGAGAAGACCATCCTCGGCGAGCGCGAGGCCATGCTCATGGATCTGCTCGCGCGGCAGAAGGAGGGGCTCATCGTCACCGTCTTCGTGCAGACCGATCGTGTCCAGCACATGTTCTGGCGGGGCATCGACCCGCAGCATCCGCTCCACGATGCGACGCTTCCCGAGCACCGCGAAGCGATCCGCTGGATCTACCGCGAGGCCGACCGCATCCTCGGGCGGGTGCGCGCACAGATGGGGCCCGAGGACCGGCTCATCGTGCTGAGCGACCATGGCTTCACCAACTACCGTCGCAGCGTCCACCTCAACCGCTTCCTCGTCGAGGCCGGCTTCATGCGGCTCAAGCCGGGAGCCCCGCCGGCGGACGAACTCTTCACCAACGTCGACTGGACGAGGACGAGGGCCTACGCGCTCGGCTTCAACGGCATCTTCTTCAACCGCAAGGGGCGCGAGGCGCTGGGGATCGTCCGCGAGGAGGAGATACCGGCGCTCAAGCGCGAGATCACCGAGAAGCTTCTGGCCCTCGTCGACCCGGCGACCGGCCGCAGGGTCGTCGCGCATGTCTATGACGCCGACGTCATCTATGCCGGAGAACGCCGGGGCGAGGCGCCCGATCTCGTCGTCGGCTATGCACCGGACTACCGCGCCTCGTGGCAGACGGCCCTGGGCGGGGTGCCCGACGCCCCGGTGATCGTCGACAACGATCAGCGCTGGAGCGGCGATCACCTCATCGATCCCCCGGAGGTGCCGGGGGTCCTGTTCACCTCCTTCCCTCTCGACGAGCCGCTCGCCGGCATCGGCGAAGTGGGCACGCTCGTGCGGCGCACCCTCGAGCAGATGTATCCGGATCTGCCCCAGCCGAAGCCGCTTCCCGGCGAGACCGGCTACCTCGACCTGCCGCAGCCGCTGCTGTTCGCGGCCGATCGGGCCCTGATCCCGCTGCCGGTGCCGCTTCGGATCGTGCTCTGGTCCGCCGCCGCCGCCGCGCTGTCGATGCTCCTCTACCGCCTGTTCTCGGGACAGCAGCGACTCGCCAGACTGCAGCAGGAGATGGCGGAGATCCAGGCGCAGCTCACGGACTTCCGGGGCGAACTCGGCGAGCTCTGGCCGCTGATCGGGCGCAATCTCGCGCTCTCCGGCCGCCGCCTCGCGCTCACCCTGTTGCCGGCAACCCTCGCCGGGCTGCCGATTCTCGCAGTTCTCGCGTTTCTCTCGAACGCGTTTGATGCGGAACTGCCCCGCCCCGGAGATCCGGTCGAGCTCCGGGTCATCACGGCACCGGAATATCAGGTGCCGCCGCTGACCTTCGAGGGCGGCAGGGCGGAAGCCCTCGGCGAGGGGCGCTTCCGCATCGCCTGGCCGAGCCCCGCGCATCCGCTCACCATCCGCGATTCCGATGGCACGCCCCTGCTGCGGCTGCCGCTCGAGACCCCGGTGCGGACGGTGGCGCAACGCGCGTGGTGGAACGCCTTCATCGGCAATCCCGCCGGCTATCTGCCGGCCCCCGGCTACATCGAAGCGATCGAGCTCGAGCTGCCGCAGCCGCAGGTGCTGCCCTTCGGTCCCGGGTGGCTTCGCGGCTGGCTCGTGCCGGCGCTGGTCGTGATGATCGCGGTCTCGCTGTGGCTCAAGTTCCGCTGGCGGCTCTACTGACGCGGAGGGATCGGTGATGCGGCGCGTGTTGCGGGTGCTTCTCCCGCTCCTGCTGGCATGGGGCGCGCTTCATGTCGTGAACCTCTTCCGCTTCGACCAGGCCCGCTTCGATGAAGGGGTGCGCGCGATCG
>CAZHHU010000151.1:0-4271 GCA_964532215.1 uncultured Geminicoccaceae bacterium
TCCCTCTCCTCCTCGCCTGCCCCCTCGCCCTCGCCGCCGCCCTGCGCGAACGGCACCCGCCCGCCCTGCTCGCGGTGCTCGGCCTCCTCGCCTGGAGTGCGACCTCGCTGTTCGATCTCCACCTCGAGCTCGCACCACAGATCGAGCCCGTCTTCAGGGCCGCTCTTCCCATGCCTCGCGACCGCGCCGCCGCGGCGCTCGCCGGTCTGCTCGCGGGCGGACTCGCGCTCGCTGCCGCATCCATCGCCCGCGGTCTTCGGCAGCAGACGCCTTCGCCGGTGGTGAACACGAGCCACCGCCTTCTCCTCGCCCTCGCCCTCGCAGGTGCCCTGGATCTCGCCGGCAAGCTCGACCCCGGAGCTTCGCTCTGGCCGCTGCTCGAGCGGGCAATCGAGGGCGCAGCCCCCCTTCTCGCCTGCCTCGCCTACGCCCGGATCCTCATCTCCGCGCCGCCGCGGCCCCGACGTGGCGGAGATGGGCGCGCACGATGGCGTCGAAATCCGCATCGGCCTCGAAGCCCATGGCCCGCGCCCGCGCAGCATCGAAGCGCTGCGGCCAGCCGTCGACGATCCGCTGGATCAGCGGATCCGGTGCGAAACGCAGCCGTGCGGCCACCTCCGCGCCCGCAACCCGCGCCAGCGCCGCGACCATCTCCCGCACCGTGACCGTAAGCCCGGGCAGGGTCACCGCGCGGGCGGGGTCCCAGGCCTCGGCGGGCAGCGTGGCGGCGCGGATGAAGGCATCGACGGCGCGCTCCGGCGACAGCACGTACATCGCCGTCTCGGGACGCACGGGGCAGATGGCCTCGCGGCCGGCGACGGGATCGCGGATGATCGTGCTCGCGAAGGTGGAGGCGGCGCGGTTCGGTCTTCCCGCGCGCACGGTGATCGTCGGCAGCCGGATGCTGCGTCCGTCGATGAAACCCTTGCGGCTGTAGTCGGCGATGAGAAGCTCGCCGATCGCCTTCTGGGTGCCGTAGGAGGTCTGGGGGGTGAGCCTCGTCGCGTCCGTCACCACCTCGGGCAGCGCGCCGCCGAAGACCGCGATCGAGCTCGCGAACACGAGCCGGGGACGACCGCCGGTCCTCCGCAGTGCCTCGAGCAGGCGCCGGGTGAGGTCGAGATTGACCCGCATGCCGAGGTCGAAATCGGCCTCCGCCGCCCCGCTCACCACCGCCGCGAGATGGAAGACGAGATCGACGTCGGCGACCGCGGCGCGGAGCTCGTCCTCCGTCTCCAGCGCCGAGACGCGGACCTCGAGCCGCGCATCCTCAGGCAGCCGGGCCAGGGCCAGGTCGACGACGCGCAGATGTTCGAGCTCCCCGAGCCCCGCAAGCGCCCGCCGATCCCCGAGCAGACGTTCCGCAAGGCGTCGGCCGAGAAATCCCGCCCCACCCGTGATGAGAACCCGCATCAGCACCTCCCTCCGCAGACGCCGGCTTCACACGATCCGGAGCTCGGCGCTGCCGATGCCCTCGATCTCCACCCTGAGCCTGCAGGGACCCGTGACCCACTGCACCGGCGTGATCGTGCCGAGGCTCACGATCTCCCCCCGCGCAAGGCGCCATCCGAGCCGGGCCGCCCGGTCCGCGAGCCAGGCGAGCGCCGCCAGCGGATGGCCCATGAGTGCCGAGCTCTGCGCCTGCGCGACGATGCGGCCGTTCACGAGCGTGCGCACGCGAAGCCGCGCGAGATCACGGCCGCCCGCATCCCGCACCGGCCGGCCGAGCACGAGACCGGCGTTGAAGGCGTTGTCCGCCACGATCGTCGGCGCCCCCACGGCGGTGAAATCGCGGTAACGGTCGTCGACGAGCTCGATCGCCGCGAACAGCTCGCCCACGGCGGGCTCGACCCCGGCGAGGCCGTGCGGCGGCCCGGTGCGGGGGAGATCGCAGGCGAGCCGGAGGGCGATCTCGCTCTCCAGCCCGAGCCGGCGGAAGGCTGCGCCTTCGATGCGCGCCCGCGAGCGGTGGATCGTGCGCGCGAACACGGCGCCGAACACCGGCTCGGGGGCGCCGATATAGTGCCGCATGGCCTCGCTCGTGCCACCGATCTTCCAGGCCACCGGCGGCCCCAGCCGGCGCGCGAGCACGGCATTGGCCCGCCTCTGCAGCCGGTAGCCGTCCTCGAGGCTGTCGAGGCCCGGAAGTCGCGCGAGCGGCACACCCCCGCGGGCCGCAAGCAGCGCCGCGATGCCACCATGGTCCCGGCCCGTTCCGTCCATCCCCTCCCCTCCATGTTTGACAGCCGCTCCTGCCCCTCGCTAGCCTCCTCCCACGGCCGGGAGGGCTCCGCTTGGATCGGCTGCTCGCCGAGATCGAAGCACGACGCGGGGAGATGGTCGAGCTCTGTCGTGAGCTCGTCCGCATCCCCACCGTCAATCCGCCCGGCGCCGAGTATCCGCAATGCGTGCGGCAGCTCGGCGAGCGGCTGCGGATGCGCGGCTTCGAGGTGCGGTACCTGCGCGCCGAGGGCGCCGAGGCGGACTGCGATGCCTGGCCGCGGATCAATCTCCTCGCCCGGCGCGCGGGCGGCCGTCGCGGCGTCTGCGTGCATTTCAACGGCCATATCGACGTCGTCCCGGCCGGTTCGGGATGGAGCGTCGATCCCTTCGCGGCGGAGCTGCGCGACGGGCGCATCTACGGCCGCGGCAGCGCCGACATGAAGGGGGGCATCGCCGCCGCTCTCATCGCCCTCGAGACGATC
Source organism: uncultured Geminicoccaceae bacterium (assembly GCA_964532215.1). GTDB lineage: Bacteria > Pseudomonadota > Alphaproteobacteria > Geminicoccales > Geminicoccaceae > HRBIN39. Next base: position 2,706 of record CAZHHU010000151.1, read on the forward strand.
ACGGACCTCTTCCCGGACTTTCCCGGGGCCCTCGAGTTCTCCGCCACCGTGGACGAGGAATCGGGCGGCTTCGCGGGCGTCGGCTGGCTTGCCGAGCACGGATGGTTCGACCCGGCCCGGGTCCAGCACGTCATCATCCCCGAGCCCCTCGACCCGGATCGGGTATGCATCGGTCACCGCGGCGTCTGGTGGGCGGAGATCGAGATCCGCGGCCGCACCGCACACGGCTCGATGCCCTTTCTCGGCGACTGTGCGATCCGCCACACGGCGGCCTTCATCCAGGCGCTGGAGCGGGAGCTCCTCCCCCGCCTCGGCCGCCGTCACACCCGCATGCCGGTCGTGCCCGAGCCGGCACGCCGTTCCACCCTGAACCTCAATTCGGTGCACGGCGGTCAGCCCGAGCTCGCGCGGGGTCTGCCGAGCCCCTGCGTCGCCGATCGCTGCCGCCTCGTGATCGACCGCCGGTTTCTCGTCGAGGAACGGCCCGAGGAGGTGCGGGGCGAGATTCTCGCGCTGCTCGACCGTCTCGCCCGGGAGCGCCCGGGCTTCGGCTACGAGCTGCGCGAGCTGCTGCGCTTCGATCCCGTGCTCGCCGACGGCGAGGGGGTACTGCCGCAGTGCTTCCGGCAGGCGGTGGGCGAGATCTTCGGCCGCGAGGCGCCCCTCGTCTGTTCGCCGGGGACCTACGATCACAAGCACATCGCGCGGACGGGCGGGCTCGAGAGCTGCATCGCCTACGGCCCCGGCCGGCTCGTCCTCGCACATCAGCCCGACGAGCATGTGGTCATCGACGACATGGTGAAGGCGGCGCAGGTCATGGCGCTCGCCACGACGCGCCTGCTCGCGGTTTCCTGAACCCGCTCAGGGCTGCAGGCGCACCCGCCGCCAGCCGCCGTTCTCGCGGAAGTAGGCGAGGCGGTCGTGCATGCGGTCCTCGCGCCCCTGCCAGAACTCGAACACCTCGGGCAGCAGGCGGAAACCGCCCCAGTAGGGAGGCCGCGGAACCTCCCCGGGATAGCGCGCGGCGATCGCGCGGAACCGCGCCTCCAGTTCCTCCCGGCTCGCGATCTCGCGGCCCTGCCTGGAGGCCCAGGCCCCGATGCGATGGCCGTAGGGACGGCTTGCGAAATACGCATCCGCCTCGGCCCCGCTCACCCGCTCGACCGTTCCCTCGACGCGCAGCTGGCGGTGCAGCCGGTCCCAGAAGAAGAGCAGTGCGGCCCGGGGGTTTTCCGCAAGCTCCCGGCCCTTGCGGCTCTCGTAATTGGTGAAGAACGTGAACCCCCGCTCGTCCACACCCTTGAGCAGCATCATGCGCACCGACGGCCGCCCCTCTGCGCTCGCGGTCGCGAGCGCCATCGCGTTCGGCTCGGGAAAGCCCGCGCCCGCCGCCTCCTCGAACCAGCGCCGGAACTGCTCGAAGGGATCCTCGGCCGCGGTCTCCTCGCTCAGCCCCGGCGCATCGTAGAGTTCGCGCATCTTCGAGGGATCCGGCATGCTCTTCTCCATCCGCCGTCATCCGCCCGCCACCGCGTTCGCACAACTCCGCCTGCCGGGCAACGGCGG
>CAZHHU010000152.1:0-4261 GCA_964532215.1 uncultured Geminicoccaceae bacterium
GGGGCCGTCTCGATACGGGAGCGCAGGTGTGTCGGGTGGTGGTCAGGTGGCGGTCTCGCCGGATCGTGGCGCGGGCCGGTAGCGGCGGGCGATGGGATCGCCGATCCCGGGCCGCAGCAGATCGAGGACGGCCAGCATGCCGCGCTCGATGTTGCCGGCGAGTTCGGCGAGCCGCTCCGCCTCCTGGGCGAGGTGAAAGGCGGCGATCGCCAGCCAGCACTCCGCCTCCCGGGGCGTCGCGGGAGTCCGGGCGAGGATCCTGGCCTCGATTTGCAACTGCCGTGCCGCCAACGTTTCACAACGGCCCCCGCTGTCCGTCAGCGGGACTGCGTTCAGCGCCCGCAGCACTTCTTCGAGCTCGGTGAAGAGTTTCCGCAGGCCTTCGCGGGCATTCTTCTGGTGGTCGGTTCTGGTCATGCGGCGGCCTCCCGTTCGTGGCTCGTCTCGGCGGCCTGGCACTGCCGCCCCTCCTGGAGCAGCGCTTCGCAATCGCGCCCGATCTTCCCGACATCCTTCTCCAAGCGGGCGAGGATCCAGCGCATGGCGACGATGCGGTAGTCCCGGCACGGACCGCGCTGCCGTTCGACGAACGCATCCCGCACGATCTCCTGCTCGATGTGCTCGAAGCTCGCTTCGGCGGCGAGGATGCCTTCCCGGACCTCGTTCAGACGGTCAAGGATGTCGAGCAGCGTCGCGGTTCCTTTCTCCTCCATGGTGCCTCCTCCCGATCGGTGGTACGGTCAGACCGATTGTCGTGTTCGGGCTGCCGAATGTCAAACAAATCGTCTGATATGGATCCGCCCCTCACGCCGGCGCTGTGCCGGGCCGCGCGCGGGCTCCTGGGCCTGTCGCAGAGCGCTTTCGCCCGCCGGGCCGGCGTCTCGCGCAGCACCGTGGCCGATTTCGAGCGGGAGGCGCGGCGGCCGCTCGGGCGGAACCTGGAAGCGATGCGGCGCACCTTCGAGGAGCTCGGGATCCTGTTCCTCGACGGCGAGGGGGTGCGGTTCGCGGACCGGCGCGAAGGCGGGCGGAGCTAGAACGGGATCGGATCGTCGAGCTGGGCCACCGGCGCTTGGGCGCGCACGGCATGGCGGGCCTCCACCGGACTGGATCGCTCGCCCTCGCGCTTCCTGCCGCCGGCGGGGCGCACCGTGCGGGCACTGACCAGACTGTCGGCCACCACCTCGAGGCGTTCGCGTTCCCGCCCGTCGCGGTCGGTCCAGCGCTTGCGTTGCAGTCTGCCGGCGACCGACAGCAGATCGCCCCTGCGGTGCCGCAACAGATCCTCGGCGGTCCGGCCGAAGGCGAGGATGCCGATCCACAGGGGCGGCGGATCGCCGGCGCCGTGTTCTTCGATCGCCACCGCCAGAGAACAGACGGCCATCGCCTTGCCCGAGGATGTGGCGATCTCCTTCGGATCCTCGCCCAGGCGGCCGTGCGCCGCGATTTGTATTGTCATTCGACGCCCTCCCGCAGGGTCACCTCGGCCGGGTCGTCGGCCAGGGCAGGATCGAGGGCGATTTCGGCGCGGGTGTGGATACTCTCGATGTGCGCCTGCTCGGCATCGGCCAGCGCTTCCAGGATGCGGCGCATCCCGCGTTCGCGGTTGACGCTCGCAAGACGCAGCAGCCGCTCCGCCGTCCACAGAGCCGCCACCATGTGCGGTGCGGTCGCTTCCAGGGCCGCGGTGAGTTCGCGGATCGCCCCTTCGCGGTCGCCCCGGACGTAGCGGAGCACCATCTCCGCAACCCGGCGGTACGGGTCCGCACCCGAAGGGCTCGAACCGGGCGTGTTCACACCGTGTTCATTCTCGTGTTCACGCTGTGGAAGCGTGTTCACGCGTTCACGCCCTATAGGGGATGAACACGTGAACATGGTGGATCTTCGTTCGTAACCCGTTGAAAAATCAGCCTTCGCGTGTTCATTTTGGTTTGACGCCGGATGAACACGCTTTCGGCCCGTGTTCACACCGTGTTCATTCACGTGTTCACGCTTCCGCAGCGCCGCGGCCAATTCCTTGAGACTCATTTGACGGACTCCGCGGCCTCGGTCTTTTTCTTGAGTTTGTGCGCCTTGCCGACCGAAACTCCGAGCTCCGCGGCGATCTCGCGGACGGTGAGACCGTCGGCTACGAGCTCGGCAACCCGCGTCTTTTCCACATCGGCCAGGCTCTTGCGGGACCACACAACGGCGCTGTTGCATACTTCCAACTTCGCCTCGAAGGGAGCGAGCTTGTCGCCCATGACACCACGCGACTTTTCGATGTGGATCTCGAACCGCGCCCCCTCGACGGCTTCATAATCGGCCGGCCGGCGCAAGGCGATCACCGTGTCCAGCACGTCCTCGCGCCGGCTGGTGCCGCGTTGCTGACCTCCTTTTCCGGCATGATGAACGAGCAGAACGGACACACCCTTGCGTCGCATCCGCAGGAGGAAATCCTGCACGGGCTGCCATGAATCCGCTTCGTTTTCCTTTCCCGACCGGCAAAGCGACGAAAGATTGTCGAGCACGAGAAGCCGAATATCTTACTTCCCGCACAATTCCTCGACGGCCTCCTGCATCGACGGGTCGCGCAGATCGGGCAGCCCGTCTTCATGTGCGTCGGCGCACAAGAAGCGAACCGCATCGCCTGGCGGTTCGCTCGGAAATCCGGCGACAATCGCAGCAAACCGCTGTTGTAGCACACCGGCCGGCATCTCGCCGTCGATGTAGAGCACCGGCGTGGCCTCGCCGGGTTTCCACTCGAACAGCGAACCGCCTCCGGCCGCGGCGTAGGCAATGGAGAGGGCGAGCCAAGTCTTGCCGATGCCGCGCGGCGCGTAGAGCATGGTCAGCCCTCGGCCGGGGATCACCGGCTCGAGAATCCAGGGCCGCGGCGGAAACGTCCTCTTCAGGAGCTCCTCGCCGGTGAGCGTTCGAAGCTTTGACTTGGCGATGTCGTTCACCAGCCTGGGCAAATCGCTTCCGGCATCGGCGGAGGCCTCTCCGTTCGCCGCAATCACCTGGCGCATCGGAGCGCTCCTTCGGCAGTCCGCAGCGGCCAGCCGCGCCGCCGGGCGAGCTCGCGGACGGCGTAGGAGACGAGGCGGGGCGGAAGCTCCCGTTCCTCCAGACCGCGAGCGAAGGCGAATAGCGTGCGCCAGGGATCACGCCCCCTCACTCCGCGCCAGAGGGGGAGAAAGTCGCGGGCGATCACCCCCGCGACCAGCCGCTTCTCCCCCTCCGTCGGCTCGACCTCGCGCCCCTCGAGCGCGGCCCGCCAGCACTCCGCAATGCGCTTGGACGAACAACGCCAGCCGGCGCGGCCGATGCAGCAGCCGATTGGGCTCGGCACGAGCCGCCCGTCTGCATCCGGCAGCAAAGGCACCCAGCCGCGCTCGCAACTCGGGCAGGCGCACCACCAGCACAACCGGCCCTCGACGATCTCGACGCCCGCCGGGATGCCCAAAGCGGCGGCGCGCTCGGGCGTAAGTACAAGCCCCTGCACGGCCCTTACTCAACGGTCACGTCGAAGGCCGCGTCGGCGGTCGAGCGACGGCGGCGCTGTTCGACAAAGTTTTCGAGCTCGTGCACATCGTAGAGCACCGCCCCTCCGAGCTTAACGAAAGGCGGCCCCACACCCTCTACGCGCCAGCGTGCGAGAGTTTGGCGTGCAACGCCCAACCAAAGTGCGGCTTCGTTCGTGCGGAGGTATCGCCGCGAAGCGGTAATATCCGGCATCCATCTTCTCCAAAGTTTTCTTTCATGCCGGATGATGCCGCGCGATTTAGTTATTGAAATGCAGGGCGTTTAACTTTGTTCAATGTCCCGCAAGAACGCCCTCAGCTGATCCAGCAGTTCAGCTTCGGCGAATTGCGGGCCTAGCCCTTTCGCGATGGAAGTGCCCGCCCGCGCGATTTCGCTTCTCTCCACGTGCTCCGCGCGGCTCAGGCCGTAGTTGCCTTTCAACATGTTCCGGTAAAGATGAAGCATCCCGTCACTCGGCGACGTATTGCGGCGGCCCGGAGGTTGAACGCCCGTGGCGCGAAGGATTTCGGCGATCTGCTGCGCGGCCTCCTCTTCGAGCTCGCAGACCGGGCGACGATCGCCCGCCTCGCGCTTAATCTCGACCAGCGCCTGCATTGTGCTGCACAGCGTATCCTCCAGCGCCGCCCGTTGCGATGGCGTCGTTGTCTTCCTCATCGCCGGCTGGAAAAGCTCGTTCCTGCTGCCGGATTCGGCATCTCGCAGAGCGTGCTCGACCGCCAAGAGCACCGCCAAA
>CAZHHU010000153.1:0-4150 GCA_964532215.1 uncultured Geminicoccaceae bacterium
GCCTCGCGGCTCCCAGGTGGCGATGCCGCCGGCCTCGACGACGCGGGCGGCGAGCAGGTCGGGGCATCCGGTGCGTGCCAGCAGACGCAGCAGTGTGGGCCTGTGGCGCCGGATTTCGGCCCGCAGGTGATCATCGAGCCGGAAAGCCGGGCGCGCCATCACCCGGCCCTGCCCCGCCGGTGACAGCTCGATGCCGCGGTGTCGGAGCTCGGCGAGAAGCTCGGGAAGGCGCATCAGAGGATCTCCGCATCCGGCGGGCCGGCGGCACCCCAGGGCGTGAGCTCGACCTCGTCGAAGGGCTCGGTTTCGGCTTTCGACTTTTCCGTTTGCGACATCGACGGCGGATCGACCGCTTCACCGTCGAAGGCGGATTCCTGCCCACCGAACGAATTGTTCTCGGACGCACCCCCTTGTGACACTGGTGACAAAATCGACGAAAAGGGGGTTTTGTCACTTTTGTCACATTTGTCACGGGGGATCGTATCGTCGGCGAGTTTCGGATTGAGCTCGAACGCTCGGGATGGACGCCCTACACAATGTCGTGTTTGCGACACGGGACGCAGCCAGCCGGAATCGCACAGAAGCTCGGCGACCTCCAAATAAGCGGGAGCGCGACGATTGCCGAGCACGCGCTGGCGCTGCATCTCGCGGAGTGTGACGGGCTTCGCGTCCTCCCTGGCACGATCGAGGAGCCACCTCGCCATCCGTCGCGTGTCGGCGACCTCCCGCGGGACCGCGGCGCCGCCAAAGCTGCGCTTTGCCATCGGCACCAGGTAGTGGAGCAGCAGACGGCGCGCCCGCTGGACATGCTCGGTGCCGATCTCGATCGGCTCGGCCCTGGGGCTGCCGTCGTCATGCGGGACCGCCGCATCGGTGAATGCGAGGAGCAGCGCGAGCTTGCCGGCATACCCGCGCCCCTTGCCGAGCCAGCTCGCGAACATCCCTTCCGCGGCACGGATCATCGGTGTCAGCTCGTCGTTGGTGAGCCGCTCCATTGCCGCGCGGGCCTCGCGGCTGGCTGCCACGTAAACGCGCTTCACCCCGCCGCTTTCGAGCCGTTGCACCGGCAGGTCGCGCAACCAGTCGTAAACTTCACCGAGAAGCTTCGCGGCCTCGACGTTCTCCGGCTCGGTGAGACAGATGCGCTCCCGGCGCTCCGGCCAAGTGTAGAGGAACCGCGATGAAAAGCCGTCGTCACTGCCGCTCAGCAGGAGATCGCGCAAGCGGTCCGGCTGGATACCGCCGATGACTCCGAAATTTAGCCACGGGATATCGAGATACCGGCCGTCCGCCTCGCCTGCCCGCGCGACGCGATATCTTCCGCCGTCGTAGGCTTCGAGCCAGAAGCCGCGGTCACCTTGGCCACCGTCGGCCGTGTACCTCCCGAACGCGCCGATCAGGCCGGCGAGCTCGTCGCGGAACAACAGCACGCCCTTCGGGTTGCATTCCATCACGGACCGCAGCGCCTCGATCGTCACATCGCCGATCACGGTGCGCTCTTTGGGGGGCGGCTCCGGCTTATCAGGCATGACCATGTTCTCGGCCTCCTTGGCCTCCTTGGCCTTGCCCTCGCGCAGCAGCCTACGTTTCGAGCTCGCAGCGGCGGCCTTGGCGATTTCGTATTCCTCGCGGGTCTTCTCGAATTTGCGCCATTTCTCGCGGTATTTTTCGCGGAGCTCGTCACCGATTTCGTCAAGCCTCTTGATCGCGGCCTTGGCCGCCGGCGTCTTGAGCATGGAGGGATCGCCGACCAGGGCCACGAACAGGTTGGCCGCCATTCTCCAGCTCTTCCCGAGCCAGATACCGCGCGAGCCCGCAATGCACGCGGAAGCGCCCGCGAGAACCGCCATCGCCACGTAATCGACCGGCGCGTTGGCGTTCGATGCCACACCGCGAAGCGCCTCGGCCAGCCGCGGGTGGAATACGTCCAGCGGCAATTCGGGCGCCGGCTCGCGCACCTCTTCGACCACCGAAAGGTCGGGCTCGGGCCATTCTTTCGACCCTTCCGATTTTGCGGGTCTGGCGCCCTCCACGTGCTTCCGAAGCTCGACGGCGGCAGGGTCGTCCTGTAAGTTCACCATGAGTAAGAGCTCCCGGCCGCCTGCTCAGGCGGCCGATTTCCTTTCCAGCATTCCCGCGGGATCGCGGCCCTCGGGCAGCGCGGCGACGCGAACCGCGTGCCCGCGTCGCGAAAACGAACTCGCGGCCTCGCGAGCAGCCCTTCGGCCGGCCTCGTCGCCGTCGAGCACGAGCACCACCTCGGCACCGTCCGGCAGCGCCAGACGGGCGACATTGCCGGTCCCCAGTGCGGCTACCACAGCATGACATTCGGGACCGAGCGCCGCCAGCACAGCCAGACCATCCTCAACACCCTCGGTAACGATCACCGGCTCGCCACCGCGCGGCGGCATGATCCAGACGCCGGCGCCGCGCAGCACGCCATACGACAGCCGCACGGGCTCCACGGCGGCCTTGCGGCCATCTTCCGTGAGCCGTGTGACCTGCACGGCCGTCACGCGCCTGTCCGGCCAGCGGCAGGCAGCGGCGACCAGCACGGGACCGCGGCCTTCGCGGAGGCTCGCCGGCCAACCGCCGGCTGGGCGCCAACCCCGAACGCGCGTGCGCAGGTAGCAGTCAGCGGGCTCGCCCGACTCTATCGGCCGCGCCTGGCGCCAGATGGACCGGGCACGCTCGATGCGCGAGAGCCCATCCGGTGTCGGCTCGTCGAGCCGTCGGCGCGGCCCGGGATGCTGGCGCGGGCGATAAGCCTGGGCGGGCCACAGGCCACGTTCACGCAGCGCGTCACGGATCGCATCAAACGAGCAACCGGCGTGGCAGTACACCAGCAACCGGCCATGGCGCTCGCCGACCGACAAGCTCGGCCGATTATCATCGTGTGCCGGACACCGTGCGAGCCACCCCGAGCCGCTTCGCCGGCCGCCCAAGGCGCGGGCAATCTCCTCGGCGCGCACCTCTGCCTCACGCAACGTCCGACGTGCCGCGCGCTTCGGCGACGCGCCGCTCCATCCAGGCGCGGACCTCGCTCTCGCGCCACGCGGCCGTCCTGTGCCCGAGCCGGATCGGGGGCGGAAAATCGCCTGTGCGGATCTTCGCGTAGATCAGGGATTTTCCGAAACCCACAAGATGCGCGACTTCGGGCAGCCGGAGAAAACGGTCGACTTTCGGCTCGGTCATTTGAACCCCCACGAGTTACTAACCGAACCTTCGAATACATGTCGGGACATTCCCGCGTAACCACGGAAAAATCGGGCTCGCGCCCCCCTTTTTCGTCTGTCAGCGCGGAGAGTGTGAAATTTGCTGGATCGCTTCGCCGAGCGTGCGGGGCGCGAAACGGATCTCAAGAGTTTCGAGTAGCGCTCCGGCCAGTTCGAGGGCGCCACCGCGCCAGGCATGGCGCCCTTTGTCGAACCATGCGCCGGCCCCCTTGCCCTCGCAACGACGCCAGAGGTCCGCGACTTCTCCTGCCAGCCAGTGGAGCCATACGGCCCGCGGCCGGCCCCTCGGCTTGCCCGGCCCCTCCGCACCGATGGCTTCCCAATCGCCGGCCACCAGCGCGCGCCGGAGCTCGGCACCGGGCAAAAAGTCCCGGAGCGCCTCGGAGAACAACGACCGGGGTTCACAGCTTCCCACGAGATCGTCGAGCTCCGGCGCGGCTTCGAGCGCGGCCAGCAAAGCCTTTCCGTGCCGCACCACCGCCTCGATTTGCTTTCCGGTGTGCTGCCACCGCTCGCGGTCCGTCGCGACGAAGAGCCGTGCCGTCACGAACAGGATGCGTTCGAGCTCGGCCAGCGCGGCATCGTCGAGCTCAACCCCGCCCCGCGCTTCGAGCTCCTGGCGGGGCGGCAGCCGCACGGGCTCGCCGTCTCGAAGGACGATCCATTTCCCGCGCTCGCGGCGGAAAGCAAAGTTGGGCACCTCAGGCGACCGCGCGGGTCGGGCGGCCCTCGCGCAGGGCATCGATATGGTCGGCCCAGAAGCCCATCATCCGGCGCCGCTCGCGGAGATAGCTCGCACGATTGTAGGCGGCCCGAACCTTGTTCCGGGGTGCGTGGGCCAACTGGCGCTCGATGACATCGGCGGCGAAGCCGAGCTCGTTGAGCATGGTGCTGGCTGTGGCCCGAAAGCCGTG
>CAZHHU010000154.1:0-4101 GCA_964532215.1 uncultured Geminicoccaceae bacterium
CGCCACGCCCGGCTCAGCTCTTCTTCCGCAGGCTGCGTTCCAGACTGACCAGCTGCCGGCCCAGCAGCCAAAGGTCTTGCAGGATCGGGTCGACCTCCTCCTTGGCCAGCAGCCCCAGCTCCGCCGCGATGAACAGATGCGTCTCCAGCTCGGTCCGGCTGCCGTTCGCCTGCCGCAGGAACTGGATGAAGTCTTTCCGGTAGCGTCGCCCCCACCCTTCCGCGATGTTGGCAGGGATCGACACCGCGGCCCGCCGAATCTGGCTCGTAAGGCCGTAGCGTTCCGTCGGAGGCATCGCCTCCGTGAGCTCGTAGATCCGCCGGGTGATACCCACGCCCGCCTGCCAGACCTCCAGATCCCGATAGTCGCGGAAGAACGTCACGGACAAAGCGCTCCTTTACCGGCCCCGGCACCCCTCGCCATTCACCATTCGCCATTCGCGCGGCCTCGTCCAGGCGCTCTTCCACCACCGGATCCAGCGCCGAACGGACGAGTTCCTGCACCAGCTCGTCGGGCGTGTAGTAGCTGCCGGTCTGTTTGCGCTGGCTGCCGGTGACGAGGCGAAAGCGGCGTCCCTCGAGGTCCACCACGGGGTGGTAGTCGAGCAGCGACTCGTAGACGCTGCCGAGTTCCTCCACATCCAGCCCGGCGAAGCGCACGCGGCGGCGGGTGCCGGTACCGCGCCTGTCCTCGCGTTCCTCGAAGGTGGAGAGGTGCCAGAGGGCCTCGAGGAGATGGTCGTTGCGGATCTGGGCCCGCTCGAGGTCGTGGCAGGCCGGTAGCGCGAACAGATCGCCGTCCAGGGGGGCGAGGCCGAGATGCTCCGCCTGGTCGACATCGTCGAGGGTGCGGAACAGCGTCACCAGCCCGCGCCACAGATCGCCGTGCGGATCGGCGCCGCGGTGGGTCTCGGCGCGTTCGCGCAGCCGCCCAGTCGCATACCACCGCTCGTAGATGCGAAACCGCCCGCGCTCCGGATGCCCCTCGGGCAGGCCCAGAAGCCGCCGTTCCTCGGCGGTCATGAGGAACAGGAGACGGTAGACGAGGGCGAGAAGCTGACGCCAGTAATGGGTGGCGTCCAGTGTGCTGGTCTTGAAGCTGTCTCTAAGCGCCGTGTTGTCCGGGTGCACGAGAAAGCCGGTGCCGAGGATCTCGAGCGCCGCCACCACGCCCTCGCGCAGCCGCTCGCGCACCCGGCCGCCCTCCTCGATGGCCTCCTGATAGCGCCGCTCCAGCCAGCATTCATGGCCGCGGGCAAGCTCGAGAGGAAAGCGCGTGCGGTGGGCGATGCGGAAGAGAAGCGCGAAGTCGGCGTAGAGTTCCTGCTCGAAGATGGCCTCGAGGTCGAACTCGACGAAGACGGCCCGGGCGATGCGGCTGGTGTCGCGGAGGATGCGCAGCTGGCGGCCGTTGGTGACGATGCCCCAGAGCGCGTCGCTGCGGTTCAAATATTCCTGCACCAGGGCATGCGGGGACAGGCGTTCGCGGCCGCGGCGATGGAGCTCCTGGTCGAAGGCGGCGATGTGGATCGGCACCGTGCCGTCGCCCTCGAAGTGGGAGATGGCATAGCTGGCGCCTCCGATCTGCCGCGCCTGGCGCTGCAGCTTCGGCTCGAAACCGAACAGGCGGAGGAGCGGCAGCACCCATTGTTCGCGGGTGAGGCCGGTGGATGCGCCGACCGCCTCGCGCCTACGGGCGAAGCGGCGCCAATGGGCGAGGGCGGCGGAGAAGCTGTCCTGGATCTCGTCGCCGAGGCGCGCGCCGCGGGCGAGCCCGAAGTCCTCCGGCCGCTGGCCCGGGACCTCCCGGGGCTGCGTGCGCAGCCGCTCGATCAGCTCGAGGCCCAAGAGGCCGCCCTCGATGGCCAAGGTCTCGCTCATGGCCGGCCTCCTGTCGGCAGCAGCACGACGAGGGCGAGGAGATCCGGCGGCGTGTGCGGTCGGACGCGAAACCCGCCCTCACGGGTGATCTTCCGCAGCCGCCGGTGGGCCTCTTCGATGGCGCGGCGCCTGCGCTCCACGAGCGGCGCCCACCAGTCCGGGTGGCCAGCGAGCAGCTCGCGCATGTGCGTGATCCAGCGGCGCCGCTCCTCGGGCGCGGGATCGGGCGCACGGGGTACGGCCCCCTCAGCGAGCTCCCGGCCGAGCCGCTCCACGGGCTCCGCCAGCACCGGCCGCCCCTCCTCGCGGCGGATGGCGACGATCCGCACCTCTTCGGCGAACAGCGCCCGGTCCCGCTCCTCGAGCGTATAGCGCAGGCGCAACAGCGCGAGCGCCGTTACCCGGTCGACGGCGGCGGTGCGCATGACGCCGAGACGGGCGAGGAAGGGCGGTGGTTCCGGGGCAAGGGCGCGGCCCAGGACATGACGGGCGGCGGTCTCCACCAGCGGATGGTTGCGGCCGACATAGAGCGCGTCGGAATCGGCGGTGCGATCGAACACCATCCGGTAGGGCGGCGCCGTCCCCAGCTGTTCGCGAAACTCGTGCTCCGCCTGTCCGGGGTGGAAAATCGTGGCGTCGCCGTCCTGCGCGAACCGGCCCTGGAGGCGGGCGGCGAACTCGCGAAGAAAGCGCGTCACCGCCATCGGCTCGCCGAGGATGTCGTCCGTCTCCTCCAGCTCGCGCTGCACTTCCTCCGGCGAGATCTGCTCCTGGCCATAGTAGGAGCGCAGCGCACCCTCCTCTTCCACCGCCCGCTCCCAGCGCTGGAGCAGCCGCTGGAAACGGCTGTCGCCGCCGAGCGCCAGCTCCAGCTGACGGCCGCTTCGACCCAGGAGCACCTCGCCGATGACGGCTTCGAGGATCTCTTCCGCCCCGGCCGGCACCGGCACGATGATGCCGAGGCTCTCGCGGATCCGGCGCGCCTTGCGGATCAGTACGTCGAGGACGGCGAGATCGACCGGATTGTCCTCGCCGTAGATGGTGACCGTGCGGACCTCCCGGCGGCGCTGGCCGAAGCGATCGACGCGGCCCTCGCGCTGCTCGAGGCGGTTGGGGTTCCAGGGCAGGTCGTAGTGGACGACCGCGTCGAAATGGTCCTGGAGGTTGATGCCCTCGGAGAGACAGTCGGTGGCCACGAGGATGCGGCGAGGGCCCCGGCCCAGCGCCTCCACCAGCTCGCGGCGACGTTCGTCGGGCAGTTCGCCCGTCACCACCTCCACCGCGATACCGTCAAAGGCCTGGCGGAGCTCGCGGCCGACGTAGTGGGCGGTCGGAATGTAGCGGCAGAAGACGATGGGATGATGGCCCTGCGCGAGCAGATCCTTGAGCGCACGCAACAGACACGCGAGCTTGGCGTCCCGGTCCTTGCCGGCGAGCTCTGTCGCTTCGCGGGCGAAGGCGGACAGGCGCCGGTGATGGTGCTCTTCCAGCACCGCCCGCGCTTCCTGCACCGCGCCTGCAGGAGCCACGTCGGTGCCGCCGGCCTCGTCGAGCATGTCGGTGACGAAGGGGCGCTGGCGGTCATCGACCTCCTGCGGCGACTCGTCCATCGTCCGGGCTTCGGTCGCGGCCTTGCGTTCGAGAACCGCGCGTGCCGCCTCGGGGCTCGAAAGCACACAGCGCAGGATGGCGATGGCACCCCAGTACCGCACCCGCTGCCGCACGTCCCGCCCGTCGCCGGTCCCTATGGCCTCCCGGCAGAAGGCGAGCACCCTGTTGAAAAGGGTCTGATAGGCCGGGGTGAGGCGGTAGGTGGCTTCGTGCGGAAGGCGGGTGGGAAACGCCGTGTCCGTTCCCATCCAGCGTTCCACTTCCCGGCGCCGGCGCTGGACGATGTGCCGGCGCAGCCGGCGGCGGTCGGCCTGTTCCTCGAAGCGTGGATCGAGCAGCCCGAGCAGCGAGCGGAAGCTCTCCTCGATGCCGGAGTGGGGCGTGGCGGTCACCAGCAACAGGTGGATGTCGGGGCGGCGGTCCACGAGGTCGCGGAGGAGTTCGTAGCGCTGCTGCTCTGGGCGCTGGCGGTCGGTGCCGCGCGGGCGGGCACAGAGATGGGCCTCGTCGACGATCACGAGGTCCGGTGCGTGGCGGAGGAAGCGCTCACGGTGGCGCTCGCTCTTCACGAAGTCGATGCTGGCCACGAAGGCGTCGAGCCATGCCCAGA
>CAZHHU010000155.1:0-4069 GCA_964532215.1 uncultured Geminicoccaceae bacterium
GGTCATGGCAGCGGCGGCTGTTCGCGTGGGAGCGAGAGCGGGCTACGATGAAGATATCGTGCGCATGTTCACGATCGCCACCATCTTCTGGGGCGTCGTGGGCTTTGCCGCCGGCACCTTCATCGCCTTCCAGCTCGCCTACCCATGGCTCAATCTTCCCTACGAATGGGGCACCTTCGGCCGCCTGCGGCCGGTCCACACCTCGGCGGTGATCTTCGCCTTCGGCGGCAACGCGCTGCTCGCGACCTCGCTCTATGTGGTGCAGCGCACCTGCCGCACCTCCCTCTTCGGCGGCCCGGCGCTCGCCCAGTTCCTGTTCTGGGGCTATCAGCTCTTCATCGTGCTCGCGGCCACCGGCTACGTGATGGGCGTGACCCAGAGCAAGGAGTACGCCGAGCCGGAGTGGTACGTGGATCTCTGGCTCACCATCGTCTGGGTCGTCTACTTCATCGTCTTCTTCGGCACGCTGCTGCGGCGCAAGGAACCCCACATCTACGTCGCGAACTGGTTCTATCTCGCCTTCATCATCACCATCGCGATGCTTCACATCGTGAACAATCTCGCGATCCCGGTGAGCTGGTTCGGCGCCAAGAGCTACATCGTCTGGTCCGGCGTCCAGGATGCCCTCGTGCAGTGGTGGTACGGGCACAACGCGGTGGGCTTCTTCCTCACCGCGGGCTTCCTGGGCATGATGTACTATTTCGTGCCCAAGCAGGCGCAGCGTCCGGTCTACTCCTACCGTCTTTCCATCGTCCATTTCTGGGCGCTCATCTTCCTCTACATCTGGGCGGGCCCGCATCACCTCCACTACACCGCCCTGCCCGACTGGGCGCAGGTGCTCGGCATGACCTTCTCCGTCATGCTGTGGATGCCGTCCTGGGGCGGCATGATCAACGGCCTCATGACCCTCTCCGGAGCCTGGGAGAAGCTGCGCTGGGATCCGGTGCTGCGCTTTCTCGTGGTCTCGGTCGCCTTCTACGGCATGAGCACCTTCGAGGGGCCGCTCATGTCCGTGCGCCAGGTCAACGCCCTCTCCCACTACACGGACTGGACCATCGGCCACGTCCATTCCGGCGCCCTCGGCTGGGTGGCCTTCGTGAGCTTCGGCGCCCTCTACTACCTCGTGCCGCGGCTGTGGAAGGCCGAGCGCCTCTATTCGATCCGGCTCGTGGAGTGGCATTTCTGGATCGCGACCCTGGGCATCGTCCTCTACATCACCTCGATGTGGGTCTCGGGCATCATGCAGGGGCTCATGTGGCGGACCTACGACAGCCTCGGCTTCCTGCAGTTCTCCTTCATCGAGACCGTCGAGGCGATGCATCCCTTTTACGTCATCCGCGCCTTCGGCGGCGTGCTGTTCACCGCCGGTGCGCTGATCATGGTCTACAACCTGTGGCGGACCATGCGGCGGGAGCTGCGGCAGGAGGAGCTGCTGCCGGCGCAGATGGGCGCACTCCGCGTCGTGCCCGCCGAGTGAGGAGGAGCGGCCATGTTCCAGCGTCACGAGATCATCGAGCGGCGCGGGTTCCTGCTCGCTCTGCTGATCCTCATCACGGTCTCGATCGGCGGCATCGTGGAGATCGTGCCCCTGTTCACGATCGAGAGCACGATCGAGCCGGTGAAGGGTATACGACCCTACACGCCACTCGAGCTCGTCGGGCGCAACATCTACATCCGCGAGGGCTGCTACGTCTGCCACAGCCAGATGATCCGGCCCTTCCGCGACGAGGTGGAGCGCTACGGCCATTACAGCCTCGCCGCCGAGAGCATGTACGATCATCCCTTCCAGTGGGGATCCAAGCGCACCGGGCCCGATCTCGCCCGCGTGGGCGGCAAATACTCCAACGAGTGGCATGTGGCCCATCTCGTGGATCCGCGGAGCGTGGTGCCGGAGAGCGTGATGCCCGCCTACCCCTTCCTCCGGGAGAAGGAACTCGATGCCGCCGATATCCGCGATCACCTCGAGGTGCTGCGGACCCTCGGCGTGCCGTATACCGACGAGATGATCGACAAGGCGCTGGAGGATCTGCGCGCACAGGCCGATCCGGATGCCGATCACGACGAGCTGCTCGCGCGCTATCCCAGGGCGGCGGTCGGCGACTTCGACGGCCAGCCGCAGCGGCTCACCGAGATGGATGCACTCATCGCCTATCTGCAGATCCTCGGCCGCATGGTCGATTTCGAAGGTGTCGAGGTGCGCGATCTGGTCCAGTGACGGCGTGAGATGAGCGAACTCTACTCCCTCGTGCAGCAGCTGTGGCTCGTCTGGCTCGCGGTTCTGTTCCTGGGCATCGTCCTCTGGGTCATGTGGCCGGGACGGCGCGAGAAGTGGGAGGCTGCCGCACGCATACCCTTCGAGGAGGACGGTGACGATGGCCGGTGAGATCGAACGGGACGCGATCACGGGGGTCGAGACCACCGGACACGAGTGGGACGGAATCAGGGAGCTCAACAACCCGTTGCCGAAATGGTGGGTGATCGTCTTCTGGGCGACGATCCTGTGGTCGGTGGTGTGGTGGATCCTCTATCCCTCCTGGCCCACCCTCTCGACCCATTTCGGCGGCATCCTCGGGTCCAACCAGCGGCTCGAGCTCGAAGCCCGCATGGCCGAGGCGCGGGCGGCGAAGGCCGCCTGGCTCGACCGCATCGCAGCGGCCGACGTCACCGAGATCGCCCGGGACGAAGAACTCCTGACCTTCGCCACGCGCGGCGGCGAGGTCGTGTTCAAGGACAACTGCGCGCCCTGCCACGGCCTCGGCGGCGCAGGCCAGCTCAACTACCCGACGCTTGCCGATGACGACTGGCTGTGGGGCGGCACGCTCGAGGACATCCTGCAGACGGTGAGCCACGGCATCCGCTACTATGAGGATCCGGATACCCGCGACAGCGAGATGCCGGCATTCGGGGACATTCTCGAGCCGCAGCAGATCGAGGATGTGGTGCAGTTCGTGCTGTCGCTGTCGGGACGGGCGGGCGACCCCGAGGCGGCGGCACGGGGCCGCCAGCTGTTCCTCGACAACTGCGCCGCCTGCCACGGCGAGGACGGCAGAGGCAGCCGCGAGGTCGGCGCGCCCAATCTCACCGACGAGATCTGGCTCTACGGGGGTGAGGCGGAGAACATCCGGGCCCAGGTGACGAGACCGCGTCACGGCGTCATGCCCGCCTGGGCGGGTCGCCTTCCGCCGGAGTCCATCAAGATGGTGACCATTTACGTCCACGGACTCGGCGGCGGCGAGTGAGCGTGGACCGCAGGCAGATGCGCTGGCGGCGGGCCGCGGCCCGCCGCCGTTTTCTCCGCTACGGCTTCAGTTGAGTTCGAAGGCGAAGGGAATGTGGCGCCAGCCGGATGGGCGAACGGGCGCGGCGGCGCACACATGAACGCTGTGAATCTTGCCGTCGAGATGCGCGTCCCACCAGTCGAGGAAACGCCTGAGGTTGGGATACTCGGGTACGAGATCGTACTGCTGCCAGATGAAGCTCTGCAGCAGGCTCGGGTGATCGGGCAGGTGATAGAGGATCTCCGCCGTGGCGAGGCGGTAGCCTTCGAGCTGCATGCGGAGTTCGCGGTAACGGCCTCTGCTCATGACTCCTTCTCTCCGCATCTTCCGAGCGCAGGAAAGCTTGCCGCCGCGGCGCCGCGGCGTCAACCGCAGGCCGGCATATTTTTCCGCTTTTTCAAGCACTTGGCAGCAGGACCGGGGGGCGGCTGACAAAAATCGCCGGCGCACCCTTGAACCTTCCCCGGACCCTCCTTAACTCTCGGGCGATCCTGGCACTCACCAGGCGAGAGTGCTAACAACAGGCTTCAACCCGTTGGCGGAGGTGAACCCATGCGTTTCCGGCCTTTGCACGACCGCGTGCTCGTGCGTCGCATCGAGGAAGAAGAGCGCACCAAGGGCGGCATCATCATTCCCGACACCGCCAAGGAGAAGCCGCAGGAAGGCGAGGTCATCGCCGTCGGCCCAGGTGCCCGCGACGAGAGCGGCAAGCTCATCCCGCTGGATGTGAAGGTCGGCGACCGGGTGCTGTTCGGCAAGTGGTCGGGCACCGAGGTCAAGATCGAGGGTGA
>CAZHHU010000156.1:0-4058 GCA_964532215.1 uncultured Geminicoccaceae bacterium
ACGGCGAGCGAGAGGCCCGAGAGGACGATGACGCCGAGCAGGAAGTTGAGCAGGCGCTGCACCCAGGGCTTGGGCTCCACTGCGCGCGGCAGCCCTTCCATGCCGAGTTTCACGGCCTCGAGATGAACGATGTAGACGAGCGCGATGTAGGAGATGACGGCGGGTACGAAGGCATGCTTGACGACATCGAAATAGGGAATGCCGATGAACTCGGTCATGAGAAAGGCGGCCGCGCCCATGACCGGCGGCATGATCTGCCCGTTGACCGAGGCCGCGACCTCCACCGCCCCAGCCTTCTCGGCCGAGAATCCGACCCGCTTCATGAGCGGGATGGTGAAGGTGCCGGTGGTGACGACATTGGCGATCGAGGAGCCGGAGATGAGGCCGGTGAGTCCGGAGGACACCACCGCTGCCTTGGCCGGACCGCCACGCAGATGACCGAGCAGTGAGAACGCCACCTTGATGAAGTAGTTGCCCGCACCGGCCTTATCGAGCAGCGAGCCGAAGAGCACGAACAGGAAGACGAAACTTGCCGAGACCCCGAGCGCGACGCCGAAGACGCCTTCGGTGGTGATCCACTGGTGATTGATGATCTCGCCGATGCTGTTGCCCTTGTGGGCGATGATGTCGGGCATGTAGGGCCCGAAGTAGGTGTAGAGGAGGAACACGCTCGCGACCCCGACCAGCGCCGGTCCGAGCGCGCGCCGCGTCGCCTCGAGCAGGATCAGGATGCCGAGAACGCCGAACACGTAGTCCTGCAGGATCGGCGCGCCCACGCGATCGGCGATCTGTTCCTGGAAGATGAACAGATAGGCGCCACAGAAGGCGCCCACGATCGCGAGGATCCAGTCCTGCAGCGGGATATAGTCGCGCGGGCTGCGGCGGAAGGCGGGATAGGCCGTGAACGCGAGAAACAGCGCGAAGGCGAGATGGATGGAGCGCGCTTCGGTATCGTTGAAGACGCCGAAGCGGAGCATGAAGGGCAGGGGAGAGGCGATCCAGAGCTGGAACAGCGACCAGGCGAGCGCCACCCCGAACAGAAGCTTGGCCGCAAAGCCACTCGGGTGCCGTGCGCCGGTATCCGTTGCGGTGAGCTCCTCGATCTGAGCTTCGGGATCCCTGCTCACCTCCTTGCTCATGATACCCTCCCCTCAGCCGAACCGGTTCTGAGCAGCTATGTCGCGAATGGAAATGCGGGAGACCGGAGGAGGGCCGGCCCTGCGCGGCCGGCCCTCCTTTCCGCCGTCACATCCAGCCTTTCTCCTTGTAGTACTTGACGGCACCGGGATGAAGCGGCGCCGACAGCCCGGCCTTGATCATTTCCTCGGGCTTGAGGTTCGCGAAGGCGGGATGGAGCTTCTTGAAGCGGTCGAAGTTGTCGAAGACCGCCTTGACCACCGTGTAGACCACATCTTCCGGCACCCAGGCCGCGGTCACGAAGGTCGCGCGCACGCCGAAGGTGGTCACGTCATTGGGGTTGCCGCGGTACATGCCACCCGGCACCGTGGCCCAGGAGTAGTAGGGGTTCTTCTCGACCAGCTTTTCGATCTCCGGCCCGGTGACCTCGACGATGACCGCATCGCACAGGGTCGTGGCCTCCTGGATCGAGCCGTTGGGATGGCCGACGGTGAAGACGATGGCATCGACCTTGTTGTCACAGAGCGCCTGCGCCTGTTCGGCCGACTTGAGCTCCGAGGCGAGGGCGAAATCGTCCATGGTCCAGCCGAGCGCCTTCATCACCACCTCCATGGTACCGCGCTGGCCGGACCCGGGATTGCCCACGTTCACGCGCTTGCCCTTGAGATCGTTGAAGTGCCGGATGCCCGAATCGGCCCGCGCCACCACTGTGAACGGCTCGGGATGGACCGAGAAGACCGCGCGCAGCTCCTCGAACGGGCCCTGATCCTTGAACTTCGAGGTGCCGTGATAGGCGTGATACTGCCAGTCGGACTGGGCCACGCCGAAGTCCATCTGCTTCTGACGGATGGCGTTGATGTTGGCGATCGAACCGCCGGTCGAGGGGGCGGTGCACTTGATGCCGTGTTCTTTGGTGCCTCGATTGACGAGCTTGCAGACCGACTGGCCCACCACATAGTACACGCCGGTCTGGCCGCCGGTGCCGATGGTGATGAACGTCTCCTCGGCCCGCGCGCCGCCTGCCGCCACCATCGCGAAGCTGCACGCGGCGATCGCCAGTGCGGTGAAATGCCTGCGCAACATGACTCCCTCCCAGTGAAGTTGTGACGTGGCGGTTACAGCCTGCCCCCGAGAGGGCGTCAAGCCCGCTGCTGCGGGGGGCGCCGGGGGCGATCACCCGGGGGCGCGGGCGCCTGTCGTGGTTCGGGTTGCTGCCCACCGGCCCTCCGTCGGCGCCGCTCGAGCCACAGCAGACCGTACGGCGTGAGCAGGACGATGAGGGCGATGCGGAAGAGATGGTGCGCGGCGACGAAGGCGGGATCGAGACCGAGCGCGAGTGCCGCGGCGGCCATCTCCGCCACGCCTCCGGGCATGTAGGCGAGCAGGAGCACCGCGAAGGGGGCGATGCCGATGCGGCTGCCGAGAAGGGCGAGGAGGGCGCTTGCGGTCGCCATCAGGACCGTGAGCGCGAAGCCCGTCCCGATGCTCGCCGCGAGCTGAGGCAGACCGAAGCCGCGAAAGCGGGTACCCACCGCGGCACCCACGATCCACTGCGCGAGCAGGGCGGCCGGCGGTGGCGGTTCACCGGACAGGACGCCCGAGCCGAACAGCGCTGCGCCCGTGAGCAGCCCCGTGAGCAGTTCGGGCGCGGGCAGGGCGAGGCGCCGGGCGAGGGGCAGCAGCAGTGCCGCGCTGGCGAGCAGGAGCAGGAACGCCGGGACGCCGAGGGGCTGAGCGGCGGTCAGATATGGAGCGCTCTGGACCCCGCCGGTGAGGACGGGCACGAGCGATACGAGCAGGACCACGCGCGCGGCGTGGATCGCCGCGACCTGATGGGCCCGGGCACCACGCGCATCGGCGAGGGCGATCATCTCCGAAAGTCCGCCCGGTGTTGCCGCCACCAAGGCGGTGCGGGCCTCGAGGCCGCGCCGGGCGAGAAGGGCGGCTGCAAGAGCCGTCACGCAGGGCACGTAGACGGCAACCGCAGCCAGGCTGCCGACCCATTCGGCGGCGCGGACCAGCCGCTCGGGCGTGAAATCCGCGCCGAGCAGGGCACCGAGGAGAAGAAGTGCGGCCCTTCGCAGCAGGGGCGGAACCGCCACCGGCAGCCCGAGCGCGGAAGCGAGAAGCGTAGCGGCCATGGGCCCGAGTACCCACGGCAGAGGCAGGCCCAGGGCGGCGAACAGCAGCCCGCCCGCGAGGCCGGCTCCAAGGGCGGCCGCGGTGTGGGAGAGGCGCTCCACCCGACGTTCACGGGAGGCTGATGCCGGCCTTGGCGCAGAGGACGCGCCAATGCGCGTCGCTCACCGGCAGCACCGACAGCCGCGGCTGGCGGACCAGCGCGAGATCCTGAAGACGTGGATCCGCCTTGATTTCGGCAAGCGGGATCTCGCGCGGCAGGCGCGCAACGGGCTCGATCTCCACCTGCACGAAGCGGGGATCCGCGGGATCGGGAAAGGCCTCGCGGATGATCCGCACCACGCCCACCACGGCCGGCTTCACGACCGAGCGGTAGAAGAAGGCGAGCTCGCCCTTGCGCATGCACCGCATGTTGCGGGCCGCCTGGTGGTTGCGCACGCCGTCCCATTCGGCGCTGCCGTCTTCGAGCAGCTGCTCGAAGCTGTAGTCGCCGGGCTCCGTCTTGAACATCCAGTAGGCCACGAATAGGCTCCTCCGGTGCGTGCCGGCAGTGTGGCACAGTGGCTTCGGAGCGCAAAGGAGGGGGGAGGTGGCGCATCTCGCACGACCGGACGGCGCGGTGCTCTGGCACGAGTCCCGCGAGCCCCGGGGCGATGGGGTCACCTTCGTGTTCTTCAACGCGCTCACAGGCGATTCGACGCTGTGGCGGCCGGAGATCACCGCCGCGCTCGAGCGGCACGGCCACGGCTGGCTGCTGTTCGATTATCGGGGCCAGACGCGAA
>CAZHHU010000157.1:0-4040 GCA_964532215.1 uncultured Geminicoccaceae bacterium
GCACGGGCGTGGCGGCTGCCTCGCCGCTCGCAGGGCCACCCACAGGGCGTGCGCCGGCTGCAGGATGGAACAGAACGGCTCCTCCTTTTCCTGTGGCTGGCGTCACCAACCCGTTTTCGGGTCGCTGCGTGCCGAGCAGCAGCGCGAGCAGGGCCGCGAACGCCATGCCGTCGGCCGGCTGTGCCCGGCTGCCGGGGCGCTCCCGGGCCGACATCTCGACCATGCCTGCAGGGCCTAGCGTGGCTTCGGACATCGACGACCTCCGGATCCGCAGCCACATCTCGCAAACCGCGTGCCAGCCCCTGAAATCCGTGCCCCGGGCCGGTTTGCGGCATCTCGGTGAAAATCAGGAGGAAGCCGTTACCCACCTCCGGGTAAGCTTTTGCCGGGCGGCGGGCTCTTGCCCCGGCCCGGCGGCGCCCTATGAGCGTTGCAGGGAAGGAGGCGCGACATGCCCACGGCTGCAGGGGATCCGGCGCGCGAGGAACTGTTCGCGCGTCTCGCCGCCGATTTCGGCGACCGCTTCACCCGCAACCCGACCGTGCGGGAACAGCATGGCCGCGGCGAAGCCCACGACCTCCTGGCGCCGCCCGATGCGGTCGTCTTTCCCCGCGCGACCTCCGAGGTGGCGGAGATCGTCCGCCTGTGCGCGCGCTTCCGCTGCCCCGTCGTGCCCTTCGGCACCGGCACCTCGCTCGAGGGCCATGTGGCGGCCGTCGAGGGCGGCATCTGCCTCGATCTCTCGGGCATGAACCGGATCCTGGAGGTCCATCCCGAGGACATGGATGCCCGGGTCGAGGCCGGCGTGACGCGGGGACAGCTCAACCGCCATCTCGCCGATCAGGGCCTGTTCTTCTCGGTCGATCCCGGCGCCGATGCGAGCCTCGGCGGCATGGCCGCGACCCGGGCCACGGGCACGAACACGGTGCGCTACGGCGGCATGCGGGAGAATGTGCTCTCGCTCACCGTGGTGCTGCCCGACGGGCGGGTGATCCGCACCGGCGGACGGGCGCGCAAATCGGCCGCGGGCTATGACCTCACCCGTCTCTTTCTCGGCTCCGAAGGCACCCTCGGCGTGATCACCGAACTCTGCGTCCGGCTCTGGCCCATCCCCGAATGCATCGCCGCGGCGGTCTGCAGCTTCCCGAGCCTCGCCGCGGCGGTGGGTGCGGTGGTCGAGACCATGCAGTGCGGGGTGCCCGTGGCCCGGATCGAGCTTCTCGACGAACGGCAGATGGAGGCCTGCATCGCCTTCGGCGGCCTCGAGGAGTTCGAGGCCGCGCCGACGCTCTTTCTCGAGTTTCACGGCAGTGAGCGCGCGGTGCGGGAGCAGGCGGCGATGGTGGGCGAGATCGTTGGCGGGCACGGCGGATCGGATTTCCGCTGGGCGCTGCGCGCCGAGGAGCGCAACCGCCTCTGGCGTGCCCGGCACGACGCCTACTTCGCGGCGCTGCGCCTGCGTCCGGGGGCACGGGCCTGGGTGAGCGACGTCTGCGTGCCCGTATCCGCGCTTGCGGCGACCGTGCTCGAGACGCGCCGCTGGATCGAGGAAGCCGGACTCACCGCGACGATCGTCGGCCACGTGGGCGACGGCAACTTCCACGTCATCTTCCTGCTCGACCCCGAGGACGAGGAGGAGCAGCGGCGGGTGCAGGCGGTGAACGCCCGCATGGTGGCGCGCGCCATCGCGGTCGGCGGGACCTGCACCGGTGAGCACGGCATCGGCCTCGGCAAGAAGGAGAGCCTGCGCGCCGAACTGGGCGAGGCGGTGGAAGTCATGCGCGCCCTCAAGCGCGCGCTCGACCCCGCGGGGATCATGAACCCCGGCAAGATCTTCGATCTCTAGCACCGCTGCGGAAGCGCGGCGGCACCCGGGCGCAGGACGGCATCAGCCTCCGGCCGGCGACGGCGGCATCGCCGGAGGCAGCCTGCCGCCGATGCGCACCGGCGCCACCGCGCTCGCGCGCCCGCTTCGATCGTCGATGTCGAGGAGCAGGGCGCAGAAGGTGGCCTCCCCGCGCGCGGGCTCGAGCCGGGGGCCGGGAACCTGGCTCCGCCAGCGCCGCAGCGAGCCCTCCTTTTCCATGCCGATGACGCTGTCGTAGTCGCCGGTCATGCCCACGTCGGTGATGTAGGCGGTGCCCCCCGGCAGGATCCAGGCGTCCGCGGTCGGCACATGGGTATGGGTGCCGACGACGGCGGAGACCCGACCGTCGAGGAAATGGGCGAGCCCCATCTTCTCGCTCGTCGCCTCGGCGTGCACATCGACGACGATGGCCTCCACATTGCCGCCGAGACGATAGGGAGCGAGCGCCTGCTCGAGGGCCCGGAAGGGATCGTCATAGAGACCCATGAACAGGCGGCCGATCACCTGCACGACGAGGAGCGCGCGCCCGCGCGCGTCGCGGTGGAGGTAGAGACCGCGGCCCGGCGTGCCCGGGACCATGTTGAGCGGACGCAGAATGCGCGGCTCCCGCTCGATGTGGGCGACGAGCTCGCGCTGATCGAACACGTGGTTGCCCATCGTCAGCACATCCGCGCCGGCGGCGAAAAACTCGCCGGCGATCGCCGCGGTGAGGCCGAACCCCCCGGCCGCGTTCTCGGCATTGACGATCACGCTGTCGCACCGCAGGCGTTCGCGCAGCGGCGGCAGATGGGTGAAGAAGGCGCGCCGGCCGGCCCGGCCCACGACATCGCCCACGAACAGAACGCGCACATCCGCCTCCCGGAGATCGTCGCAGCCCGCTTCTAGCGACGGTGCCGGCCGGGCGAAAGAACCCCTAGTCGGAAAGCGCCTTCTTGCGCCGCTCGAATTCGTCCACGTCGATCTCGCCGCGGGCGAGCCGTTCCTCGAGAATGGCAAGCGCGTCCGTGCGCGACCCGCGGCGTGTGCCCGCCTGCGGCAGCACCCCGAGCCAGCGCAGGATCGCCACCGCCGCCGCCACGAGCAGGACGAGCAGGAGCAGCATGAAGAGGAATCCGAAAAACATCCAGGCGCCTCCCATCATCGGATGGCCGTAGCCCCAGGCGGGCTGGGCGACGGCGGGAGCGGCGAGCAGAAAGGCACCGGCCCCCGGAGCGGTGCGGGCGAAATGGCGCAGCATGGCCTTGTCTCCTCGTTCCGGAGGTTCAGATGGAGATGTCGGCAGGGGGAAGGTCAAGGCCAGCGGGGTGCGGCTGCGGGACATCCAGCTCGAGGACGGAGCCGGCGGGGTCCGTCTCGCCTATGTCGAGCGCGGCAGCGCGACGCGCGGCCGGACGGTCGTCTGCGTCCACGGTCTCACCCGCAACGCACGCGACTTCGATGCCCTCGCCGAGCGCCTCGCGCGCAGCGCCCGCGTGCTCTGCGTGGACGTCGCAGGGCGGGGGCGGAGTTCCTGGCTCGCGGATGCGCGCGACTACCGTCTCGAGGTCTACGCCGCGCATCTGCGGCGCTTTCTCGATCTCCTCGGCCTCGCCCGCGTGGACTGGGTCGGCACGAGCATGGGCGGCCTCATCGCCCTCGAGATCGCCCGCCGCGAGCCCGCGCGCTTCAGCCATCTCGTCCTCAACGACATCGGGCCCTTCGTGCCTGCCGCCAGTCTCGCGCCGATCCGCGCCTATCTCGGAGAGGACCGTGCCTTTGCCGATCTCGAAGCGCTCGAGGCCCATCTGCGGGAGATCCACGCCGGCTTCGGACCGCTCACCGATGAACAGTGGCGTCATCTTGCGGTGCACAGCGCGCGCGAGGAGCAGGGGGTCGTCCGCCTGCACTACGATCCCCGCATCCGCGAGCCCTTCCTGCAGGAGACGGCGGCCGATCTCGACCTCTGGCCGGGTTATGAGGCGCTGCGCTGTCCCATCCTCGTCCTGCGGGGGGCGCTGAGCGCGGTGCTCGATGCCGCCACCGCACAGGAGATGCTGCGGCGCAACCCGCGCGCACGCCTCGTCACCTTCTCTGGCGTCGGTCATGCCCCGGCGCTCATGGATTCGGCGCAGATCGAGACGATCGCCCGCTTTCTCGCCCTCTAGCCGCCGCGATGGAGCCCCGGTGCGGAGGG
>CAZHHU010000158.1:0-4001 GCA_964532215.1 uncultured Geminicoccaceae bacterium
CGTCATCCCGGGCGCCCGTCCGCATGGCCGAGACGTGCGCGCAGGAGACGGAGCAGCTTCTTCGCGGCTTCGGGGATGGGCGTTCCGGGGCCGAAGACCATGGCGACCCCGGCGCGCGCGAGCGGTTCCCGGTCCTGAGGCGGCACGACGCCGCCCACCACCACGAGGATGTCCTCGCGTCCGAGCCTGCGGAGCTCGTCGAGCAGCGCCGGCACGAGGGCGAGATGGGCGGCGGCGAGCGAGGAGACCCCGACGACATGGACGTCGTTGTCCACGGCTTCGCGCGCGGCCTCCTCCGGGGTCTGGAAGAGCGGGCCGATGTCGACGTCGAAACCGAGATCGGCGAAGGCGGTGGCGACCACCTTCTGCCCGCGATCGTGGCCGTCCTGGCCGAGCTTGGCGACGAGGATGCGCGGCCTCCGCCCCTCCTCGCGGGCGAAGGCCTCGGCGAGCGCGCGCACCTCTTCCACCGTCGACACCGCTGTCCTCTCCCGCGCATAGACGCCGCGCACGGCGCGGATCTCCGGCCGGTGCCGGCCCCATACCTTCTCGAGCGCCGCGGTCATCTCTCCGACCGTGGCCCCGGCCCGCGCCGCCTCGATCGTACGGGCGAGGAGATTTCCCTCACCGCTCGCGGCACAATGGGTGAGCGCATCGAGCGCCCGGCGCAGCCGCTCCCCATCCCGCTCCCGCCGCAGCCGCGCGAGCTTCTCGATCTGATGCGCCCGCACCGCGGAATTGTCGATGCGCCGCACCTCGACCTGCTCCTCCTCCTGCAGCGGATAGCAGTTGACCCCGACGATGGGCTGACGCCCCTCGTCGATGCGCGCCTGGGTGCGGGTTGCCGCCTCCTCGATCCGCAGCTTCGGAAGCCCCGCCTCGATCGCCCGGATCATTCCGCCCATGGCCTCGATTTCGGCGATGTGCGCGCGGGCGCGCGCCGCGAGATCGGCGGTCAGACGCTCGAGGAAGAAACTGCCGCCCCAGGGATCGACGGTGCGTCGGATGTCGGTCTCGTGCTGGATGACGAGCTGGGTGTTGCGCGCGATGCGGGCGGAGAAGTCCGTGGGCAGCGCGAGGGCCTCGTCGAAGGCGTTGGTGTGCAGGGACTGCGTGCCGCCGTGCGTCGCCGCGAGCGCCTCGATGCAGGTGCGGATGATGTTCGTGTGGACGTCCTGCGCCGTCAGCGACCAGCCCGAGGTCTGGCAGTGGGTGCGAAGTGCGGCGGAACGGGGGTCGCGCGGTGCGAAGGGCTGCAGGAGCTCGTGCCAGAGAAGGCGCGCCGCGCGCAGCTTGGCGATCTCCATGAAGTAGTTCATGCCGATGGCGAAGAAGAAGGAGATGCGCGGCGCGAAATCGTCGACGGCGAGACCGGCCCGGAGCCCGGTGCGCAGATATTCCACCCCGTCCGCGAGGGTATAGGCGAGTTCCAGATCCGCGGTCGCCCCCGCTTCCTGCATGTGGTAGCCGGAGACGCTGATGACGTTGAACTTGGGCATGTGCCGGGCGCAGTAGGCGAAGATGTCGCCGACGATGCGCATCGACGGCTCGGGGGGAAAGATGAAGGTGTTGCGAACCATGAACTCCTTGAGGATGTCGTTCTGGATCGTCCCCGTGAGCTTCCGCTGCGGCACCCCCTGCTCTTCGGCGGCGACGATGTAGAGGGCCATGATCGGCAGCACGGCGCCGTTCATGGTCATCGACACGCTCATGCGGTCGAGGGGGATGCCCTCGAACAGGCGGCGCATGTCGAGGATGGAATCGATCGCCACCCCGGCCATGCCGACATCCGCCGCGACGCGCGGATCATCGCTGTCGTAGCCGCGGTGGGTCGGGAGATCGAAGGCGATCGAGAGGCCCCGCTGCCCGGCCGCCAGCGCCTTGCGGTAGAAGGCGTTGCTCTCCTCGGCGGTGGAAAAGCCCGCATACTGCCGGATCGTCCAGGGCCGGCCCACGTACATGGTGGGATAGGGGCCGCGGACATAGGGCGGCAGGCCCGGAAGGCTGTGGACGAAATCGAGGCCCGCGCGGTCCGCGGTGCGATAGAGAGGGCGGTAGGTGATGCCTTCGGGCGTCTCGAAGCCGAACGCCTCCGGCTCCTCCTCCGTTTCGGCGCGGAAGGCCGCGCGCCACCGTTCCGCTTCCCCAGCCCCCGCCGCAGCCAGTTCGATGCGGGTGAAATCCGGAAAGCTCACCGCTCCGCCTCCTCGATCTCGCCGAGGCGCGCACCGAGAAATGCCGCGCGCGCCATATGCTCGTGAATGATGCCGTCGACGCCGGAGAGCTCTGCCCCGTCCGCAGCGACCGCGAAGATCTTCCGCGCACCCGCCGCCCGCAGCGCCGCCAGGGCCTCGGCAGCCATCGCCCGGTACGCGTCGTCGCTGCCCACGAGAACCGCGAAATCACAGCCGCTGCGCCCGAACGCGCGCACGGCGTCGGCGGCATCCTCGCGCAGGGTGCAGTCGAGGGTTTCGATGCCGCCGGCAGCGAGGATCTGCCGCAGGAGATCGAGCCGGCCCGCGAAATGCCGCGGCTCTCCGAGGCAGCAGGCGAGCGCACGTGGCCGTCGCCCCCGTCTGCGGCGGATGCGCTCGGCGCGCAGCCGCAGCTCCTCGAACGGCTCGGCGAAGCGCCGCGGCCGGAGCGGTGCGGGCGTCGTCCGGGCGGGGCGTGCGGCTGTTCCTTCGGCTCGCTCCTCGAGATCCTCGAGATGCGCGAAGCCGCTCACGCCGACGAGTGTCTCCCGGCCGCGGTCGAAGGCTTCGGCACGGCGGGCGAACTCGGCCGCGATGCGGTCCTGCAGCATGCCCGAAGCGAGGGCCGCGAGGATCCCGCCCTCGCGCTCCAGATCCTGCACGAGACGCCAGGCCTGCTCCGCGATCTGCCCGCTGAGGGCCGCGAGATAGCCCGAGCCCGCCGCCGGATCCACGACCCGGTGGAGACGGCTTTCGAGCATGAGCACGAGCTGGGTGTTGCGGGCCAGGCGGCGCGCATGGGCGTCGCCTCCGCCGGCCGGGTGATCGAAGGGCAGGGTGGTGATGGCGTCCGCACCGCCGAGGGCCGCGGCGAGGGTGGCGAGGGTGGACCGCAGCAGGTTCGACCACGGGTCGAAACGCGACAGCGTTCGGGCGCTCGTGACCACATGGAGATGCGGTCTTCGGGCTGCGACCCCGAGCGCGCCGGTGATCGTGGCCCAGAGCCTGCGCGCCGCGCGCAGCTTGGCGATGGTCGCGAAGATGTCGGTATCCGCCGCGAGGCGAAGTGCGACCCGGCGCGCAGCCTCACCGGCATCCAGACCGGCGTCGTGGAGAAGGCGCAGATAGGCGATGGCGGTTGCCGTCACCGCCGCGAGTTCGCTCACCTCGCCGGCACCGGCCTCATGATAGACGAGGCCGGAGGCGCAAAGGCGCAGCGCCGGGGATCGTGCGGCGCCGCTTCGCACGAGCTCTTCCCTCAGTTCCCCGAGGCGGCTGCGCGGATCGCAGCCGCGCCCGGCCGCGCGCCCCACCGGATCGAGCTCGATCTCGAAGCCTGCGCCCTCGGGAAGGCTCGGGAGAAGGTCGAGGGAGACGACCGTGCCGGGTGCGCATGCGAGCCTCGCCCGCTCTTCCGCGAAGGCCTGCGCGAGCCGATCCAGCCCCTCCGGCTCGGCGAGCTCGACCCATACCGAAGATGCTCCCTGCTCGAGTTCGCTTTGGATCAGGGGGATCGCCTCGGCGGCCGTGCGCGCGTGCACGAGGCTTCTGAGATCCCAGCCCTTCGGTACCGCGCCCGAGGCGCGGCTGCCGCGCAGATAGGGCGGGATGCCGGGAAAGCTTTCCTCGATTCCCTCCTCCGCGGGCGGATGGAGCAGCTGCACGCGCAGGCCTCCCGGGCTCTCGCGCTCGAGCAGATGATCGGGATCTCCGCCGGCTGCGCGGGCGACCGCTTCGAGCCAGCGCGCGCGTGCATCGGCCCCCGGTTCTCCTGCACCCTTCATCCGTTCCCATCCCCGACGACCC
>CAZHHU010000159.1:0-4000 GCA_964532215.1 uncultured Geminicoccaceae bacterium
CGGTGGTCGTGCGCGAGGTCAATCCCATGGAGGTCGTACTCGTGCTCGACGTGACCGGCTCCATGGGCTGGGGCGGCAAGATCCAGGCGCTCAAGCAGGCGGCCAAGGATCTCGTCGACATTCTCTTCGGTGATCAGAACACGAGCGATGATCTCCGCATCGCCGTGGTGCCCTTCAACGCCCGCGTCAACGTGGGCGCCGAACGCCGGTCCTGGATGAAACCGGGCTTCGATCCGCCGTTCGTGGGCTGTGTCGAGGCGCGCTCGGATGCCACCGCACTCACCGACGATCCGCCTTCGGTCGAGCCATTCACGCCGACCGAAGTTCATCTTTCCGACAGCGAGCCGGGCTGGAGCACGAAGAAGAACAAGAACCACCGGAAGAAGGCGAAGTACTGGCTCAAGGCCGGATGTCCGCCCAAGATCCTCCCGCTCACCGGTACCAAGGGGAAGATCGTCGCCGCCATCAACGCCCTTCCGGCGCGGAGCAACACCCGCATCGACATGGGCGCGCGCTGGGGCTGGCGGGTGCTCTCGCGGCGCTGGGAAGGACTCTGGGGCGCCGATCCGCGCAAGCCCGCCGACGAGGTGATCGACGCCATGATCATCATGACCGACGGCGTTAACACCAAGAACTGGTACCTCGAGCATGACGACATCGACTCCCGGGCCGAGGCCGATGCGAACCTGCTGACCCTCTGTCAACGCATCAAGGACGAGGGAACCATCCTCTACACCATCACCTTCAAGGCGCCCCAGCACGCCGACGCGCTCATGGAGGAATGCGCCACCAGTCCCGCCCATCACTTCGTCTCGCCCACCAACGAGGAACTCAGGCAGGCCTTCCGCACCATCGCCGGGGAGCTGAGCGCGCTCCGCATCGCCGAGTGAGGGCCGCATGCGCGCCGGGAGCCGCCGTACGCTTCTCGCCACCCTGCGCAATCGGCTGCGGGCCGACCGCCGCGGCGCCGTGGCGGTCGAGTTCGCGCTCGTCGCCTCGGCCTTCGTGGTGCTTCTCCTCGGGGTGGTGGAGTATGCGCTGTTCATGTACGCAGAGACCACGCTCGAGAACGCGGTCGCCGAAGCCGCGCGCTTCGGCATCACGGGGCGGACGCTCGCGGGGAAGACGCGCGAGCAGGTGGTGGCGGACATCATCCAGCAGAAGCTCACCGCACCCTTCGATCCCGAACTCGTCCAGCTCGACACCCTGGTCTATCCGGACTTCTCCTCGATCGGGCGGCCCGAGCCCTTCGTCGACGAGAACGGCAACGGGCTGCACGATCCCGGTGAGCCGTACACCGACGTCAACGGCAACGGCCAGTGGGATGCGGACATGGGCGAATCGGGCCTCGGCGGTCCCGATGCCGTCGTCCTCTACCGCGTCCGCTATCCCTGGCGGCTGTTCTTTCCCCCCTTCCGCGTCTTCTTCCCGCCGGACGGGACGGTCTGGATGGAGGCGGGGATCGCGGTGCGCAACGAACCCTTCCCGGGGAGCTGAACGGTGACGGCGGCGCGCTCCTACATGCGGCGTTTCATCGATCGCCTGGCGGGCTGTGAACGCGCCGTGATCGCGGTGGAGATGGCGCTCGCCGCGCCGGTGCTCGTCGTCCTTCTTCTCGGGGCGCTCGACGTCGGCTGGCGCATTCTCGCCGAATACAAGCTGCAGCGGACCGCCGCCACCCTCGCCGATCTCGTCGCCCGCGACCGCCAGGTGACGGAATCCGGGATCAGCGACGCCTTCGCGGCCCTCGCGGCGATCAGCGCCCCCTTTGATCTCGAGAACGACGGGCGGGCGATCGTCTCGAGCATCCACGACGACGACGGCGCCACGCCGGAGATCCTCTGGCAGCGGTTGAGCCCCACCGGCATCGACGTGGAAAGCCGCCTCGGCGCCGAAGGCGAGATCGCCGATCTCGACACCGTCGTCGACCTCGAGGCCGGGGAGTCGGTCATCGTCGCCGAGGTGTTCTACCGCTTCGACCCGCTCATCGGCTTCTTTCTCGAGCCGGACCAGCTCCTCTATTTCCGCTGGGTCGCCACCCCCCGTTTCGGAAGCCTCGACGAAGTCCTGCCCTGAAGCCTTCCGCGTGCCCGCGAGAGGGGCGAGGGGGCCACCCATCCCGCGCAGCGCGGCGCGCCCCTTGCCGGATCACACCCCGGCACGCGGCATGTCGTCCCTGCCCGAAAGCCCTCCGGCGGCGCTGTGCGCCCCTGCCTGCGGCGTGAGCATCCCGGGGCTTCGGCTCTTGGGTACCGGAACCCGGCGGCGCTCCTGCTCGGACGCCGGGTGCAGCGGAGCGGAACCCGGGAGGCGGGGCCTTGCCGCGGACCCCGGGCGCGGCTAGCTCTGCCCGCATCTTTGCCAATGCCGGGGCTTCGGTGCCCAACTTCTGTGCAGACGCTCGCATGACGGGCAGCGGCGGTCACAATCCGGAGGTCCTCTGCGCCGACCTCGTCGTCCTCGGCGGCGGGCTCACCGGCCTCACCCTCGCCTGCGCCGTGGCCGGGGCGGGTATCGAGGTGCTGCTCGTGGAGCGGGAGCCCTACGAGAAGCTCCTCGCCGCACCCTACGATGGCCGCGTCATGGCGGTGGCGCGGGCATCGAAGGCGCTGCTCGAGGCCATCGGCGCCTGGGAGGGAATGGCGGCGGAGGCGGAGCCGATCCGCGCGATCCGCGTCGAGGAGGGCGGCATGCCCGTCGCCGTCGATTACGACCCGGCCGAAATCGACGGTGCGCCGCTCGGCTGGATCGTCGAGACGCGGGTGATCCGCCGCGCGCTTCATGCCCGGCTCCAGGAGCTGGCTCCGGAATCGATCCTCGCGCCTGCGCGCTATGCGGAAATCGAGACCGGATGCGCGCAGGTTCAGATCCGCCTCACGGACGGTCGCCGTCTCGCGGCACCTCTTCTCGCCGTCTGCGAAGGGCGCCATACGCCACTGCGCGAGCAGTTCGGCATCGGGGCGCGGCGCTGGTCCTACGGCCAGACAGGGATCGTCTGTACGCTCGGGCACGAGCGTCCCCACCACGGACTCGCCATCGAACGCTTCTTTCCCGACGGACCCTTCGCCGTCCTGCCGATGAAGGGCGACCGCTCCTCCATCGTCTGGGCGCTCGAGAACGAAGCCGCCCGTTCCCTGCGCGCGCTGTCCGAAGGGGAGTTTCTCGCCGAGGTCGCAGCCCGCTTCGGCGACCGGCTCGGCGGCATCGAACTCCTGTCGCCGCGCTGGTTCCATCCCCTCGTGCTCGTGTGGTCCGAGCGCTATGCGGGAGATCGCATCGCCCTCGTCGGCGACAGCGCGCGCGGCGTCCATCCCATCGCCGGGCAGGGGTGGAATCTCGCGCTGCGCGATGTGGCGGCGATCGCCGAGATCGTCGTCGACCGGCTCCGCCTCGGTCTCGACCCGGGCGATCGCATGGCACTCGAGGACTACGAGGCCTGGCGCCGCTTCGACAGTCTCACCCTGGTGGCGATCACCGACGGCATCAACCGGCTGTTCGCGAACGACCTGGCGCCGCTCAGGCTCGCCCGCAACGCCGGTCTCTGGCTGGTCGAGCGGACGCCGCCGCTCAAGCGCTTCTTCATGCGCCACGCCATGGGGCTCCTGGGCGAGCTGCCGCGGCTCATGCGCGGGCAGCCGCTCTGAGCGGAGCAAAAAGAGGGGCGCCCGAAGGCGCCCCGATCAGGCGGCAGGGAGCCATGCCGCAACTCAGGGGATCGATTCGCCGTGGAGGCGGACGTCGAGTCCCTCGATCTCGCTCTCGCGGTCGACGCGAATGCCGATGAGCAGGTCCAGCACCTTGAGCACCACCGCGGATACCAGCGCCGACCAGACGATGGTGGCGAGGATGCCTTCGAGCTGGATCCACACCTGCGCCGGGTTGCCCTCGAGCAGTCCGGGCGTGCCGCCCACCGATTCGGCCGCGAACACGCCCGTGAGCAGCGCCCCGACGATGCCGCCCACGCCGTGGACGCCGAACACGTCGAGGCTGTCGTCGTAAC
>CAZHHU010000160.1:0-3998 GCA_964532215.1 uncultured Geminicoccaceae bacterium
GCTTCGGGCGCCATGTGCATCCGCATGCGCCGGGAGCGGGACATTGACATGGGTCAATTCCCGCCCCGCGCGCGGTCGCTACGGCTTCGGCTCGCGCAGGAGCGGAAGCAGGGCCGGTGCGGATCGCGCTCTTCCTTTCGGCGCCGCAGGGAGGCGGCGCGCAACGGCGGCTCCTCGGCCTCGCACGGGGCTTCCTCGCAGCGGGATGCGAAGTCGATCTCCTGTTCGCATCGCCGCCGCAGGGAGGCGCGCACCTCTCCGGTCTCGAGCGCGCGCGCGTCTTCTTTCTGGGAAGCCCCCTCGCGCGCCGCCCGGCTTTCCGCCATCGGCGGGCCCTCTGGGTTCCGCTCGCGGCTCGGGCGCTCGCCCGTCACCTGCGCGCCGACCCGGCCGATGTGCTGCTCGCGACCTCCCTCGCGCCCAATCTCACGGCAGCCCTGGCCTGCCCTTCAGGTGCGCGGCCGGCGCTCGTGCTTTCGGTCAACCTTCACCCGAGCGCGGCGCTCGGCCGCTCGGGCGGCCGCCTCATCGGGCTGCCGCAGCTCGTCGCCCGGGCCTATGCGCGGGCTGATGTCCTGATCGCCATCTCCGAAGGCATCGCCGCGGATCTCGAGAGACTTCTTCCCCGCTACCGTCCCCCCGTTCAGGTGGTGCCGGTACCGGTGGACGTGGAGCAGGTGCGGAGAGCCGCGGCCCTGCCTCCCGAGCCGGCGATTCCCGCTCTCCGCGGCCGCCGCTTTGTTCTCGGCTGCGGCAAGCTGCGGCCCCAGAAGGACTTCGCGACCCTCATTCGCGCCTTCGCCGGAGTGGCGCGGGGGCGCGATCTCGCGCTCGTGATCCTCGGCGAGGGGCCGATGCGGCCCCGCCTCCTGCATCTCGCAGCGCGCCTCGGCGTCGGCGATCGGGTGTTTCTTCCGGGCTTCGCCGCGAACCCCTTCGCCTGGATGGCGCGGGCTGCCGTGTTTGCCCTCTCCTCCCGCTTCGAGGGCGCAAGCAACGTGCTTCTCGAGGCCCTTGCCGCGGGCTGCCCGATCGTCTCCACCGACTGTCCGAGCGGTCCGCGCGAGATCCTCGACGGTGGCCGTTTCGGCGCGCTCGTTCCGGTGGGCGACGTCACGGCGATGGCGGCCGCGCTCGAGCGGGCGCTCGAAAACCCCGGCGATGCGGAAGCACGGCTCGCGCGGGCGCGAGGTTTTGCGCCTTCGGCGATCGTCTCTTCCTATCTGCAGATCCTGCGTGCCGCCCGTGCGACCCGCAGCCGGGAAGAGCGGGCCGCCGGATCGGCAAGCGCGGCTGCGGGGTCGCGGTGCGCATAGCCTTCCTGCTCCGCTCCCTCGAAGGCGGCGGCATGCAGCGCAACCTCCTCACGCTCGCCCGCGCCTTCCTCGCCCGCGGTCTCGAAGTCGAGGTCTACGCCGTCGATGTCCGCGGCCCGACGCGGCAGGCGCTGCCGCCCCGGGTTCACATCGAGCGGCTGCGGCCCGGGCTGGCGCCCGGCTCCGCACTCGGTCTTCCTCCCCTCGCGGAAGCGGGCACGGGCGTGCGCCCGCCTGCGACCGCCCTCCTCCGGGCCCCGAGCGTCCTCCGCGCGGTGCCGGCGCTCGCGGAAGTCCTGAGGCGGCGGATGCCCGATGCGCTGCTGGCGCTCGGAACCCAGTGCAATCTCGCGGCCCTGCTCGCGCGCCGGCGAAGCGGCCATCGCCTGCAGCTCGTGGTGAGCGAGCACAACCCCCTCTCCGCGGTCGTCGCACACGCGCGCAACCCCTTCCGCAGACTCTATCCGGAGCTGATCCGTCGCAGCTATCCAGAGGCCGAGGGCGTGGTGGCGGTATCGGAAGCGGTGCGCCGCGACCTCATCGAGCTCGCCGGGCTTCCCGCCGGGCGCATACGCCTCGTCTCCAACCCGATGGATCTCGAGGAAATCGAACGCAGGTCCGGCGAGCCGCTGTCTCATCCCATCGCTGCCGGCGACGGGCCGCTCATCCTCGGCGTGGGCCGGCTTCACTGGCAGAAGGGGTTCAGGCTTCTCATCGCCGGCTTCGCGCTCCTGCGGGCCCGTCGCCCCTGCCGGCTCGTCATTCTCGGCGACGGACCCGAGCGGGGGCGGCTCGAGCGCGCGGTTCGCCGTCTCGGGCTCGAGGGCGCGGTCGCACTGCCGGGCCACGAACCCAACCCATGGCGCTGGATGCGCCGGGCCGCACTCTTCGTCCAGTGCTCGCAGTCCGAGGGCTTCGGCCATGCGCTCGTGGAGGCGCTCGCCTGCGGCACCAGCGTGGTTGCGCTCGCCTGTCCCGGTGCGACCTCGGAAATCCTGGCGTGCGGCCGCTTCGGCCGTGTCGTTCGGGAACGCAGCCCGGCCGCGCTCGCGGCGGCGATGGCCAGCGCGCTCGAGCGGCCTCTGCCATCCCGGCTGCTCGTGGCGAGGGCGCGGGAGGTCGCCGGCTCGCGGGCCGTCGATGCCTATCTGGAGCTGCTCACGGGAGGGTTGCATGTGCGCGCATGAGGCGCGGAAGGGTGGCGTAGGCGCCGTGCGAGGTTGGAAGGACCATCTTCCCCCCTGTTCGGTCAAGCATCTCGCCGTGTTCATCTACAAGCTCACGGGCGGCGGCGCGCAGCGGCGGACCTTCACCCTCGCCAACGCCTTTGCGGACTATGGTCACGAGGTCGATCTCGTGGTGGTGCGCGGCGGCGGGCTGCTCGAGGCCGAGCTTCACCCGCGCATCCGGGTCGTCGCTCTGGATGCACCGGATTCGGCCTTCGGTGGCCTCATCCGGCGCTTTCGAACGCGCGGTCTCGAAACGGCGGCGAGCATCCCCGCACTGGCCCGCTATCTGCGCAGGCAGCAGCCGGATCTCCTGTTCTCGGCGGCCCTTCATGTGAACCTCGTGGCCGTCGCCGCGTGGCGGCTTGCCAGGCTGCCGATCGCCCTCGTGCTGCGGGCGAGCAACCATCCGACCGGCAATCTCGGCGGCCATCCGCCGCTGCAGCGGCTCCTCCGTCTCTGGCTGCGCTGGCTCGGCCGGCGCTTCTATCCCCGCGCGGACGCGATCGTCGCCGTGTCCCGGGGTGTGCAGCGGGAACTCGCGCAGCTCATCGGCATTTCCGAGGAACGCATCCCGCTCATCTACAACCCGATCTGGACGCCGGAACTTCTCGCGAAGATGGAAGGGCCGCTCGCCCACCCCTGGTTTTCCGAGGGGGCGCCACCGGTCATTCTCGCGGCCGGCACCTTCAAGATCCAGAAGGACTTCTTCACGCTTCTCGAAGCCTTCGCCCGCCTGCGACGGATCCGCAAGCTCCGCCTCCTGCTGCTCGGGGACGGCCCTCTGCGGCCCCTGCTCGAGCGCCGGGTGCGGGAGCTCGGCATCGCCGCCGATGTCGCCCTGCCGGGTTTCGTCGACAACGTGCTGCCCTGGATGCGGCGGGCCTCGGCATTCGTGCTGTCCTCACGCTGGGAGGGCCTGCCGGGGGTGCTGCTCGAAGCCATGGCCTGCGGCTGTCCCGTCGTCTCCACGGACTGCCCGAGCGGGCCGCGGGAAATCCTCGATGGTGGCCGCTTCGGCCCCCTCGTACCGGTGGGCGATGCCGATGCCCTGGCAGAGGCGATCGGCCGGGTGCTCGATGCGCCGCCGCCGGCCGAGCTGCTGCGCGCACGCGCGGCGGAGTTCGATCTCGCCGCCGCCATCCCCCGCTACCTCGAGCTGTTCGAACGCTGCATCGCGCGCCACGGGCGGGCGCGTCTCGCCCGCATCCCGCCCTGGCCCGTGCGGGTGCCGCTCTCCTTCACGACGGAGGCGGGCCTCGACTATGCGCTCGGCCGCCTCTGCCTCGCGCGCGCCGATCTCTTCGCCCCGCTTGCCGGCAATGCCGAACATCGTCGCCTCATGGGCGCCATGATGGCGCGGCTCGGCCTTCCGGTCGATCTCGTCGTGGCGCAGGCCTGGAGCGAACTCGTCGCCGCCGATCTCCTCTGCTACGGCTGTCGCACCCGCCGCCGC
>CAZHHU010000161.1:0-3961 GCA_964532215.1 uncultured Geminicoccaceae bacterium
ATGGCCTTCCGCTGGGGGCCGGGACGCTTCGCGGGCGGCTCGGGCTCGAGCCCGTCGAGCGTGCGGTGGGGTTCGACGCCGCACTCACCATCGAGGGCATGGATCTTCGCAGGCTCGCGGCCGACCGCGGCACCCGGCTGCCCTTCTTCGGGACCCTCGCACTCGACGCGGAGGTCCGAAGCCTCGGCATTTCGCTGCGCGATCTCGTGCAGCATCTCCAGGGCGAGATCGTCTTCCGCCTTGGCTCGGGAGAGATCCGGGGGGTCGCCTTCGACCCCCGGCTGGGACCGCGGCCGAGTCTCCTCGGCCGTCTGCCCTTCACGATCGCCACCGGCGAACTGTCGATCACGCGCGGAATCGTGCGCAGCCGAAGCCCCGTGGTCTTCGTCGGCGGCATGAACGAGTTCGCCGTGGAGGGGAGCTTCGACCTCTACGCCTGGATTCTCGATCTCAGGCTCTGGGGCAGTGGCGCCGGGACCTCGAGGCTGCATCTCTTCGGCCCGCCCTCCGCGCCCACGCTGCGGAGCGAATCCGCCGTCCGCCAGGGCTCAGCCGCGCGGCCCTAGCATCTCCTCCGGGCGGACCAGGGCATCGAACTCCTCGGCCGAAAGATAGCCGAGCTCGAGCGCGGCCTCCTTCAGGGTGCGGTTCTCCCGATACGCCTTCTTCGCGATCTCGGCCGCCCGGTCGTAGCCGATGCGGGGCACGAGCGCGGTGACGAGCATGAGGCTGCGCGCCAGGAAATCCTGAAGCCGCTCCGGGTTCGGCTCGATCCCGGCGATGCAGCGGTCGGCGAAGCTGCGCGCCGCGTCGGCGAGAAGCCGGATCGACTGCAGCACGCCATGGGCGATGAGCGGCTTGTAGACGTTGAGCTCGAGATGACCCGAGGCGCCGGCGAAGCTCACCGCCGCGTGGTTGCCCATGACCCGCAGGCACACCATGGTGAGCGCCTCCGCCTGGGTGGGATTGACCTTGCCCGGCATGATCGAGCTTCCGGGCTCGTTCTCGGGGATGCGGATCTCGGCGAGCCCGCAGCGCGGGCCCGAGGCGAGCAGCCGGATGTCGTTCGCGATCTTGTGCAGCGAACAGGCGATCACGTTGAGCACGCCGGAAAGCTCGACCATCGCGTCATGAGCCGCGAGCGCCTCGAACTTGTTCGCTGCGCTCACGAAGGGAAGACCGGTAAGACGCGCGATTTCGGCCGCGAATGCTTCCGCGAATCCGCGCGCGGTATTGAGCCCGGTGCCGACCGCGGTGCCGCCCTGGGCGAGTTCGTAGACGCGCGGCAACACCGCGCGCAGACGGACGAGGGCATTCTCGACCTGCTGCACGTAGCCCGAGAATTCCTGGCCGAGGGTGAGCGGTACCGCATCCTGGAGGTGGGTGCGGCCGATCTTGATGATCCCGGCGAATGCATCGCGCTTGGCCGCGAGCTCGGCGAGCAGGTGCTCGAGCGCGGGCACGAGGCGCGCGTGCACCTCCCGCGCGGCGGCGATGTGCATCGCGGTGGGGAAGCAGTCGTTCGAGGACTGGCCGCGGTTGACGTGATCGTTCGGATGCACCGGATGCTTCGCGCCGCGCGTGCCGCCGAGCAGCTCGTTGGCCCGGTTCGCGATCACCTCGTTGACGTTCATGTTGGACTGGGTCCCGGACCCGGTCTGCCAGACGACGAGCGGGAAATGCGCGTCCAGGAGGCCGTCCGCGACCTCCCGCGCCGCCTGCTCGATCGCCTTGGCGATGCGCGGCTCGAGCACCCCGAGCTCGGCGTTGACGCGGGCGGCCGCGAGCTTGACGAGCCCGAGCGCGTGAATGAGCGGCCCGGGCATGCGTTCCTCACCGATGGGAAAGTTCTGGAGACTGCGCTGGGTCTGGGCGCCCCAGTAGCGGTCGGCCGGAACCTCGACGGGTCCGAAGGTATCGGTCTCGACGCGGGTCGCCTTCTCCCGGTTCTCGCTCATCCGCCCCCGTCTCCCCGCGCCCGGGCGGCCCCGGGCCTTCCGCCCCCGGTGCGGCGACGCTCAGCGCTTGCGGAAGCGGTCGAGATTGACGATCTCGGCGCCTCCACCCTGTCTGCCGTCATCCTTCTCCGGACCGTGGTCCCCTTTCTCCGCCTCCCTGCGCTCGGGCGGCGTGCTCCGCGGCAGCGGCACGGCCGCGGCCGCCGGACCCGGTTCGACGGTGAACTGGAGACCGAATTCCGCCGAGGGATCGGCGAAGATGCGGATGGCCCGGAAGGGAATCGTGAGCCGTTCGAGCACGTTGTTGAAACTCAGCGTCACGCTGAAGCGCTCCTCCTCGACCTCGAGATCCCAGTACTGATGCTGGAGCACGATGGTCATCTCGCCGGGATAGCGCGTGCGCAGATATTCGGGGAGGAGGACGCCGGGAAAGGCGGTGACGAAGGTGATGTAGTAGTGGTGGGGGGCTGCGATCTCGCCCGCCGCGAACCTGGCGAGCACCTCGCGGACGACGTTCCGGAGCGCATCTTCGACCAGTTTCGGATAATCGACCTGCCCACGACGCATGGCCGTCACCGCGTCCCTCCGGTTCGACGTCCCGTTTCTGGCAGATTTCGGTGCATGAGAAAAGTGGAGGGCTTCTGGTGCCGGGCGCCCTCCGGACCCCGCCGCGGACGGAACGGGTCCGCGGACTTGATCGGGGGAGTTCTGTTGCCCGGCCTCCCCCAAGCCGCGCTTACCCGAACAGATCAGGCAGCGAGAGCCAAACGGTTGTCGTTGGCACTTGTGAGGTTGGCCCGATAACGGCGGTGCCATGCCGGGCGAACCCTGCCCCTTTACTGCGCGGCGTCGAACCTGTTTCGCCCCCGCAGAGGATATTGGTGGAGGCGCCGGGTACCGCCCCCGGGTCCGCCGCGCCTATTCCGGGCAGGTTTTATCGCCATAGTCGGCAGGAGCCGACGCTTCCAATATAGGGACTTGCACGAGACCGACAATGGCGCCACCAACGGGCCGCGCACCATCAGCCGACAGCGGATCGCCGCGATGACCCTCACCCGCGACCAGGAGCAGGAGATCGCGAGTCTCCGCCACGCACGGCAGGAGACGCGCCGCGCCACCGTGCCCGCGCTCGAGGAGATCCTCTACGAGCCGATTCCGGTTCTCGATCACGGCTTCGTCCGGGTCATCGACTACATGGGCGACGACGCGGCGATCGTGCAGGCCGCCCGGGTCTCCTACGGCCGGGGCACGAAGCGGGTGAGCTCGGATCGGGGGCTCATCAACTATCTCATGCGCCACCGGCATACGAGCCCCTTCGAGATGTGCGAGATCAAGTTCCACATCAAGCTGCCGATCTTCGTCGCCCGGCAGTGGATCCGCCACCGCACCGCCAACGTCAACGAATACTCGGCCCGTTACTCCGTCCTCGACCGCGAGTTCTACGTCCCCGATGAAGCGTTCCTGCGGCGTCAGCGCGAGGAGCGCAGGCGCCCGCCGACGCAGCTGAGCCTTCTCGGTGAGGAGGAGGCGGTGCTTCCGGAGGCGACGGCGGCGCAGTCGACCGTCAACAAGCAGGGACGCGAGGGAGTGCTCGACGCCGCAGAGGCGGCGCGGGTGATCCGGGAGATCCACCAGATCTCGCAGCGGGCCTTCACCTGCTACGACAAGCTCCTCGGCGACGAGGAGCATCCGGGGATCGCCCGCGAGCTCGCCCGCATCGTTCTGCCGCTCAACACCTACACCCAGTGGTACTGGAAGATCGATCTGCACAACCTGCTCCACTTCCTGGAGCTGCGCATCGATCCCCACGCCCAGTACGAGATCCGCGCCTATGCGCGGGTCATTCTCGACATCGTGCGGCGCTGGGTGCCGCTGACCGCCGCGGCCTTCGAGGAATACCGACTCGGCGCGGCGACCCTGTCCGCGAAGGCGCTCGCGGTCCTGAGGCGCATGCTCGCGGGCGAGCAGGTCAGCCGGGAAACGAGCGGCCTTTCCGCGGGCGA
>CAZHHU010000162.1:0-3803 GCA_964532215.1 uncultured Geminicoccaceae bacterium
GTGTTGATCTCGAGCCCCCGTCCGACGCCCCCCAGAAGCGCGATCACGGTGAAGGGCACGATGCGCCGGCGGCGCAGGGCGCGTGCGCTCCAGTAGAGGGTACGCCCCCAGCCGATGGCCAGCGTCTGGCCCGGACGCAGACGGTCGGACAGCCAGTGGCCGAGGCTCACGCCGATGATCGCCGGCAGATGCTCGGGCTGCAGCGGCGTGGGGAGCACGACGCAGTCGCCGAGCCCCCAGCGCGCCACCAGGCGTCGCTCCAGCGCGACGCAGGGGGCGAGCCGCCCGTCGATGCGGATGCGGACGAGCCCGGTCTCCCGCGCCGTCTGGAGCTCGCGCACCACCTTGGCGCGGCTGATGCCGAGCAGCTCACCGATCTCCGCCTGGGTACGGCCTTCCATGTAGTAGAGCCAGGCGATGCGCGTGCGCTGCTGCTCCTCCGGGTCCTGCAGGCCGAGCAGGATGTCGAGATCCGAGGCCCCCTCCTCGGCCCAGGGTGCACGGTCCATCTCCCCTACTCCTCTGCCTGCGCAAACGGGTCGAGCACGCCCGCCTGCGCCGCCAGATCGAGAAAACCGTACCGATCGCGGATCTCGAGCGCGTGGCGGACGGCCGTGCGGTAGAACGCCGGATCGATGCCCAGCTCGCCGGCGCGAAACGGCAAGCCCGCGCGTCTGATGACGGACTCCATCACCGGGATCGGAAGCATGCGTGCGCGGAGCTCCGCGCGGATGTCGCGCCAGTCGCGATCGAGCCTTTTCTGGAGCCCCCGCACTCCCTCCTCGTCGAGGGGCTTGCGGCGCGCCGCCGCAAGACAGGAGTGCGCGGCGCGCCCGTAGCGCCGGCGGAAATCGTCCACGTCGAAGACGAGCGCGCGAAGCCGCGGCAGCTCCTCCATCTCCAGCATCCGCGCCTGCAGTCGGGCCATGGTCCAGGTCGCGATCCCCACCTGCTCGCCGTGCAGCGTGCCGGGATGCGGACGCAGGAACATGTCCAGATAGTGGCTGATGGCGTGTTCGCCCATCGATCCGCAGTGGCTCGTGCCCGTCACCAGGGTGCCGAGACCGGAAAGCACGAGCAGCCGGCAGAGCAGCCGTATGGCGGTGGGATCGCCCTCCGGCAACCGGTCAACGATCGCGAACAGGGCCTTCTCGTCCTCGCGCAGCAGATCGTACGGCGTCTCCGCATAGGGCGTATCCAGGAGGCGGTGGGAAAGGCGCCAGTCGAGCTGCGCCGTGGAACGACAGAGGGTGTCGCCGAGACCGGCGCGGATCATGCGCCGGGGCGCCCGGGCCAGGACTTCGAGATCGAAGAACGCGCCCCGTGGCGGCGTCGCCGGCAGGCTCACCTTGTAGCCGCCGCGCTCGAGAGAGACGGTGCGCGTGACGTAGCCATCCATGGAGGGTGCGGTGGCGAAGACCGCATAGGGGCGGCCACTCACATGGGCGGCGTATTTGCACAGGTCGTTGATGGTGCCCGATCCCACCGCGACGAGCGCATCAGCGCCGTGGCAGAGATCGAGAAGCCGGCTCACGGTAGGTTCGTCGCTGCGGGGATGGCGGAGCTCCACGAGCCGCGCGCCGCTGACCGCCCGCGCCACCCGCTCGCCGAGGACGGGCAGCGTGTTCTCGTCCCCCACCACCGCAAGGGCGCCGGCCACCCCCGCATCCGCGAGCAGCGCGGCCTCCCGTCCCTCGAGGCTCGCCTCGATGACGATGCGGCGGATGCCGGGCGCCAGCGGCCTGCCGGTCTCGGGCGGAACCAAGGATCCGGCGAGGATGTCGTCGATGAGCGGCTGCCGCTCGCGGCTGGTCATCGCCCCACTTCCCGGCGCAGCGCGGCGAGCCGAAGGAACATCCCCTCGAGCGCGGGGTAGAGGGCGCGGTAGGACTCGAGCAGAGCGGCGTACACTTCCGCCGCGGCCCCCGGCAGCTGCCGCTCCTCGACGCGTCCCGCCATGCTCCCTGCCGCTTCGGCAAGCGTGGCATGGAAGCCGGCGCCATGGGCGGCGAGCATGGCGGCGCCCAGACAGGTCGCTTCGATGGTCGCGGAAAGCGCCGCGGGCCGGCCGCTCGCGTCGGC
This sequence comes from uncultured Geminicoccaceae bacterium, assembly GCA_964532215.1. Classification (GTDB taxonomy): domain Bacteria; phylum Pseudomonadota; class Alphaproteobacteria; order Geminicoccales; family Geminicoccaceae; genus HRBIN39. The sequence continues at coordinate 2,083 of CAZHHU010000162.1, forward strand.
GATGATCTGCCGCCACAGACCGCTGCGCGCGCCGCCGCCGAGCAGGGTGAGCTCCTCCACCGTCTCGCCGATCGCTTCCTCGATGTCCCGGTAGCCGGCCGCGAGATCGAGCGCGATTCCCTCCATCAGCGCCCGGTAGAGATGGCCGCGCCGGTGCTCGACGCGGAGACCGACGATGGCCCCGCAGGCGTCCGGATTCCAGTGCGGCGCCATGACCCCCGACCAGTAGGGCAGGAGGAGAAGCCCGTCGGCGCCCGGCGGGATTGCGGCCGCCTCCGCTTCGAGCCGGCGGTAGCAGTCGGGATCGCCCGCGGGGTCGAGGCCGAAGACCCGCTGCACCATCCAGTCGGTGAGAAAGGCGCCGGTGCGCAGGCAGAGCTCGTAGATGTAGCCTTCGCCGTCGAGCGCCGTCAGGGTGCGGAAGGCGCGGTCCGTCCTGGGCGCCCGCCCGTAGACGCCGGATACCGCGGCGGTGCCGAGGTTGAGATAGGCGCGGCCGGGCGCGAGCACGCCCGCGCCGAGACCCGCCGCCTGACCGTCGCCGCCGCCGGCGAAGACCGGCGTGCCGGCAAGAAGGCCCGTTTCGCGCGCCGCTTCCGCGCCCACCCGACCGAGCAGCGCGCCCGGCCTTTCGGGCGTGAACAGCTGCGCGGCATCGATCCCGAGGGCAGCGAGCAGCTCAGGATGATAACGTTTCGTCGCGATGTCGAGGAAACCGTGCGGGTCCGCGCTCGCCCAGGAGGTGCGGCGCTCGCCGGTGAGGCGCCAGACGAGATAGCCGTGGACGTCGACGAGCGCGCCCAGCTTCGCCCAGCGTTCCGGCTCGTGGCGTCGCACCCAGTGGGCGGCGAAGATCGCCGGGGTGATGTCCGGGGTCTTGCCGGTGATCTCCCGGAATCGCCCGGCACCGACGCGGGCCGCGAGCAGCTCGACATCCTCGCGGCAGCGCTCGTCGAGCCAGAGGATGGCGGGCCGCAGCTCCTCGCCACCGCGATCGAGAAAGCCGATCGTCTCGCGCTGGTTGGTAATGGCAAGAGCGGCGATTCGTGACGGTTCGATCTGCGCGAACAGGGCGCGGAGCGCGCGCGCGAGCGAGCGCCACCAGTCCTCGACCCCCTGCTCGAACCAGCCCGGCCGCACTTCGGCCATGGGGACCGGAGCGCGCCCCTCGGCCATGGGCCGGCCGTCGGCGGTCCATGCGATGGCCTTGGTCGCCGTCGTGCTGCTGTCGATGCCGAGGACGAGATCCGCGCCCATCACCACCTCGCAAAGAGGCAGGCCCGGCCCCGGGACGCACCCGGGCCGGGCCCCGGATTACACCTTGCGGAAGGGAGCTGCGAGTTCGTCGGCCTGCTTGCGGATCGCCTCCATGCATTCCTTGCCGGAGGCGTACTGCCCCGCGAGCAGCTTGCCGAGCTCGACCGGGATGACGTTGTTCGCGATCTCCGCCCAGGCCGGCATGTCGGGCTCCGAGCCCATCGCGTTCTCGATCGTCCAGCGGATGGCCGGGAAGTGGCGCGTGGTGCCGGGCCCGACCTTGGCCGCCTCCTTGACGCGCGGGTCCTCGAACGCCGAGATGCGCACCGGTGAGGCGCCGCCGCCCAGGATCGAGCTTCGCGCGACCACGTCCTTGGAGGTCACCCACTGCATGAAGATCCAGGCCGCATCCGGGTTCCTGGCATAGCGCGAGAGCGCGAGGGCGGAGCCGCCCTGGTGGCCGA
>CAZHHU010000163.1:0-1293 GCA_964532215.1 uncultured Geminicoccaceae bacterium
TTTCGCGACTATCCGCCGCTCGTCTGAGCCATCAATCCTCGAAGCGGATGCGCTCGGGCGCCACTCCCACCAGGCCGAAGATCTCCCGCCATTGAGGATCCGTCTTGCCGGGGATGGCGATACGGCAGCGGCGATGCTCGATCCTGAGCGCCGCCGGTCCCGTGTGCCCGAACTCCCGCAGTGCCCGGCCGAGCTTGGCCCGCAGCTGCTGCAGCCGACCGCGGAACGCCTCGAAGTCGAAGTTTCTGGGGGCTCCGTGGAGCACTGTCTTCACGTCATCGAGAAACCCGGGTGAACGGCCGGGAGCAAGTTTCTCATAGGCCTCTTGGAAGGCCTGCAGCGGACGCCCGCCGTCCTCGAACTCCTGCCAGCTGAGCCAGCCCGAGCCTCCCACGCCTTCGGGGCCGAAACCCGGCCAGTTCTCCCGCAGGGCGCGGGCGAGGACATGCAGCATCGCCGCCTGCAGCGGCTGCAGCTCGAGCGTGCGGCCGCCGTAGGTGATGCGCGGCCTGGAACGGCACAGCACCAGCTCCGGCACGATGCGGCCCGACATCCACTGCACCAGCTCGCTGAACCCCACCGAGCCTTCCACCAGCCGCATCAGCAGCGCCTCGTCCACATGTTCGCGCAGCGCGAGGAAAGGCACCGGCACGAGCTCCACCTCGGCGCGGTCGGTCGCAAGCCGCGCGCCGGCGGTCTCGATCACCCCCGGCGGGCCGCCCGGCCACCAGAAGTCGCGCCCCTCGAATTCGGGCGGCGAGACGAGCACATGGGTGAGTTCGTCCTCCGGCCGTCCCAGCAGCGAGAGCGCGTAGCCCATATAAAAGCTCATGATCTTGCGCCCGCCCGCGATCGAGACGTGGAGCCGCGGCTCCGGGTCCTCGCGGCGCAGGATGGCGAGCACGCGCACGCAGAGATCGGCATAGGCGAGACTCGCATCCTCGTTGCGCAGATCCAGGGGCGGCGGCTGCGGCGTGTGGATGAAGATCCTCGGCGGCGTGATGTCGAAGCTCCGGCACAGCTCGGCGAGCCTGCCGCCCCGCACCCCGGCGATGGCGCCGCTGTCGTCGGGATCGCAGAGGAAGATGCCGTCCCAGCCGGTCCTGATGGCGCCTTCGCCGAGGCTGGTGGTGAGAAGGTGGATCTCATCGGGGATGAAGGGCTCGGGGCGCTGCAGCAGACACCAGAGGGTCTCGGTCACCACCTGCGGCGTGCGCCCGAGCGAAACCACGAGGATTTTCTTGCCGTCCGCCATGCCCGGATTCTCCCGACACCATTGCGCGGCCGATGATC
>CAZHHU010000163.1:1393-3803 GCA_964532215.1 uncultured Geminicoccaceae bacterium
CGGCAGGCCTGCCGCAGCTGGATATGCGCAGGGCGCGCACGACCTGTCCGCCTGGAGTCCGCCTCTTTCGGAGCTGCGCCGGAGCAGGCCATGCCGACCCGTCGCCTCTATGTCGTCGCCTACGACATCCGCGATCCCACCCGTCTTCGGCGGGTGCTCGCGGTGGTGAAGAGCTGGTCCGCGGGCGGTCAGAAGAGCGTGCATGAATGCTGGCTCGAGGACGCGGAGGCGGCGCGGCTGATCGCCGAACTCGAGGCCGAGATCCGCGACGACGTCGACAGTCTCGTCGTCTTCCGGCCCGAAGATCCGAAGAAGACGCGCACCCTCGGCATCGCCACGCCCCCCGAGGACCGCGACTGGTTCTACTTCGACTGAGGAGGCGCCCTTGCAGACCGTCTATGTCGACCGGCGGGATGCGGAGCTCGCGCAGGAGCGGGGTGCGCTTGTCATCCGCCTTCCCGACAGCCGGCCGAAGAGCCTCCCGCTCTCCGGCATCGAGCGCCTCATCCTGCGCTCCGGCGCGCGCATCTCGACCAGCCTTCTCGCCGAGCTGTGGCGCCGGGATGTCGGGGTGCTCATCCTCGCAGGCCGTCATCCCGAGCCCACGGCGCGCTTCCTCGGCCGCCCGCGGCAGGATCTCGAGCTGCGGCTGCGGCAGTACGAGCTCGTGCGCGATCCCGGGCGCCGGCTCGCCTTCGCGCGCGAGATCGTCGCCGCCAAGCTCGCGGGTCAGGGGCGCCTGCTCGCCCGCTTCGCCGCCGAGGGGCGGGGCAACGGCCTGCGCCTGCGCGCGGCGGCGGCGCGCCTCGAGGAGCTCGCCGGGGCGGCCCGGGATGCGCCGGATCTCGCATCTCTGCTCGGCTTCGAGGGGACGGGTGCAGCCCTTCACTTCGAGGCCTACGCCACCCTGTTTCCGGCCTCGCTCGGCTTTTCGGGACGCAACCGCAGGCCGCCCAGGGACCCGGTCAACGCCTGTCTCTCCCTCGGCTACACCCTGCTCCATTTCGAGGCCGCGCGGCGGGTGCAGCTCCACGGTTTCGATCCCATGCTCGGCGCCCTGCACGCGCCTGCGGCGGGGCGGGATTCGCTCGCCTGCGATCTCGTCGAGCCGCTGCGGGGGCACATCGACGGCTGGGTCGCGGCGCTGTTTCTCGCGCGCACCCTGAGCCGGCGGGATTTCCGCCGCGCCGGCGAGGCCTGCTACCTCGAGAAGGGGGGAAGGCGCCGCTTCTACGAGGCCTGGGAGACGCGCGCACCCGCCCTCTCCCGCCTCCTTGCCCGCATGGCGCGGCAGCTTTCACGCCAGATCCGCGAACGTGTGCCACCCACGGTTCCCATCGAGCCCGGGGAGGATGCCTCATGAGCGCACTCTACGTGGATGCCAGCGGTGCTCCGGTGCGGCTGCTGCGCGACGGACCGGCTCTGGAGCTCAGGCGGCCCTGGGGCGCGCAGGGGCGGGTGCCGCTGCGCTGTCTCTCCCGCCTCGTGCTGCGCGGCCCGGCGGAGATCGACGGGCGGCTGCTCGAGAGCCTGCTCGAAGCGGGCATTCCGCTCTCCTTTCTGCGCCGCGACGGCACCCTGCTCGGAAGCTGCCTGCCGGTGCGCAGCCGGCGCACGGATACCCGCGTCCTCATCGAGCAGGCGGCGGCCACGGGTGCGTTCACGGAGATCCGGGAGAACTGGTGTGCGGCCGAGGAACGCCGCCTCGTGCTCGATCTCCGCACCAGCCTCGGCCTGCTGCTGCGCGATCTGCGGCGGCGTTCGGTGGATCTGCGCATCCACGCCCTCCTCGAGCGACAGGGCGCGCCGCTTTCCGCCGAGGAGATGCTTGCCCGCATGCGCGCGCTGCTCGAATCCCATCTCGCCCGCCTGCTGCTCGAGGAAGGACTGGGCTGGCGCTTTCAGGGCGGCGATCCGGAGAACTGGAACCTGCGGGCGGACATGGCGGACATCCTCATCCTCGCCCTCGTGCCCACGCTGCTCGATCTCGCCCGTTACATGGCCGCCCATCCCGACCGCCATCGGCAGGAGAAGGACATCCACCGCCGCTTTGCGCGTCGCTACGAGCGCGAGGCGCCGAGGATCGCCCATCTCGCGGCGCTCATGCTCGCGCGTCTCCGCCGCTGTCTCAGGGAGGTGCTGGCATGAGCAGGCGGCGTCCCTGGCTTGTGGCCTACGATATCGCGAGCCCCCGCCGCCTGCGGCGGGTGCACGCCTGCCTCAAGCGGCATGGGCTGCCGGTGCAGTATTCCGTCTTTCTCCTCTACACGGACCGCGACGGGCTGGAGACGCTTCTGGCCGAGCTCGCCGCGCTCATCCATCCGGCCCGGGACGACGTCCGGGCCTATCGACTCCCGCCCGGACTGTGGTACAAGAGCGTCGGCGCGCCCCATCTGCCGCGGGGTCTGCT
>CAZHHU010000164.1:0-3764 GCA_964532215.1 uncultured Geminicoccaceae bacterium
CGCCCGGGCTGCGGCTTCGATGATCCATTTGTAGTGCGACTGAACCGTTCAGTCCAGAAAGCACCGGCCTGCGCAGCTGCCGGCGCCCTCTGGGGGAAGAGCGGCACGGCGAGGCGGTCGGAGGAGACCGAGAGTGCAACACGGGCGGGCTGCGATCGCCGCCGGACCTTTCCCGAAGAGATCTTCCGGGCGCCCGGGGGAAACCGCCCGGACGCAGGGTGCGTGCCGGATGCCGCGGCCCGCACAGGCGCTGCGTCCCGCGCTCCTGAGGCGCCCGAAGCCCGCAGGCGCCTGATGGTCGCTGTCCCGATACGCGATGCACGGCCCGCGAGCGCTCCGCCCTGCCCGCCACATCGCAGCGGGGGACCGTACGCCGCCCATGCATGGGCGCGGAGCGCGTCCTGCCGCCGCCGGTTGCCCGCGCCCGTGCCCGGGCCCGTCCTGCGGCAGCCGAGCCTCGGGCGCCGGGCAGGGGTCGGATCCGCGCGTTCGGGGAGCGGGGCGTCAGGGCGGTCCGGTGCCGGTGAGGCTGCCCATGGCAGCGCGAACTGGACCCGGGCGCTCGCGCGCGGCTTCGACGGCCGAGCCGCGAGAGCACATTCCGTCGCCGCGGTCGCCATGTTCGGGCGCGGTCTCCGTTTCGGGCTTCGGCCACCCGGGCGGCGAGAGCCGCGGCCGGGTGCGGTCCTTCGGGGCATCCTTCGCCGAGCAGGATGCGCCAGCGGGGACTTCGCCCTTGCGGCAGGCGCATGTTCTCCTAGGATTGGACTGAACCGTTCAGTCCATCCGGGCCGTCCATGCGCCGCCGCCTTCGCGCCCTCGCCGTGGTGCTGCTCGCGATCGGCCTCGTCGCCGCGGGCGGAGCGTTCGCCCATCGCTGGTGGACCGTGTGGCGCCACCTCGAGACCACCGACGACGCCTATGTGCGGGGCGAGATCACGCCCGTAAGCCCCAGGATCGACGGCTATGTGGCGGCGTTGCTCGTGCACGATCACGAGCGCGTGAGCAGGGGGCAGCTGCTCGTCCGGCTCGATGCGCGCGAGTTCGAACTCGCGCTTCGCGACGCGCGCGCCGCGCTTTCCCGGGCGAAGGCCGAACGGGCGAGCCTCGATGGCGAGATCGCTCTTGCCCGCGCGCGCATCGCCGCCGCCCGGGCCGAGCTCGCAGCCGCCGAGGCGGAACGGCGGCTGGCCCGGAAATTCCATCTCCGCGCAAAGCGTCTTGCGGCGCGCAACGTGGCGGCGGAGGAGAAGCTCGATGTCGCGCGGACCCAGCTCGAGAAGGCCGAGGCCGGGGAAAGGGCGGCGCAAGCCAGGCTGTCCGCAGCCGAGGCGGAGCTCGCGCTTCTCCGGAGTCGCATCCCGGCCCTCGACGCCGCCGTCGCGCGTGCCGTGGCCGCCGTGGAGCTCGCGCAGACCCGCCTCTCCTACACCGAGATCCGCGCACCGGTCGGGGGCGTCGTCGCCGCCCGCGCGGTGCGGGTCGGTCAGTACGTGCGGCCCGGTCTCCGGCTCATGGTCGTGGTCCCGCTCGATTCCTTGTGGGTCGAAGCGAACTTCAAGGAGACCCAGATCCGACGCTTCGCTCCCGGGCAGCGGGTCGCGATCACCGTCGATGCCTTCCCGGACGTGCCGCTCGAGGGTCGGATCGAAAGCCTCTCTCCCGCGAGCGGCGCCGAATTCAGTCTGCTGCCGCCGGAAAACGCCACCGGCAATTTCACCAAGATCGTCCAGCGCGTGCCCGTGCGCATCGCCCTGCCGCCCCATCACCCGCTCGTGGGTCGGCTCGTTCCCGGCATGTCGGTCGAGGTCGCGGTCGATCTGCGCGACCGGCCGCGATCGCGGATCGCCGCGCGTCGATGAGCGCGGCCGGCGCCCCTTCCAGCGCGAGGGCGTCCGCGCGCCTTCCGGCACGGACCGTCGCAGGCTATCTCGCCATGATCCTCGGCCTCTTCATGGCCGTTCTCGACATCCAGATCGTGGCGAGTTCGCTCGCCGAGATCCGCGCCGGCCTCGGGGCCAGTCTCGACGAGATCAGCTGGGTGCAGACGGCCTATCTCATCGCCGAGGTCGTCGTCATTCCGCTCACCGGCTGGCTCGCGCGCCTCGTCTCGACACGCCTTCTCTTCGCCGGCGCCGCGCTCGGCTTCACCGTCACGAGCACCGCCTGCGCGATGGCGTGGGACATCGCGTCCATGGCCGTCTTCCGGGCGCTGCAGGGTGTCTTCGGCGGCATCATGATCCCCACCGTGTTCACCGCCAACTACGTCATGTTCCCGCCCGAGCGACGCAGCGCGGCGACCATCGCCGCCGGTCTCGTCGCCACCGTGGCGCCCACCATCGGCCCGACCCTCGGCGGCTGGATCACCGAGCACCTCTCCTGGCACGGGCTGTTCCTGGTGAACCTCCTGCCCGGCCTCGTCGTGACCTCGGCCGTGCTGCGCCTCGTCGATGTCGACCGTCCGGACCGCTCGCTTTTGCGGAAGATCGATTTTCCCGGAATCCTGCTCGTGGCGCTCGCGCTCGGGAGCCTCCAGTACGTTCTCGAAGAGGGGCCCGGCGAGGACTGGTTCGAGTCCCGGACGATTCGCATCCTCTCGCTCCTCGCCCTCACATCCGGCCTCCTCTTCCTGTGGCGCGAACTCAGGATCCCGCATCCCGTGGTCGATCTGCGGGCCTTCCGCGACCGCAACTTCGCCCTGGGCTGTTTCTTCAGTTTCGCGATCGGCGTCGGGCTCTACGGCTCGATCTATCTGATGCCGCTCTTTCTCGCCACCGTGCGCGGTTTCGATGCGCTCGAGATCGGCACGATCATGGCGGTGACCGGCATCTTCCAGTTTCTCTCGGGGCCGATCGCCGGCATCATCGAGAAGAGGTTCGACCTGCGCCTTCTGCTCGCGACCGGCTTCCTGCTCTTCGGTGCGGGGCTCTACCTCAATGCAGGGCTCACCCACGAGTCGGGCTTCGGCGAGCTCTTCTGGCCCCAGGCCGTGCGCGGCGTCGCGATCATGTTCTGCTTTCTCCCCATGACGCAGATCGCGCTCGGCCGCCTGCCCAGGGACGAGGTCGGCAACGCGAGCGGCCTCTACAATCTCATGCGCAATCTCGGCGGCGCGATCGGGCTCGCGGCCATCGACACCTTCCTCGAGCGCCGCATCGACTTCCATTACGCGATGCTGCGCGAGGCCGTCGATCCCGCCCGCATTCCCGTTTTCGAGCGGTTCGACGCGATCCGCGCCCATCTCGGCAGCTACTTCGCCGATCCCGCACGCACCGATCGCGCCGGCCTCGAGCTCCTGCACGCCCTCGCCGTCCGCGAGAGCCTCGTCATGGCCTTTGCCGACCTGTTCCTCGCGATCAGCGTCCTGTTCTTCGCGGCCCTGCTGTTCATGCCCCTGGTGCGCCGCGTGGCGACCGGCGGAGCGGCATGGGAGGCGGAGGCGCCCGAGATGGTGGAGGCGGGTCGAGATTCCGGCGAGGCCAATACGACGCGGCCGCGCGAGCGCGCGCGGGATGCCGTCGCGACGCCTGCGACCCTGGGGATCCGGGTGCGCAACGCCGAGCCCGACGCCGTGGTGTGAAGGCACAGGCTCGAGCCTCCTCAGGGACGAAGGGACGGGATCGCGCGAGCGCGCCGCGGCATCGGGCCCGCCGGCTTGAGATTCCGCCCGCATTCCCTCACCTTCGCTACCAGGGCCGGTCCCGGCCGACGGCGCGGAGGAGCGGATGTCGATCACCGTCGCGACCTGGAACGTCAACTCCATC
>CAZHHU010000165.1:0-3683 GCA_964532215.1 uncultured Geminicoccaceae bacterium
CAACCGCAGAGACCTCCCTGGCTCCCCGGACCTCGTGTTCCCGGAGTCCAAAACGGCGGTTTTCGTACACGGATGCTACTGGCACCGCCATCCGGGTTGTAAGAGAGCCACGATGCCGAAGACGCACCAAGCCTATTGGCGACAAAAGTTCGCGGCCAATGAGGCCCGCGACCGTCGCAAGATCGCGGAGCTTGAGCGGTTGGGATGGCACGTAGAAGTCGCCTGGGAGTGCGACGTCGAGCGCGACGCGGAGGCGGTGGCGGCGGTGATCCTCGAACGCATGTCGGGGCGCCAGCCACGGAAGCCGTGTGGCGACGAAGAGAGCCCGGATCCATCGATGGCGGCCGAATCCGAGGCGAGCCCGGATGACACCGCGGCGCGGCCTGTGCGAAAAAGCCGGGCATAGGCCCGGCTTGCGCATGTTTCGAAACCTGCCCTCGCGGTTCAGCGCTCCCTGAACTGGAAGCTGCGCCGCGCCTCGCGCTTGCCCGTACCGCTTGCGCTCGACCGCACGCATCGCGGGTCGAGAACCGGTCCCTGCCTCACGCCCGCGCGCTCTGGAGCTCGCGAAGCGCGGCGCGGGCGCGGGTGACGGCCGAAAGCCCGGGACGGGGATCGATCCGGTCTATGGTCCGGCAAAGCCGGTCCGCGAGCCCCGCGCGATCGGCGCGAAGATCCGGGTGCGCGAGGTCGGTGAGCGCCCGCAGTGCCGCGAGGGTCGCCCCCTGCCGTTCGGCAACCGCCCGCGCCCGGTCGAGGTGCGCATACACCGCAGCCGGCGCGGCCCCCGCCTTTCGCTCGATCGCGGCGAGGCGGCGGTGGGTCTCGGCCTCCACCCAGCGGGTGCCGCTACGCCGGGCGAAGAGGTGGGCGTCCTCGGCCCGCGCCCGCGCGCCCTCCAGCTCGCCGAGCTCCGCGAGGGCGGAGGCGATGAGCGTGTCCGCATACGGCCGGAAGCAGCGGGTTCCGGTCGCGTCGAGGGCCCGCGAAGCGTCCGCGAGCATCCGCCGCGCGGCCTCGGGCTCGCCGCGCAGCAGATGGAGATGCCCGAGCAGGACCCCGCTCATGGCGGCAAAGGTCGAGAAGTGCTGCTCGCGGGCGTAGTCCAGGCTCCGGTGCACGACCCGCTCCGCTTCGGCGAGGTCTTCGCACTCGAGCGCATAAAGGGCCTGCCAGTTGAGCACGTAGCTGACGCTGAACGGATGGGCGAGATCCTCCGCGAGTTCCACGGCCTGGGTCAAAAGGCTGCGTGCGCGGGCGACACGTCCCATCTGCAGGAGCACGGTCGCTGCCCGGCAGCCGCACACGACGCCGGCGTCCTGGCCGAACATGGCGACGTGCCGGGCGTGCTGATCGATCGCGTAGAGGCCGAGGGCGGCTTCGAAATGTTCGAGCGCCGCCGGCAGCTCACCGCGCCAGGCATGCGTGATGCCCATCCCGTAATGGGCGGCGACCTGTGTGACGGCATCGGCCGTCTCGGCCGCGAGCCCTTCGAGCCGTCGCGCGTACCCGCGCGCCGCATCCTGATCGCCGCCTACGGTCGCATGTACGGTCAGTGCCAGAAGCACGGGCAGGCGGGCCGCGGCCGATCTGCTGTCGCCGCTCTTCGCAAGGGCCCGACGGTACACCTCGGCCATGCGGTCCGAAGCGTGACCGTAGAGCGCCACCGTCACCCGACCGAGCACGGTGAGCAGCCGCAGCTGGAGCGCGGTACGCCCTTCCGCCGCCGGAAGCTCATCGGCCAGCCTGAGGGCACGCTCGATGTGGCGGGTCGCCTCCCGGTTGGCCCCGCGGTCGCTGGCGGCCTCCGCGGCGGCGGCATGATAGTGGATCGCGGCTTCCGTCCTGCCGGCGCGTTCGAGATGGTGGGCGAGCAGCTCCGGTGCCGTCTGGGGCGTGCCGGGCGGGACTCCGAGGAAGAGCTCAGCCACCCGGGCGTGCAGTTCGGTGCGCCTGCGCCGCAGCAGTGAAGCGTAGGCCGCCTCCTGAACGAGCGCGTGCTTGAAGATGTAGCCGTCGCCTCGCGGCAGCAGCAGCCCCATCTCGACGAGTCGGGCAACGGCCCGCTCGGTGGCGGCACGGTCGCCGACGAGCGCGATCAGCGGTTCGCGGTGGAAGCTTCGCCCCAAGACCGAGGCCATCTTGGCGATCTCCCGTGCTTCCGGCACGCTGTCGAGGCGGGCTGCGAGCGAGTCGCGGAGGCTCGTCGGCACCGCTTGCGCGTCGCCGTGGCCGGCCACCATCGCCGCGGTGATCTCCTCGAGATGGAGCGGAACGCCGTCACCGCGCGCGACGACCGCCTCCACGGTCGAGGGGGAAAGCGCGTCTGCGCCCGGACAGGAGCGCACGAGAGCCGTCGCGGTTTCGCGATCGAGGCGGTCGAGTCCCATGCGCGCGAGCTCGAGCCGGTGGCCGAGCTCCCCCGCCGGTGCCTCGCGGGAGGTGACCAGCAGCATGACGGGCACCCGGCCGATGTCGTCGAGCAGACGACCGACGAGCTCGAGCGTACTCGCATCCGCCCAGTGCAGATCCTCGATCAGGAGGAGGCGCGGACCATTCTCGCGCCAGAGGCGGAGCAACACGCCGAGCGCGGCCTCGCGCAGCCGCGCACCGCTCGCGGGCACATCCCGGCCGCTCGACCAGCCGGCGAGGGCGGCGAGGGCGGCGGCGCCCTCCGGGTCGCGAATGCCGGCCCGGGCGAGGAACACGTCGAGGAGCAGCCGTTCCTCTTCGTCGCCCCGCTGCCGCAACGCGGTGATTGCGGATTCGAGCCAGGTCAGGACCGGCCACAAGGGGCTGTCGCGGCGATGGGAGGAGGTCTGGCAGCGGACGACGGGATAGCCTTCGGCCTCGGCCCGGGCCGCGGCTTCGGTGGCGAGACAGGACTTGCCGATGCCCGGCTCGCCCAGAAGCAGCACCGCACAGCCGTGGCCCGCGAGGGTACGCTGCCAGCGGTGGCGAAGAAAGCTCCGCTCCGCCTCGCGTCCCTGGACCACCCCGCCGCCGGTCGGATGGCGCGCGGCGTAGCGGCTCGTATGCACGGCCTCACCCGCCACGCGGTGGAGGACCACCGGCGCGCCGAAACCGCGCAAGAAACGCCGGCCCAGGGAGACGGTCTCGAACAGCCCGCGCACGAGCCTGTGGGTGGAATCCGCGATCACCACCTCCCCCGGCCCGGCCTCCGCCTGCAGCCGGGCAGCGAGATGCGGCGTGTCGCCGACGAGGGTTTCGCTGCTGCCCGTGCGCGCATCGATCACGACCTCACCGGTCGCGACCCCCACCCGTGCCGCGAGGGTGCCACCTTGCGGAACGGAAATGCGTGCCGTCGCCCGGACCGCCGCGAGCGCCGCCCGCACGCCGCGTTCCGCCATGTCCTCGAAGGCCCGCGGCCAGCCGAAGCAGGCGATGATGCCATCCCCCTGAAAGCCGGCGACATGCCCCCCGAAGCGCTCGATCTCGGCCCCCACCACGGCGCGGTAGGCGAGCAGCAGCTCGTGCAGCTCCTCAGCGTCGATCCGGGATGCAAGTTCGGTCGAACCGACGAGGTCGACGAACAGGACCGTGAGCTGACGGCGCTCGCGGTCGCACCGCTCGTCCTCGGACCGCCTTGGCGGCGCCGAGTCCGCGAGCAGCCGGTGGAGTTCGAGCCGCCGGCGCCGATGGAGGACATGCTTCAATGAGGC
>CAZHHU010000166.1:0-3668 GCA_964532215.1 uncultured Geminicoccaceae bacterium
TCGTCCGGCGCCTCCGCCTCGAAGGGATGATCGTCTGGGACTTCGAACATCTGCGGCCCGCGTTCGAGCAGGAAGTCACGGCGCTGTTGCGGGCGGGACGGATCCGCTATCGGGAGCAGGTCTACGAGGGGCTGGAGAGGGCGCCTCAGGCCCTCATCGAACTGCTCGAGGGGCGAACCTTCGGCAAGGTACTCGTGCGGGTGGCGGAAGACTGAGGGCGCCTGTGGATTTCTCTCCCGTTTTAATTCCGCGGTAAGATTCTTCAGATACCTCCGCGCGCAAATCGGATCGCGTCAGCGGAGAGTCCTTTCGATGCGTTTCCCGTTCACGGGCCTCCCGACCAAACTCGGCGCCTTTCTCCTCATCACCGGCATCGCCGTCGGCGATCTCGCCTGGCAGACGCTGCGGTCGACCGGAGAGGTCGGGAGCTCGCTCGAAGTGCTCGACCACGACCTCGACCGTCTTGCCGGCGACGTGCTCGAGTTCACCCATCTCGCCGGAGAGATCCGCTACGACATGGTCCAGGTGTGGCAGTGGTTCACGGATCTCTCCGCGACCCGCGGCGAAAACGGGCTCGATGACGGCGAGGTGAAGGCGCTCGCCTACGCGACCCGCCTCAAGGAGGACCTCGCCAGGGCGAAGGAGATCGCCCGCCGCCTCGGTCGGGAGGAACTCGTCACGAGTATCGCAACCATCGAACAGCGCGTTCCCGGGTTCGTCGAAAAGGGGCGCAAGCTCGCTCATGCCTATCTCGAGGGCGGCACCGCGGCCGGTAACGCCTACATGCCGGAATTCGACACCGAAGCCGAAGCGATGACCGGAGCGGTCGCTGCGTTCATGAACATCGTGCGCGAACTGCGGGATCAAACGATGAACGAGGTGCTCGAAGAGGCACACCGCGTTCGGGAAGCGGCTGCACAGGCTCGGAGTCGCGCGCTGTTCTGGGGGCCCGCGGCGCTGCTCACCCTCGCCCTCCTCGCCGGCTACCTCATCCTGGGCGTAATCCGCCCCCTGCAGCATCTCACCACCGCAACCTCCGGGGGGCGCGCGGAAGCGGGGCTCCCCTGTCTCTCGCGTCGCGACGAGATCGGTGATCTCGCCCGGGCCCTCGCCGGCTTCCGCAAGCGTGTGGAGACGGCAGCGGAAGAGCGTGCCGAGGCACTTCGGGCCCTCGCCGAGAATCTCGAGACCAACCTTACCGGCTCGGTCGCCGAACTCGAAGCCTTCACGCGCAGGATGCGCGAGGAGGCGAGCGGTGTTGCCGCGTCCGTGAGCGCCTTCGGCGAGTCGAGCGAACGCATGGTCGCTTCCGCGCACAACGCCCGCGAACTCGCGAGCGGCGTCGCCGCCGGCACCTCACAGCTCGCCGAGGCCGTCGGCGAGATCAGCCGCCGCCTGGGCGAGGCTTCCCACACCACGGGCGAGGTCGTGTCGATCGGCGAGAACACGCGCGCCACGCTCGACCGCCTTTCCGAACTCGCCCGGAGCATCGGCGATGTCACCCGCACCATCGCCGAAATCGCCGAACAGACCAACCTGCTCGCGCTCAATGCGACCATCGAGGCGGCGCGTGCCGGCGAGGCGGGCAAGGGCTTTGCGGTGGTCGCGAGTGAAGTGAAGGCGCTCGCCCAGCAGACGGCGGAGGCGACCGAAGACATCGGCCGTCGCATCGCCAACGTTCAGGAAGCCTCGGGTGAAGCCGTCGGCGCGGTAACCCGGATCGTCGACCGTATCGGGGAGATCGATCGCATCACCGCGACGATCGCGGCCGCCGTCGAGCAGCAGCATGCGACCACCCGGGACATCGGCGCGAACGTCGCCCATGCCGCTCAGGAAGTGGAGCGCATCAGCGAGGAAATCGCCACCTATGCCGAGGAAGCCCGCGCCAACCGTGAACGGGCCGGCCGGGTCGAGACCTTCGCGCGCCGTCTCGACGAGGCGGCGGCCGAGCTTCGTGCCACGCTCGTTCGCCTCGTGCGCACGGCTTCACCGGAAGTCGATCGCCGCGGAGAGCCGCGCCAGCCGGTCTCGATCGCGGTCGAAGTAGAATGCGGAGGCCGACGTCACGAGGCCCGGGTGGTGGACATCTCGCCGAGCGGCCTGCGACTCGAACCTCCACCTTCCGGCATCGCACCCCGCGCGCGCGTGCGGGTTCACGGGCTGCTCGCGGCACCCCTTACGGGGGAGGTCGTGGCGATTTCCCAAAACGGCCTCCATCTCGCCCTCGAGCTCGGGACGGAGGAGCGAGCGGGCCTGCTCGCCCTGATGGAGCGTCACGCCGCGATTCACGACACGCAAAGCGATCCCGCCGCTCGCTGCGCGCGCTCTTCGAGCGCCGCATAGAAGGCCCGCTCGAGGGCGAGGAAGGGGCCTTCCCAGGTCCAGTGCCGCTCGACGAAGCGCCGCGCCGCCTCGCCGAGCCGGCGTCCCTCCGCGGGATGCGCGAGAAGTTCCAGCACGGCATCCGCGAAAGCCGCGGGTTCGCCGGCGAGACGCAGCTCGATTCCGTCCCGGGCGCCGATCCCTTCGTTCGCCTCCGGCGTCGCCACCACCGGTCGCGCCGTGGCCATGTATTCGAGCAGCTTGTTCTGGAGACCGGCAGCAGCGCGCACGGGAGCCACGCAGACCGCGGCCCTGGCGATCCACCGGGCAGGATCGGGCACGGTGCCCGTCACCTTTACCCCGTCGCGACCGTCGAAGGCACGCAGGGCCGCAACCGGATCCCGCCCGACGAGAACGAAGCGGAGATCAGGCCGGCGGGTGCGGATGCGGGGCCAGACCTCGCGCAGGAACCAGAGCGCCGCCTCGACATTGGGCGCATAGCGCATGACTCCGGACATGAGGACGAGATCCGGCTCCACCGCTGCGGGATCGGGGGGGCGGAAGCGCTCCACGTCCACCCCGTGCGGGCCGAAGACGACGTTGTCGATCTCGGGTTCGCCGAAGCGCCGGCAGGCCTCGCGGATCGCCTCGAGATCCTTCCGCCCGATCAGCACCGTGCGGGTGAAATGCCGCCAGATGCGGGCCTCGTAACGGGCGATGCGTGCATTCTCGATCCGGTAGAAGGCGCGCTCGGGGAAGCTTGCCGCAGTTTTCGCGAGCCGCGCGGTATTCAGCGTCTGCGAGAGCTGGAGGGCCAGGAAGCTCGCGCCGACGTGGGGCGCTGCCCGCTTCAGCGCTTCGGCGCTGCGGATGTAGTACGCATAGGCGAGATCGTAGCCCCGCTCGCGTGCGAGCCTTGCCGCCAGCGCGCACTGTTCCGGGTTCTCGAGCAGTCCGATCTGGAAGGGCAGCCCCCGGAGCCAGCCCCGCAAGGCGCGCAGGAATCCGGAAGGCCAGGGATGATCGAGCAGGAAGAGGTCCCGCGTGCGGGATTCGAGCCAGGCGCGGTGCTCGGGTGCGAGCTTCCTGCCGCCCGGCAGCAGGGTCACGAAGTCCACCCGATGGCCGCGGGCGTGCAGGAATTCGAGCAGATGGGCGACGGTGAGCTCGTCACCCCGGGTCATGGGAAGCGGCGGCCGCGAATAGAGGAAGAGAATCGAGAGCGGGCGCGGTGCCGGATCGAGCACCATGGGCCTCGGCAGGCGACCGAGCCCCGGATCCTGCTCACAGGCCATCGCGCAACCGGGTGAGATCGAACACCGCCACGCCTTCCGGGATGCAGGCAC
>CAZHHU010000167.1:0-3633 GCA_964532215.1 uncultured Geminicoccaceae bacterium
GCTCCGGCTCGAACAGCGCCGACAGTTCGCCGAGAAGGGTGCCGCCGAGCTGCTCGGGATCCGAGATCGTGACCGCCCTGCGGTAGTAGCGCGTCACATCGTGACCGATGCCGATCGCAAGCAGTTCCACATCCGAGCGGCTCTCGATCCAGGCGATGACCTCGCGCAGGTGGCGCTCGAGATAGTTGCCGGGATTGGCCGAGAGGGTGCTGTCGTCGACCGGGGCGCCGTCGGAGATGACGATGAGGATGCGGCGCTGCTCGGGCCGCGCGAGGAGCCGCCCGTGCGCCCAGAGGATGGCCTCGCCGTCGATGTTCTCCTTGAGCAGGCCCTCGCGCAGCATGAGGCCGAGGGAACGCCGGGCCCGGCGCCAGGGCGCGTCCGCGGCCTTGTAGATGATGTGGCGGAGGTCGTTGAGACGCCCGGGATTGGGCGGCTTTCCCGCAGCCAGCCAGGCCTCCCGCGACTGTCCGCCCTTCCAGGCCCGGGTCGTGAAGCCGAGGATCTCCACCTTGACGCCGCAGCGCTCCAGGGTCTGCGCGAGGATCTCGGCGCTCATCGCCGCGATGGCGATCGGCCGCCCGCGCATCGAGCCGGAATTGTCGATGAGGAGGCTCACCACCGTGTCGCGGAACTCGATCTCCTTCTCCTGCTTGTAGGACAGCGGCGTTGCCGGATTGACGACCACCCGGGCAAGACGCGCGGTATCCAGGATCCCCTCCTCGAGGTCGAACTGCCAGGCGCGCTGCTGCTGCGCGAGGAGCCTGCGCTGCAGGCGATTGGCGAGGCGGCCGACGATCTGCCGGTAGCGCTGCAGGTAGCTGTCGAGCTGCGCCCGCAACCGCGCGAGCTCTCCCGGACCGCAGAGCTCCTCCGCGTGGACGACCTCATCGAAGCGGCTCGTGTAGACGCGGTAGGCTGCCGCTTCGCCGCTGGGCGGGCGGTAGTGCGGGGCGGCATTGGACCGGCTGCGGTCCTCCCCCTCGCCTCCCCCCGGGCGGCTCTCGCCGCCCTCTTCGCCCTCGCCCTCCTGCCCTTCGCTGCCCTCGGCCCTGTCCTCGCCGGATTGCGCCGACGGTTCTTCCCCCTGGGCGCTCTCTCCCTGCTGCGGCTCCTGCGCGGTCTCCGCGTCGACGGCACGCTGCTCGCGCGAATCCGCCTCCTCCGCCTCGAGCCGCTGCGGCTCGGGTGCGAGGTCCTCGAGAAGGCCGAGGTCGAGCAGGAGCGCCTGCACGCGCCGCGCGAAGGCTTCCTGGTTCTCGAGCCGGGCGCGCAGCTCCTCGAGCTCGCCGCCGACCTTCTCCTCGAGCCACGGCCGCCAGGCCTCGAGCTGGCGCCGCTGCAGCGCCGACAGTTCGAAGCCGAGCAGGCGCTCGCGGAGGAACAGCTCGACGATCTCGACCATGGTCGCATCGCGCCCGTCCTGTTCGGCGAGCGCACTGCCGTGGCGGGCGCGGAAGAGCTCCTCGAGGTTGCGGCGCACTCCGACCCAGCGGCGGCTTCCCAGAGCCTCGATGCGCAGCTCCTCGAGGCTCTCGAAAAGCTGCGCCGCCGTCTCCGCGAGGGGAAGGAAGCGCTGGTGCAGTTCGGGATCGTGAAAGCGCATGCGCAGGGCGATGCGATCCGCCTCGCCGCGCACGCGCGGCACGTCGAGACCCGGCATCTCGACCCGCGGCGCCGCGAGCCGTATCGTCCGGGCATCCTCGAGCGCGCGGTTGGGCCGCGGATGACGGAAGGCGACATCCAGCCCGGGCTGCTCCGCCAAGGCGCGCAGCGTCGCCGCCACCGCCCGTTCGAAGCGCGCCAGCCGGTCGCTCAGCGGCCCCGCATCGCCCATGCCTCCCCCCGGCTCACGCGAACAGGGCCATCGCCGCCGACTCGGGCAGTTCCGCACCGAAGCAGCGCTGGTAGTATTCGGCGATGATGTGACGCTCGGCCTCGTCGCACTTGTTGAGGAAGGTGAGGCGGAAGGCGAGGCCGACATCGCCGAAGATCTCGGCGTTCTCCGCCCAGGTGATGACCGTGCGCGGCGACATGACGGTCGAGATGTCGCCGGACATGAAGCCCTGGCGCGTGAGTTCCGCCACCTGGACCATGCGCGCAACCAGCCTGCGTCCCTCGGGGGTGTCGTATGCCGGGCATTTGGCGAGGACGATCCGGCATTCGACCTCGTGGGGCAGATAGTTGAGCTGGGTGACGATGCTCCAGCGGTCCATCTGGCCCTGATTGATCTGCTGGGTGCCGTGGTAGAGCCCGCTCGTATCCCCGAGACCGACCGTGTTCGCGGTGGCGAACAGACGGAACGAGGGATGCGGACGGATGACCCGGTTCTGATCGAGGAGCGTCATCCGCCCCTGGGCCTCGAGCACGCGCTGGATGACGAACATGACGTCCGGCCTGCCGGCGTCGTATTCGTCGAACACGAGCGCTACCGGCCGCTGCACCGACCAGGGGAGGATGCCTTCGCGGTATTCGGTGACCTGCTTGCCGTCGCGCAGCACGATCGCGTCCTTGCCGACGAGATCGATGCGGCTGATGTGGGAATCGAGGTTGACGCGGATGCAGGGCCAGTTGAGGCGGGCTGCCACCTGCTCGATGTGCGTCGACTTCCCCGTTCCGTGGTAGCCCTGGATCAGGACCCGGCGGTTGTGCGCGAAGCCGGCGAGGATCGCGAGGGTCGTGTCGCGATCGAACTGGTAGCTGGCGTCGACCTCGGGAACGTAATCGGTGCGCAGGGAAAAGCCCCGCACCGTGAGGTCGACGTCGATGCCGAAGGTCTCACGGACATCGACCGGTCGATCCGGACGCTCGGGCAGGCCGAGCGTGTAGTCGTGCTCGTCGTGGACGAAGGTCGTCAACCGCGCCTCTCCTCTCGTTCCGCGCCCGGCCCGCACCCGGCGCCCGCGGATGGACGTGCCCGAGAGTAGGTATAGGCCGCCGGCGCCGACTTCAACCGCCGCCCCCGCTCCGGGCTCAGCGGCGGCCGCCACCGGCGAGCCAGGCTCTGAGGAAGGCGTAGGCCTCGTTGATGGACTTGAGCCGCTCCTCGGCCGCGCGGTCGCCACCGTTGAGATCGGGATGGTAGCGCTTGACGAGCTCCTTGTAGCGGCGCTTGAGCTCGTCTGCGCTGAAGCCGGGCTCGAGCCGCAGGCGCGCCATCATCTCCTCCATGCGACCGCCCGCAGTCCGGCGCCTGCGCTGCCCCGGTGCCCCCGCGTCGCCGAACAGGCCGAAGGCATCGTGGAAGCGCGCGCGCAGGGGATCACCGGCGGCACGGGTGCCGAAGCGCCAGGTCGGTCGATGCCAGGTGAAATCGGCATGGCGGTGGGCGTCGATCTCCTCGGCGCTCATGCCGGCGAAGTAGTCCCAGTTGCGGTTGTATTCGCGCACATGCTCGAGGCACAGCCAGATGAAGTCGCGAAGCCGCTCGCGGCAGCGGGGGGCGGGATAGCGTCCTTCCCGCTCGCATCCGGGCCAGGCGCAGGCGCGCACCTCGCCGCCGCCGCGGCGGTGGAGCCGCAGCGCCTCGAGGCGCTCGTGGAGCTTGACGCGTCGTGCTTCCATCGTCATCGCAGGCGAACTATGGCGCGGCAGGCCGGGCTCGACAACGCGTCATGCGGCGCCGCCCGCGGC
>CAZHHU010000168.1:0-3534 GCA_964532215.1 uncultured Geminicoccaceae bacterium
GCCCGTCCGCCGTCCGCACCCCCTCGCACATCCACCACGGCAGGGGACGCCACTGGATCACGAGATCCGGCAGGGTCGAGGCCACGGTCGCGCCGGCTGCGTCGAGGAGCGGCCGGACCGTCTCGACCAGCGGCAGGTCGCTTGCGAGTTCGCGCAGACCGAGCAGCGCTGCGGCGGTCTCCTCCAGCACCGCGCGTGCCTCCGCACCGGGCGCCACGATCCCCGCACGTTCCCGGCCGCGCAGATTGAGCCGCAGCGCACCGACCCCCTCGCTCGGGGCGGGAAAGATCCGGGTCCGGGACCAGTCATAGAGGCGGCGCCAGGCCCATGCACCGAATGTCTGCCGCAGGCGTTCGGGCAGGCGGCGTTGCAGGCGGAGCACCATGCGCGACCGCCGCAGGCGCTTCAGCCATCCTCCCTTCCCTTCAGAAGCTGCCCCGCCAGCGAGGAGATCGAGCAGCAGCGGCAGGCGGTCCGTCCATGGGCTCTCCGGCCCCATGCCGTGCAGTGCGAACACCAGGACGATGGCGCGCTCTCCGGCGGCAGCGAGGATGCGCCCGACGGCCGCATCCACCGCGCTCCAGATATCGTCGAGGGCGCCGGCGAGCCGCTCGGCGGTGGCCGGGGTGACGAGACCTGCCCTGGCGAGGCCTTCCGGCGCATGCAGGTAATGTCCCCCCCGGTGCAGCGCCCCGAATACCAGCAGCAGCAGGTCGGGGCGCTGTTCGCGCAGGATGCGCACCGCTACCTCCGCGACCGCAGCCGTGGCCCCCCGACAGCATCGTTCGAGATCGACGAGGGCGTAATCGCCCACGGCGCCGTACGGCTCCGGGCCGAGCCAGCCGCAGCTCGCCCGGGGGATGTCGATTCCCCGCGCGCAGGGGCCGCGATCGGTGGCGTCATGTCCCTGCCAGCCCTCGAGGGCGACGGCCGCTTCACTCTGCTCCGGCGGAGGAGCATAGGGCACATCGACGACGGCTACGCGTCGGCCCTGCCGGTGAAGATGACGCCAGAAGGGGGCCGGGGGCGGCGCGAGCCGGTGCTGATCGACCGGGCGCATGGCCGCGGCGTCCCACAGCTTGATATGGAAGGCGCCATGCGCGGCGAGTGTTTGCTCGCGCACGAAGCTGTTCCAGGGTTCGGTCGCCACCCCCGGCCATTC
Organism: uncultured Geminicoccaceae bacterium; assembly: GCA_964532215.1. GTDB lineage: Bacteria > Pseudomonadota > Alphaproteobacteria > Geminicoccales > Geminicoccaceae > HRBIN39. Next base: position 1,163 of record CAZHHU010000168.1, read on the forward strand.
CGGAGCGATCTCGGTCCAGTGCCCGCGCTCGCGGAGACGGGCGAGATGGGGCAGCCGCCCCTGGGCGAGGAGCCTGCGAAAGTGATCGGCATCGGCCGCGTCGAGGCCGAGCGCGATCACCGGACACGTTCTCCCGTCGACCACCTTCGTCTCCACCTGTCACGGGACCCAGGTGCCCGCGCGAGGTAGCCTTCTCTCCCGCCGGCGGGCAATGCGACCCTCGTCGCGCGTGCAGGTGGGTATGCGTGGATCGGGCCCCGGAAGGCGACGCTGGAATGCAGATGTGCTACCGGCCGATCGAGGGCGAAGAGGAAGGGCGCATCGACGGGGCATGGGGCGGCATCAGCGAAACCGCGAGCCGGCGGCGGCTTCGCTCTCGCGGCGCCGGATGCTTCGCACCGGCTGCGTCTCCGCGCGCAGCCTGGCATGGAGATGATCGGCGAGCCGCAGGGCGAGCTGGACGATCGTGTAGGTGGGGTTGGCGTGGCCCGATGTCGCGAACACGCTGCTGCCGCCGATGTACAGGTTGTCGATGCCGAAGACGCGGCAGTTCCGGTCCACGACCCCCTCCTCGGGCGCGGCGGCCATGCGCGTCGTGCACATGTGGTGGTTGCCACCGCCGCCGTCCTCGCCGACCGTGGGCACCGGTGCGCGCGGATCGTACACCCATTCGACGATGCGGATGCGGCCGAGCTCGCGGCGCGCGAGCGCCATCGCGAAGCGTTTCGCTGCCGCGTGAAACGTACGGTAGTCCATCTCGGTGAGCCGCCAGTCGAGCGCGATCCGCCGCAGGCCCAGCCGGTCCGTCTCGCGGATCAGGAACACGCGACTTTCGGGATTGAGGGCCTGCTCGGCAGCGATCCGCAGCCATCCCACCATGGGCGCGACGCCGGCCCATTCGCGCACCGCATCCACAAAGCCTTTTTCGAAACAGCGGAGCTTTCGACCCCGCGCGGCATCCAGGAAGCGCTTCGCGGGGGGCATCCCGCACAGCGCCGACCGCAGTGCCTCCAGCAGCACATTCGTCCTGCGTTCGCGATCGGAACGGAGGCGCAGTCCGAAGTTCAGGACCTTCCACTTCTCCATGAAACCGGTGGTAGGTGAGAAGAACTGAAGCTTCTCTCCCGGTTCGTCAAAGAATACGACATTTCCCAGCGTGAAATGGGGGTGCTCACAGAAGTATCTTCCGACGTTGCCTCGCTCGTTGCCGATGCCCGCGGGTATCTGTCGGTTGCAGTTGAGGAGGATGCGCGGATTCTCGAGGCCTCCGAAGCAGAGGACGAAAAATCTCGATCGCACCCGCTTCGCGACACCCGGATCCGCAAGCGACCGGCAGACCAAGTGGTCCACGCGCGAGAGACCGTCCGAGAGGCGGATGTCGACGACGTTTGCATCGAGGATGAGGAGGGTGCGGGGAGAACGGGCAAGGCGCGGGCCGTATTTCTCGCCGAAGCGCACCGGCGGGCTGAAGCGGAAGGCGATCTTCCGGAAGCCTTCGGCGGCATCCCACAGCTCCTCTTCCCATGGGCCGGTGGGAATCTCGAGGATCGCTTCCGCCTCGGCTGCATAGGGATCGAGATCGGACTTGCGGATCGGCCATCCGCTCAGATGGTGATGGGCACGGGCTTCGAAGTCGTGGGCGTCGAGCGGGCGACACCAGCCTGCCCAGTGGTTCGACGTGCCCCCGAAGTAGCGCAGGCGGGTGATGTCGAGGTCATAGTAATTCAGACCGACATTGCGACCCTTGTAGATGGATTGCGAGATCTCCGTGAACGTCTCGCTCCCGCCTTCGAGGAGAAGCACGGAATGGCCCCGCTCGATGAGGCGCATTGCGAGCGTGATGCCCGCCGGCCCGGTTCCGCAGACGCAGACGTCGAAATTTCCGTCGACGCTGTGTTCGGAAAGCTCCCCAAGACGGATCTCGGTCATGGCGTTGGCGCGAGATCGCCGGATTTCAGAATCCACCCGTCCACCATGACGAAGCCGTCCTCGAGGTGCCGCACCGGGTAGCGCCACAGGCCCTTCGACAGGGCTTCCAGGAAGCGTCGGCGCCGAAGGATGAGTACCACTTTCGGGTGAAGGGCCCACAACCCGACGCCGGTCCCAACGGCAAGCACAGACGCCCCGATCAGAACACGCCGACGCGCGATCATGGTCCGTTCCGCCCCGCTGGTTTCCCGCGCCTGTCGCAGATTCGGCTACTGCGTTGCAGGTTGTCAACCGCAAGTGAAAAAGAAGCCGTGCTGCGAGCCCCATGGAGTACCGGGACGGCCAGGAGACCGGCCGCTAGGGGGTCTCCTCCTCGATGACGATCTCCCGTTCGATGCGCGCGCTGTGCCCCAGCATGATCGACACCGAGCAGTACTTCTCCG
>CAZHHU010000169.1:0-3501 GCA_964532215.1 uncultured Geminicoccaceae bacterium
CGCAGCGCCTTCGCCTGCCGCCGCGTCCAGGCGTAGAAATCCTTTTCGTAAAGCTCCTCGAGTTCGGTGGCCACGGCAGATGCTCGCTTCAGAGTGGCGGCTCCACCCGGGAAGATAGCCTCCAGGGCCGCGGGGTCACGCCGCGCGACGATGGGCGGCGAGGATGATGTCGAGGATGTCGGCCATGATCTCGTCGAGCCGGTAGTCCTTGGGCGTGTAGACCCGACGCACGCCGGCCGCGCAGAGGGCCTTCGCATCCTCGGGCGGTATGATGCCGCCTACGACCACGGGCACATCCCCGATGCCGAGCCGCCGCATGCGCTCCAGGAGATCGGCGACGAGCGCCCGGTGCGAGCCCGAGAGGACCGACAGACCCACGAGATGGACCCCTTCCTCGAGCGCGCTGTTGGCGATGCGGGCGGTGGACAGGCGGATGCCCTCGTAGACGACCTCCATGCCCGCCTCGCGCGCCGCCACGGCAATCTGCTCCGCACCGTTGGAGTGCCCGTCGAGGCCCGGCTTGCCGACGAGAATGCGGGGTCGGCGGCCGAGAATCCGGGTCGCTTCCTCGACCCGCGCGCGAACCGGCGCGAACAGCGCATCCGAGTGCCGAAACGGCGCACCGCCCACGCCGGTAGGGGCGCGATATTCGCCGTAGACCTCGCGCAGCACCGCCGCCCATTCGCCGGTGGTCACGCCGGCCCGGGCACAGACGATCGAGGCAGGCATGATGTTGCGCCCCTCCTGTGCGGCCGCGCGCAGCGCGCGCAGGGCGCGTTCCACCGCCGCCCGCTCGCGCATCTCGCGGTGCGCACGCAGACGTTCGATCTGACGGCGTTCCGCTTCCGGATCGACGACGAGAAAGGCGGCGCCGCCGTCGGCGAGAAGCGGCGACGGCTCGCCTTCCGTGTAGCAGTTGACCCCGACGATCGGGATGCGACCGGCGGCGATGTCTTCAACACGTTTCGTGTTGGATGCCACGAGCTGCGCCTTCATGTAGCCGCTCTCGATCGCCGCCACCGCGCCGCCCATCGCCTCGATGCGGGCGAGTTCGGCACGCGCCTCGGCCTTGAGCTCCTCGACGCGGGCCGCGATCACCCGCGAGCCGTCGAAGATGTCGTCGTACTCGAGGAGATCGGTCTCGCAGGCCAGGATCTGCTGGGCCCGGAGCGACCACTGCTGATCCCAGGGACGGGGAAGACCGAGGGCCTCGTTCCAGGCCGGGAGCTGCACCGCCCGCGCGCGGGCCTTCTTCGACAGTGTCACCGCGAGCATCTCGAGGATGATGCGGTAGACGTTGTTCTCCGGCTGCTGCTCGGTGAGACCCAGGGAATTCACCTGCACGCCGTAGCGGAAGCGGCGCAGCTTGGGATCCTCGACCCCGTAACGCTCGCGGGTGATCTCGTCCCAGAGCTCCACGAAGGCGCGCATCTTGCAGAGCTCGGTGATGAAGCGGATGCCCGCGTTGACGAAGAAGCTCACCCGACCCACGAGCCGCGGGAACTCCGCCGGCTCGACCGCGCCCGACTCCCGCACCGCATCGAGCACGGCGATCGCGTTCGCGAGGGTGAAGGCGAGCTCCTGCTCGGGCGTCGCCCCCGCTTCCTGGAGGTGATAGCCGCAGACGTTGATCGGGTTCCAGGCGGGCATTTCCCGGGCGCAGAAGGCGATGAGATCGGTCGTGAGCTTCATCGACGGCCCGGGCGGAAAGATGTAGGTGCCGCGCGAGAGATACTCCTTGAGGATGTCGTTCTGTACCGTGCCTCTGAGCTTCGCCCGCTCCGCCCCCTGCCGCTCGGCGACGGCGATGTAGAGGGCGGTGAGCCAGGCCGCGGTGGCGTTGATGGTCATCGAGGTGTTCATGCGCTCGAGCGGGATGCCGTCGAAGAGCGTCTCCATGTCCCGGATCGAGGACACGGGCACGCCCACCTTGCCGACCTCGCCGCGCGCCAGCGGATGATCCGCGTCGTAGCCCGTCTGCGTCGGCAGATCGAAGGCCACCGACAGCCCAGTCTGCCCGCGCTCGAGATTGCGGCGGAAGAGCGCGTTGCTCGCCTCCGCCGAGCTGTGCCCGGCATAGGTCCGGAACAGCCACGGCCGATCGCGTTTCCTCTCCTCTCCGGACATGCTGCCAGGCCTTTCGATGTACCCGCCCACGCCCGCTAACACTTTTGCCGCAGGGCGTCAAAGGCTTTCTGGTGTTGACGCCCAACATCTTCGCTGTCAGAGAGGTGGCGGGTCCCAGCGGCGGAGCGGTCATGTCACGAGAGAACGTCGAGTCCATCATCCGCAAGTTCGGCTCCCAGCAGCGCGTCGCCGAACTCCTCGGCATCTGGCAGACGGCGGTCTCGGGCTGGATCAAGCGGGGCGCCATCCCCGCCCGGCGTCAGGCGGAGCTGCTGGCGATCGCCCGCCGCGAGGGCATCGATCTCAAGCCGGAGGATTTCTTCCCCGAGGCCCGAAACGGGGAGCGGCAGCAAGGCGACCCCGGCGGCGCGTCCCCGTCACCGGATGCGCCTGCCGCCTCCACGCCGGCCCCGGATGGCGCAGCCGCGGCGATGGGGGATGCGCGCAGCCGCGATGTCCCGCTCGAGCTCGAGCGGGCGCCGGCGGCCGTGCGCCCGACCAAGGATCTCTACGAGATCGGGGAGATCCCGCCGCTCGGCCATGTGCCGAAGAACATGTACGCCTGGGTCATCCGCAAGGAACGCCACGGCGAGCCGATCTTCGCCATGCAGCAGGAAGTGGTCCCGGTCTGGGACATCGGCGAGGACGAAGTGCTCGTTCACGTCATGGCGGCCGGGGTGAACTACAACGGGGTATGGGCCGCGCTCGGCAAACCCATCTCACCCCTGGACGTCCACAAGCAACCCTATCACATCGCCGGCTCCGACGCCGCGGGCATCGTCTGGGCCGTGGGCTCCAAGGTGCGTCGCTGGAAGGTCGGGGATGAGGTCGTCATCCACTGCAACCAGGATGACGGCGACGACGAGGAGTGCAACGGCGGCGATCCCATGCTCTCGCCGAGCCAGCGCATCTGGGGCTACGAGACGGGCGACGGCAGTTTCGCCCAGTTCTGCCGCGTCCAGTCGCGTCAGCTCATGCCGCGCCCCAGGCATCTCACCTGGGAGGAATCGGGCTGCTACGTGCTCACCCTGGCCACCGCCTACCGCATGCTCTTCGGCCACCAGCCGCACACCCTCAAGCCCGGAGACAATGTGCTCGTATGGGGCGGTGCGGGCGGCCTCGGCTCCATGGCCATCCAGCTCATCGCCGCGAGCGGCGCCAATGCGATCGCGGTGATCTCGGACGAAGCGAAGCGCGAGTTCGTGATGTCGCTCGGCGCCAAGGGCGCGATCAACCGCCGCGAGTTCGACTGCTGGGGGGAGATGCCCGATCCCATGGACCGCGAGGCCTATGCCGCCTGGAGCCGGGAGGTGCGCCGTTTCGGCAAGGCGATCTGGGAGATCACCGGCAAGGGCAACGACGTCGACATCGTGT
>CAZHHU010000170.1:0-3454 GCA_964532215.1 uncultured Geminicoccaceae bacterium
ACGAGATTGGCGAGATCGCCGCGGTTTTCAGGGGTGAACTCTTCGTGCCGTCCGGTATGCACGAAGATGCCGGGCGCCACCTCCTCCACCGCCAGGGCTGAGGCGGGAGCCGGAAGACCCCCCAGGAGAAGGAGGAGGAACACAAAACGGGCGCCTGCCATCATCTCCTCCGGGGCGGCGGCGCGCAGTCAGACCCCGGGCTCTCCCTTCTTCCCGGCGGGCGCGGGTGGCGATGCAGGGGCCTCGGGCCGCGCCGACGGCTTCTCGGGGGGCGAGACGGGCTCCCTCTCACGCAACGCCCGGGCACGGGCCAAGGTCTCGGCGACGAGTTCCTTCAGGAAACGGTATTCGCTGCGCAGGATGCCGACACTTTCGGCGAGCTCCCCTTGGAGTTCGATGCTCGTCTGCAGCTTCGCGAGCTCGGCCATGGCCTTGGCTCTGTCCTCCGCGAGTTCGGCAAGTGCGGCCTCGAGCGCCTGGCGCTCCCGCTCGAGCGCGGCGATGCGCTGCTCCCGTTCGGCGACGAGCTCCTCGACCTCGGCCTTGAGACGCTCGAGAGCCTGACGGCGGCGCTGCACTTCGGCCGTGAGGCGGGCGTTCTCCTGATCGAGATCGACGAGCCTGCTCTCGAGTTCGGCGGTGCGGCGGCCGAGTTCGAGCACATGCTGGACGAGCGGACCCTTCTGGGAGATCTCCACGTTCAGCCGTTCGACTTCCTGTGCGAGCTTGGCTCTGCGGTTTTCAAGCTCATCGATCTCCTCGGTGAGCACGGCCCGTTTGAGCCGTGCGGTGACCGCAGCCAGCTCCTGCTCGCGTTTCCTGATAAGTGCCTGGGTGTCCGCGAGCTTCTTCTGGCTGAGCTGGATCTCGCGTACGAGGGCAGCGAGACGATCGACGGTCTCGCCCAGCTCCCGCTTGCGGGCGGCAAGCCTGTCCTCGAGGGTGGCGGCCTGCTGCTTCAGTGTCTCGAACCGGGCCCGGGCCTCGGCGAGGGCGCGATCGACCTTGGCGAGCCGCTGTTCGCGCTCGCCGAGCGTTGCCAGACGTTCGTTGAGCTTGGCCCGCGCCTTGGCGATCCGCTGCTCGAGCGCCGCAAGCCGGGCCGAGGCTTCCTGAATCGCGCGTTCGACATCGACGAGATCGCGCTCGCGTTCGCCGAGTGTGGCCAGTCTTCGGTTGAGCCTCGCCCGCGCTTTCTCGAGACGGGCCTGGATCTCGGCATATGCCCCCTCGAGTTCCTTGATTCGCTTCTGCAGCCTGGCGGCATCGAGTTCCCGCTCGCCCAGCACCTGAAGACGCTGGTTGAGGGCGGCGAGGGTGTGCTGGAGACGCTCTTCCGCGTTCCTGATGTCGGTCTGCAGGGCGCTCAGCTTCTTCTCCGCCGCCGCAATCGCCCGCTCGAGCTCGGCGCGGCGGTCTTCGTACTCCGCCGCCTTGCGCAACCGGTCCTGGAGAAGGGCCCGCGCTTCCTCGAGCTTCCGGGAAAGTTCCTCGAGCGCCGCCTGCCGCTCCTGGACCGTGCGCAGGAGCCTGGCGCTGCGCTGTTCATAATCCCCCAGAAGGGCGAGCCGGCGGTCGAGACGTGCCTTGGCTTCGGCGATCGCCGCCTCCGTGCGATCGAGCGCCTGTTTGCGTTCCGCAAGGGCCCGGTCGAGCTGCGCGAGCTCCTTCTCCCGCTCTCCCAGGACCGCAAGACGCTCGTTGAGCTGCGCCTTCGCCCCCTCGATCTGCCGCCGGATCTCCTCGAGTTCGCCGTGCGCGGCGCGTTCCTCGGCGAGGGTCGATTCGAGCTTCTCGATCTGCTGGTCGCGTTGGGCCAGCTCCCCTTCGAGATCGCGGATGTCGCTGCGGGCCGAGAAATATCCGACAAGGGTGAGGATGAGGAGGAGGACGAGCCCCCCGAGGAGCCCCTGAAGCGGACGCGGAAGGTTGCGGAGTTGATCGAGCACGGCGGAACCTCCTCTGACGAAACTCGTTGTTGTCGTTTCGCCGGCGGCCGGGGTCCTTGTAAACGAAAGGAGCGAGATGGGAAACGCTTCGGAGGTGGATGGTGTGGCGGGTGGACGAGGATCATGAATGCGTGGCGCTCAGGAAGGTGGAGCTGCAGCTGCGGATCGGCATCGAGGCACATGAGTGCCGGACGGCGCAGCGGGTCGAGGTCGAGATCGAGCTCTACCGACGTCGACCCGATCCCCTCACGGGAGGGATCGAGGCCTGCCTCGATTACCGGCGGCTTCACCGCCATCTCACCGAGGTTCTGCCCCGGCGACCGCAGGTGGAACTGCTCGAGGAACTCGCCGAGGAGCTCGTGCGCTTCGGTCTCGAGGATCCGCGGGTTGAGGCCTGTCGGGTGGTGCTGCGCAAACCGGAGGTCTTCGGCGGCCGGGCGGTGCCCGAGGTCAGCCTGTTTCGTCGACGCAAGTAACGTTCTAAGAGATATTGATCCGATATATTGCACGTATGGCGTGCGCTGCACTGCAGCAGATCATTCTTCTGCGTCGCAAAAAACAGACGGCTTCGGTCGAGAACACTTGTCAAGATGGAACCGGGTTCTTAATGACAAGACATCCGGTCGAGCCGGACGGTATCACCCCTCGGGGCTCAGGGCGGCGTCAGATCGCCTCCCCCGGGAGAGGACCGCAACGGGCATGGCCTCTGGCCCGTCGTGCGTACGGCTCGACCTCTCAGGAAGGAGGCTAGACGACAATGTCGTGGAAGCTCTCGGTGCGCACCAGCGTTGCAACCGCCGCGTTGCTCGCGGGGCTCTCCTCACCGGCGCTGGCCAATGAGGAGCTGTCCCTTCTCCAGCAGAACCCGGCCTTCTGGCCGATGCAGAACCGCGACTTCGCCAACACGCGCTACAGCCCGCTCGCGCAGATCAACACCGAGAACGCCGGGGATCTCAAGGTTGCCTGGACGTTCTCGACCGGTGTGCTGCGCGGTCACGAGGGCGGGCCGCTCGTGATCGGCGACGTCATGTACATCCACACGCCGTTTCCGAACATCGTCTACGCGCTCGATCTCAATGAGCCGGGCCGGATCATCTGGCGCTACGAGCCCAAGCAGGATCCGAACGTGATCCCGGTCATGTGCTGCGATACCGTCAATCGCGGCGTCGCCTACGGCAACGGCAAGATCTTTCTCCATCAGGCCGATACCACCCTGGTCGCGCTCGACGCCAAGACGGGCAAGGTCGTCTGGCAGGCGAAGAACGGCGACCCGGCCAAGGGCGAAACCGGCACTTCGGCGCCGTTCGTCTTCAAGGACAAGGTCTATATCGGCATCTCGGGTGGCGAGTTCGGCGTCCGCTGTCATCTCACCGCCTATGACATCGAGAGCGGCAAGATGGTCTGGCGGGGCTACTCGACCGGACCCGACAACGAGGTCCTCATCGACCCCGAGAAGACAACCATGCTCGGCAAGCCGGTGGGGCCGGATTCGAGCCTCAAGAGCT
>CAZHHU010000171.1:0-3448 GCA_964532215.1 uncultured Geminicoccaceae bacterium
ACCGGGTCGCGCTTCATCCCGCCAGGCGGCGGGGCTTTCTCCAGGTCACGGTGCAACGCTGCGCCTACCCCTAGCGCAAATGCAACAGGAAGGCAGCCTCGGTGCGGGCGGCACCGTACGCCGCTTGTTTCCCCTCTGCGGCCTTTCTAGCTTGCTTTCGACCGCTCCCGGGGAAAAGCGATGAGACGGGCTGTCTCCTGCTGGCTTCTCGCACTGGGAACCCTGGCCGCCTCCGTGGTTGTCGCCCTCCGCCCCGCGACGGCCGATACGCTGCGCGATGCACTCACGGCCGCCTACCGCGAGAACCCCGACCTGCTCGCGGCACGGGCGCGGCTCGAGGCGGTGAGCGAACGCGTACCGCAGGCACTTGCCGGCTTCCGCCCGCGGGTTTTCGTCAACGGCTCGGTGGACAAGGAAGCCGGTCAGACCAGCGTCAGCGATCTCGACCGGGACGGCGCCAGCATCGCCCTGTCGCTCACGCAGAATCTCTACGCCGGGGGCGGCACGGTGGCCGCGGTGGCGGCTGCGGAGAGTGCGGTGCTGGCGGAAAAGGCCCGTCTTCTCGATGTCGAGCAGAACGTCCTGCTGGCGGCGGTCCAGGCCTATGTCGCCGTGTGGCGCGACCGGCGCGTGCTCGAGCTCGCGAAGATCAACCGGCGCCGGCTCGCGAAGCAGCTGCAGGCGACCCGCGACCGCTTCGCGGTAGGTGAGGTTGCGCGCACCGACGTCGCGCAGGCGGAGGCGCGTCTCTCGCGTGCCAAGGCGGACGTGGAGCAGGCGCGCGCAGACCTCGCCGCCTCCGAAGCGGAATTCCGGCGCGTCGTCGGACCGGTCCCCGATGAGCTCGCGGATCCCGAACTTGCCGGGATGCTGCCGGAAAGCCTCGAGGAGGCGCTGCAGCGTGCCGAAGGGCATCCGCGCGTGGTCGCCGCGCGCCACGATCTCGAGGCGGCGCGCAGCGCCGTCGACCAGGCGTTCGCCACGTTGCTGCCGAGCCTCGATCTCAACGCCAGCCTGAGCTATGCGGATGATCCGAGCGTGCTCACCGACTGGCGGCGAGATGCGCGGATCTCCCTGGATCTGCGCGTGCCGCTCTACCAGGGCGGCGGCGAGTATGCCCGGGTGCGGGAACAGAAGCGCAATCTCCAGAGCGCCCAGCGCAGTCTCGAGAGCGTGCTGCGGGAGATCCAGCGCCGCGCCGCCGCGGCTTGGGAACGCCTGCTCGCCTCGCGCGCGGCGATCTCGGCCCTTGAGGACGAGGTGCGGGCGAACCGCATCGCGCTCGAGGGGGTGCAGCAGGAGGCGCTGGTCGGTGCGCGCACCGTCCTCGACGTGCTCGACGCGGAGCAGGAACTCTTCCAGGCCCGGGTGGATCTCGCGCGGGCACGGGCGGCGGAGGTGACGGCGAGCTACGAACTCGCGGCCGCGGTCGGGGAGCTGTTCGCCCGCAACCTCGGGCTCGAGGTCGAGATCTACGACCCCGACGCCTACTACCGGCTGCAGCGCAATCGTCTGTTCGGGCTCGAATAGGCCGCCGGTCACCGTCCCGGAGCAGGACGGAAATTCCGGCGCGATTTACGATTGCGCAAGAAAGCGCGGGTAACCCTGAGCGCGCGTTCACCACGATCGCCTTCGCGGAGTCCCTCTCATGCGCTCAGTCCTGCGCCCGCTCATGGCCTCGCTCACAGGCGTCCTCCTGACCGCCGCCTTTGGCGCGGAGGCAGGAACGGCCACCGCCACCCTCTCGGCCCGCGTCCAGGTCGAAGCGAGCTGCCGGGTCGGCGATCTCACCCTCGATTTCGGCCAGTATCGCAGCGGTCAGAATTCACCCGCCGTCACCCAGGGGCGCATCCAGATCACCCAGTGCGCCGTGGGGTCGGTAAAGGTCGAGCTCGACGGCGGCGGCAGCGGACAGATCGCGGCCCGCAAGCTCAGCGGCCCCAATGGCGCCACGCTCAACTACCAGCTCTACAAGGACAGCGCGAAGACGAAGGTCTTCGGGCGCGGTGCCAAGGGCAGGACGGTCACCATCGGCTCTTCGGGTTCCGCCTCCGTCCTCGTCGTGGGCAGGATCCCCGCGGGTCAGACCGTAGCCCCGGGTACCTACACGGACACCGTGCACATTACGGTCACCTTCTAGGACGCGACGGTCACACGGATCGGCCGCGGCGAGAAAAGGCTCGCGCCGCAGTCGTCCGGAGCCCCCGTTGCGCCTGCTCCGGTGCCGCATGGCGGTGACTTCGCCGCGATCCGGTTTCCTGCGCCTCCGCTGCGGACTTCACAGTTCGCCGCCGAACAGCTAGAAGGCGCCCGGCACGCGCAGCCCGTGCCGCGGCAGATCACGTTCGACAACGAAGCGAGTTCACGGTGCCGACCCGTCTTCGCATGCGGGCCGCCGGGTCGATGCCCGGGGCGGTCGGGAGGGTGTCGATTGCGCTCGCGGTCGCCTTCGTCCTGCTTCCCGGGGGCAGCATGGCTGCCGAGCATGGAGCAGCGCCCCACCTCGACGGGAGCGAGCTCGGGCTCCTGTGGGCACTGCCGTTTCTCGGCATCCTGCTGTCCATCGCCGTCTGGCCGCTCGTCGCCCCGGTCTTCTGGCACCATCACTTCGGCAAGATCAGTTTCGCCTGGGCGCTCGCCTTCCTGCTTCCGGGGCTCGCGACCTTCGGCTTCGAGCTCACGGCCTATGAGCTGCTGCACACCGCCCTGCTCGAATACGTGCCGTTCATCATCCTGCTGTTCGCGCTGTTCACGATCACGGGCGGCATCTACGTGCGCGGAGCCGTGGTGGGTACCCCCGGCTTCAACGTCGCCCTCCTCGCCCTCGGCACCGTGCTCGCGAGCTGGATGGGCACGACCGGTGCCGCCATGGCTCTGATTCGCACCCTCATCCGTGCCAACGCCTGGCGGCGGACCCGCACCCATGTCGTGATCTTCTTCATCTTCCTCGTGGCCAACATCGGCGGCTCGCTGACCCCGCTCGGCGACCCGCCGCTGTTCCTCGGTTTCCTCAAGGGCGTGCCTTTTTTCTGGACCACGGTGCACATGCTGGGGCCGATGCTGTTCGTTTCGCTCCTGCTGCTCGGGCTCTTCTACCTCATCGATCGCCGGGCGCTGGCCCGGGACGGTGTGGCCGTGCCGGAGCGGGCGGCGGACGAGCCGCTCGCCATCGAAGGCTGGCACAATTTCCTGCTCCTCCTCGGCGTCGTGCTCTCGGTGCTGCTCAGCGGTCTGTGGAGGCCGCACATCACCTTCGAGCTCTATCACGTCGAGCTCGAGCTGCAGAATCTCGTCCGCGACGGCCTGCTTCTGCTGCTGGCCGCGATCTCCTGGATCACGACACCGATCGAGGTACGCGAGCGCAACGAGTTCAGCTGGTTTCCCATTCAGGAAGTGGCGAAGCTGTTCGCCGGCATCTTCGTGACCATCATCCCCACCATCGCCATCC
>CAZHHU010000172.1:0-3443 GCA_964532215.1 uncultured Geminicoccaceae bacterium
AGCGCTTGCCCGACCAGAGCCTGCGATAGGCGGCTGCGGCGTCAGGATTGTGCGTTGACGGATACACGCGATAGACGCCGTTTCGTCCGCAGTTGAAGTAGGTCTCGTACGCGATGTGGCGGGCGTTACGTTCGAGGAAGCGGTACATGTTTTCGACGAAGAGCGGATTGTCGAAGCCGCCACCGCGGCCATCCGAGACCGCCCACTCGCCGATCCCGAGCTTCTTGCCGCGTTCCTTGGCGAAGGCGAGGAAGGTTTCGATCCCGAGCACGCGATGCTCGGGGGGCGTGCTGGCGTATGTCTCCCAGTCGCCCTGGCTGCGGATGGGCGGGTAGCGATCGTAATAGGAGAGCCCGATGAGATCGACGACGTCGTCGCCGGGGTAGGCCTTGCGCCAATCGCCGATCTTGTTGCCCCGCCCGAGGGCCCATTCGATCTTGAGATCACGATTGCCGCGACGCAGCGCCTTGGCCACCCTGCGGAAACAGGCCTTGTACTCCTCCGCCCGGCTGCCGATGGCCCAGGGCGCCCAGTTGAGATTCGCTTCCCAGCCGAGACGGATGATCGGCGGACGGCCGCCACGCTCCCGCGTAATCCGACCGATTTCCACAAAATACTTGTCGAAGGCACCGGCCGCACAACGGTCGAAGCGCCCTCTTTCCGCCTGAATGAACAGCGGCACGCTGATCGCTACCACCGAGGCCTTGGCGCGGGCGAACTTGCCGTAGGATCCGCCGCGGAAGTAGCGCAGCATGTCCTCCCAGCTCGTCCGCGGCGCCCAGCCGTGCAGGGCGTCAACGCGGGCTCCGCGCCAGCGCTCGAACTCGGAAAGGGTGAAGCCCCGCCCGTACCAGCAGGAGATGCCCGAGGGCCAGGGCAGTTTGCGCGGCGCGCGCTCGCGAGACGATCCACCCCCCGACGCGGTATCCCGGGTCTTTTTCTTCGCCCGCTGCTTCTTCACCCGCTTCTTCTTCTTTCCGGTCTGCGGATCGCCGCTTCGGTGGCCGGCGAGCTCGATCGAAGGGCTTTGCACCAGCGCTCCTATGGCTTGGGGCACGGCATCCCTTGATCCGCGTTCCAGATCCATCGGGATCCTGGGGGTCACCGCGAGGGTCGCGACGGCGGGGCTCGGCGGGGCGAGCAGGGTGCCGAACGCGAGCGTGAAGCCGAAGGCGGCCCCGCCGAACACCAGCCGCCGCCTGCCTCGTCCCTTGCGGACCCTGGGGTGTGACGAGCTCCCGTGGATGTTCATTCCCCTCTTCCTCGCTGACGAAGAGCTGTTCCGCATCCGAGACGGGTGCCAGCCGGGGATATTCCCCGCGAAATCCGCAGGTATGCCCGATCGCCCGCGGTCGTCCAGGAGAATGCGGGGAGAAGAGATGGAGACGAGGCCACCAGCCGCCACGGCGGTGACAGAGGTGTTCAGGGACTGTCGAGCCGTCCGCCTTGCGGCCGCCGCGGGGAGGGCGGGGGTGTCGCTGGCACGGGGCCTTCAGCTGCGCACGATCAGAACCGAGCAGGGTGCGCGCTGCGCAACCCGGGTGGCATTGGCACCGAGCACATAGTCCTCGACCCCCGGCCGGTGGGAGCCCATGATCACGAGGTCGACCTCCCGCTCCCGCGCTTCGCGGACGATCTCCCGCCAGACGCTGCCCTGGGCGACGATGAGGCCCACATCTACCCCCTCGGGGATCTGTTCCCGTGCGATGGCCTCGAGCTTGGCGAGAATGTCATCCCGCACGCGCTTCTCGTAGTCGGCCGGAAAATACTGCCCGACTACGGGCAATCCGAATTCCGGGATCACGCTCATGAGGTGCAGCCGTCCGCCCTCGAGGCTGGCGATCTCGACCGCCGTCTGCAGCGCCCGCTCCCACATGGCCGGTGCGTTGAGGTCGATTGGGACGAGGATGTCACGGAACATCGCCTTCTCCCTCAGACCGTCTGACCCGCAGGGGTAGCCGCGGCCGGGGCTCGCCGGCGCTGCAGCCAGATGATGGCACCGAGCACGAGCAGCGCCGGGATGTACAGGAGATACTTGCTCGGCTGAGGTTCGGGCTTGAGTATCTGCAGGATTTCCTGATCCCAGTCGAGTCCGGCCTTCTGGGCCGGGCTGTCGAAGGCGACGTCATCGATGAACACCCGGCCGTCCTCGAAGCGGAGGGTGAGGCCCGCCTTCTCGAGCCGCTCTTCACCGTTTGCCCCCTCGGGAAGCTCCACGAGGGCCACGAACTCCCGGGGATCGCCCACCTCGTCCACACCCAGGATGCGCAGCCTCAGGGGCACCTCGGGCGGGGTCTCGGCCGCCGCTCGCACGATCTCCTTCGGCGGAAGCTTGCTGAAGGGCGGTGCGATCATGTCCATCCAGAAGCCGGGCCGGAAGAGGGTGAAGGCCACGAGCAGCAGCAGCACGATCTCGAGGGGATTGCAGCGGGTGATGAACCATCCCTGGGTGGCGGCAGCGAAGAGCAGCATGGCCACCGTGGCGACGGCGAAGATGAAGAGCCCCTGATACCAGGTGACATCGATGAGCAGGAGATCGGTGTTGTAGATGAAGAGGAAGGGCAGAGCGGCGGTGCGCAGGCTATAGAAGAAGGCGACGAAGCCGGTCTTGATGGGATCACCCCGCGAGACCGCCGCGGCCGCGAAGGAGGCGAGGCCCACGGGCGGCGTCACGTCAGCCATGATTCCGAAGTAGAAGACGAAGAGATGGACCGCGATGAGCGGCACGATGAGGCCGGTCTGCTGGCCGAGTTCGACGATCACCGGGGCGAGCAGTGCGGAGACCACGATGTAGTTGGCCGTCGTGGGCAGTCCCATGCCGAGGATCAACGAAAGGAAGGCGGTAAGGAACAGGATCACGAGCATGTGGCCACCGGAGACATATTCCACGAGCTCCGCGAGCATCGAGCCGACCCCGGTCTGGGTCACCGCGCCGACGATGATGCCCGCCGTGGCGGTGGCGATGCCGATGCCGATCATGTTGCGGGCCCCGGCCACGAGGCCCTCGATGAGATCCTCGAAACCGCGTCGCGCCTCGCCGGCGAGATCCTGTGGCCGGCCGCGGAAGAGCGCGAACAGAGGGCGCTGGGTGATGAGCACGAAGATGAGCGTGAGCGATCCATAGAACGCCGAAAGCCCCGGGGAGAGATGCTCGACCATGAGCGCCCAGACGAGCACCACGACCGGGAGCAGGAAATGGAGCCCGGACTTGATCGTCGGGCCCGGCTCCGGCAGCCGCACGACCGGGGCGTTGGGATCATCCGGCTCGAGCTCCGGATAGCGCGAACAGTAGGCGACGAGGGCGAGATAGGCGACGAGGATGCCGGCCGCGATCACCCAGTTCGCGGTATCGCCCAGGGTGGGGCGCAGCCAGCCGATGCCGTAGTAGACGGCGAGCGAGAGGCCCGAGAGGACGATGACGCCGAGCAGGAAGTTGAGCAGGC
>CAZHHU010000173.1:0-3406 GCA_964532215.1 uncultured Geminicoccaceae bacterium
CGAAGTTGCGGTCGGTGAGCAGCATCGTGATCGCGCCCGCGAGCACCGGCAGCGCGAGCACGAGCAGGAACGCCGTCACGAGGATCGACCACACGAACAGCGGCATCTTGTGCAGGGTCATGCCCGGCGCGCGCATGTTGAAGATGGTGACGATGAAGTTGATCGCGCCGAGGAGCGAGCCTGCACCCGCGAGATGGAGGCTGAAGATGGCGAGATCGACGGCCGCCGTGTCATGGTAGGGCTGTGAGGAGAGCGGCGGATAGACGGTCCAGCCCGTCCCGGCGCCGCCCACGAACAGGGTGAGTACGAGCAGCAGCATGCCCGCGGCGGTGAGCCAGAAGCTGATGTTGTTCATGCGCGGGAAGGCCATGTCCGGCGCGCCGATCATCATCGGCACCATCCAGTTGCCGAAGCCGCCGATGAGCGCCGGCATGACGAAGAAGAACACCATCAGCAGCCCGTGGGCGGTGATGAGGACGTTGAACCAGTGATGATCCTCGATCCACTGGGTCCCCGGCTGCAGGAGCTCGAGCCGGAACAGGAGCGACATGACGAGGCCGGCGATTCCCCCCACGAAGGCGAGCACGAGATACATCGTGCCGATGTCCTTGTGGTTGGTGGAGAACAGCCAGCGCGTGATCCCGGAGGGAGCGTGGTGTTCGTGTGCCGCTGCGTGCGCCATGGTCCTTCACCCGAAGTTCGTTCGTGAACCGCTGTCAGCGCGAGGCGAGCCGGAGCTCCCCGGCGCGCGCGAATTCCTCCTTCGCCTGCTCGAGCCAGGCATCGAACTCCTCACGCGTCACGACCTTGACCGCGATGGGCATGAACCCGTGCCCGTAGCCGCAGAGTTCGGAACACTGGCCGTAGAAGGTTCCGGTCTCCTCGGCCTCGAGCCAGACCTCGTTGAGGCGCCCCGGGATGGCATCGATCTTGATGCCGAAGGCCGGAACCGCCCAGGAATGAATGACGTCCTCTGAAGTGACCAGGAGCTTGATCTTCGTGTTGACGGGCAGGACGAGATAGTTGTCGGTCGCGAGCAGCCGCGGCTCCCCCGGCTCGAGGTCCTCCTCGTCCTTCAGGATGGCGTCGAAGGTGAACCCTCCGTGGTCCGGATACTCGTAGCTCCAGTACCACTGGTGACCGATCGCCTTGATCCGGAACTCGGTCTCCGGGATCGTGTCCATGTAATAGAGCGTCTTGAAGGAGGGGATGGCGATGATCACCAGAATGAGCACCGGCACGGCGGTCCAGACGACCTCGAGGAGGGTGTTGTGCGAGCGCCGCGAAGGGACCGGATTCTTGTCCTCGCGGAACCGCCAGACGACATAGCCGATGAGTGCGAAGACGAAGAGGCAGATGAGCGTGATGATGATCAGCAGCAGGTTGTGAAAGTCGTGCAGCCGTTCCGCGACGGGCGTGGCCGGAGTCTGCATGCCGATCTGCCACGGTGCCGGCCGGCCCGATGCGGCAACGGCCGGCAGGCTCCACACGGTCGCGGCTGCCGCGAGCAACATTCGCCAGCTCCTCGACACGTCACCCCTCCCGCGAATGACTGTGGATGAAACCGCCCGCGCGAACGCCGTCTGCGCGCCGTGGCGGCTCCATGGCCCCGCCTTGATCTCGATCAAGAATTACCGGCGGCGATGCGGGCTGTCCCGAGTGACACGTTGTCGCAAGAAAGGCGCGCTGTCCTAGGAATGCGCGTCATCCCCCATCTGCCGCCGCAGGTGGCGGCGGAAGCGGCGCATGGCGAGCCACATGCCGAGCACCACGAGCGGGGTCGCGCCGGCGAGCAGCAGGAGCTGGCTCTTCTCGGCCAGACCGAAGGGCTTCAGTCCCTTGACGAGGTAGCCGAGCAGGCCGAGCGTGTAGTAGCTCAGCACGACCACCGACAACCCCTCCACCGTCTCCTGCAGGCGCAGCTGCAGGGCGGCGCGGCGTTCCATCGAGGCGAGCAGCTTCTGATTCTGTTCCTGCAGCTCGACGTCCACCCGGGTGCGCACGAGATCCGCCGCGCGCGCGATCCGTTCGTTGGCGCTTCGCAGCCGTTCGGCGACCGAGGCGCAGGTGCGCATCGCCGGCTCGAAGCGGCGGGTGAGAAACTGGCCCAGGGGCTGAAAGGGCTCGTAACGCTGCTCCCTCAGCTCCTGCAGCCGGTCCCGCACGAGCTGGTGGTAGGCGCGGGTGGCGCCGAAGCGGAACGCGGTCTCGGTGGCGGTGCGCTCGGCGGTCGCGGCGAGCTCGAAGAGCTCCTGCAGCAGCCGCCTCTTGGCCTCGATTTCCCGCGCCTCGCCGATGCGTTCCGCGATCGAGCTCAGCGTGCTCTCGAGGTCGGTGAGTCGCGGTGCGAGCCGGCGGGCGAGCGGCAGCCCCAGGAGGGCGAGCATGCGGTAGGTATCGAGCTCGAGGATCCGCTGTACGAGGCGTCCCGCGCGCGAAGGGTCGAGGGCGCGGTCGACCACGTAGAAGCGGTCGAAGCCGTCGCCGTGGGGGCGCCAGTCGGTCCAGACCACGGCAGCGTCTCCCATGACCCGGCTCGCGCGCACCCGCTGTCCCTCGAAAAGTTCGTCGATCACCGCCGGCGGGGGCAGCTCGCCGCGCGCGAAGACGAGATGAAGGCTCGCCACCACGACTCCGGGCAGCGAAGCCAGCCAGTCCGTGGGCACGAGTTCAAGCGCCGTGTCCGCGAACGGACGTATGTCTCCGGCGGGGCGGAAGAAACTCAGACTCACGAATTCGGTATGGCGCTCGAAGCGCAGATCGAAGCGGCCGAGGCTCGCTGCGTGATGATGCTCCTGGAAGGGCGGCGGTGCACCGTAGCGGGTGCAGAGTTCGGCGATGCGCTCGCGCACCGTGTCCGCTTCGCGGCGCGTGACGAGCAGAGCGATATGGCTGATCGTGACCGGCGGGAGGATGTGCGGCGCGGGACGGCTGTGCAGCTCCGCCGCAATGCGCGAGAAGTCCGGATGCCAGTGCAGCGGTATGGCGGTGCCGGGGGCGGCCAGTGGCGCGTCAGCGGTCATGCCTCTTCTCCCGGACGGCACGCCAGCAGGCAAGCAGGTAGAGGGCCGCCGTCTCGCAGCGGAGGATGAAGGGCCCGAGGGTGACCGGCCGGATCTCCGGCCGGCCGTACAGTGCCGCCCGCTCTTCATCGGTGAATCCGCCCTCGGGGCCCACGAGCAGCGCGCAATCGGGCTCGCGCTCGAGCCAGGAGAGCGCGTCGCCGCGGGGTTTGCGGGTATCGGCGAAGAGCACGCGCTGGGGCGCGTCTTCGGCGAGCCGCTCGGGCAGCGGACAGAGGGGCGCGATCTCGGGCAGCGAGAGCCGGCCGCACTGTTCCGCGGCTTCGACCGCGATCGCCCGCAGGCGCTGGAGGTTCGCCGGCCTGGCGACACTGCGCCGGGTG
>CAZHHU010000174.1:0-3323 GCA_964532215.1 uncultured Geminicoccaceae bacterium
CATGGATTCGGGATGGCCGTCTTCGGCCGCGAACTTGAGCGCCTCGATGCGTCCCGCGATGTTCTTCGGCATGCCGTGGGTCCCGCGCGGGCCGGTGTGATCGCAGCCCGCAGGGCGAAGCTAGATCGAAGGTGTTAGCGCGGGGTTAATCGCGGCGCTGCGCCGGGCGGCGAATGCCGACCGGTGCGCCCACCCATTCCGGGCGCTCGAGATCCCGGTGGCGTTCGAACATGGCGCGGACATGTGCGAGCCGATCCGGGGGAAAGGGCGCGCTCCTGCGCCGGCGCAGATCGACGTGAATGCTGAGCCCTTCCTTGCGCGCCGCGAGATAGCCTTCCCGCGCGTGCTCCATGGTCTGCGCATAATGAATGCGCTTGTGATCGTGGTCGAGCATCCAGCTGCGGATGAGGAGCGGATCCCCCGCGCGCAGCTCGCGCAGATAGTCGATCCGGAGCGAAAGCGCGAACATGCTGCCCGCACCGCTTTCCGCGTAGCTCCGGCCGAGGCCCAGGCGGTCGTAGAAGCCGTCGATGGCGTGATCGAAGGCGAGCACGTAGTAGGCGACGTTCATATGCCCATTGTAGTCGATCCACTCGGGGCGGACGACGGTCTCGAAACACAGGCGGGGATCGCGCACGCTCCGCTCCGACATCGCCGCAACCGCCGCCCTTATGCCCCGTCGCTCGGGACATTTCACCCCCCTGCCGGCAGGGCATGGGGGGCGAGCAGCGGATCGGCAGCGATCTCGCGCCGCAGCCAGCTGCAGAGACGGCGGATGCGGGGATCGTTGCGTCGTTCGCGGCGACATACGAGGTACCAGCTTCCGGGCTGAGGGATCTCGAGTTGAAACGGGCGCACGAGCCTGCCGGCGCCGAGATCGTCGCGCACGAGAAAACCCATCGCCATGGCGACGCCGCGGCCGGCCACGGCCGCCTCGATGCCGAGCAGATAGGTGTCGAAGCTGGGGCCCGGCCGACCCTCGAGTTCGGGTACGCCCGCGGCCCGCAGCCAGTCGCCCCATTCGTCGGCCGGGGCGATGCGGATGAGGTGGAAGTTCGCGAGATCCGCAGGCTCGATCAGGCCCTGGCCGACGAGCGCCGGACTGGCGACCGGGAATACGGGCACCCGGAACAGGGGCACGTAATGATACTCGCGCTCCAGCGGTGGCCGCCGGTACACGAAGCCCGCATCCGCGAACTCGGGCTCGAACTCCCAGCCGCGATAGCTGGTGCTCAGTCGGATGAGGATGTCCGGATGGGCCTCGTGGAAGCGGTACAGCCGCGGCAGCAGCCAGCGTACCGCAACCGAGACGTAGATCTGGAGCGTGAGCTCACCCGTGAATCCGGTCTCGCGCACGAGTTCGGTGCCGCGATCGAGGCGATCGAAGGCGTCGCGAACGACGGGAAAGTAGGTCGCTCCCGCGGCACTGAGCGCGATCCGCCGGCCATGGCGGTCGAACAGGGAGACGCCGAGCTGGCGCTCCAGTGACCGGACCTGATGGCTGACCGCGGATTCGGTGACGCAGAGCTCCTCGGCGGCGAGGCGGAAGCTCATGTGCCGTGCGGCCGCCTCGAAGGCGCGAAGTGCGGTGAGCGAAGGGAGTCGACGGCGCAAGACTGCTCTCCCGGGATCTCCATTTAGATGAAATCATTTCACGAAATATCTGCCAAGATTCGTTTGCCCTCCGAGCGCCCCCGGCACAGTCTGCCTCGAGAGCGCGCGGCAGGACGACGATGCGTGCATTCGCCAGGGCACGTGAAGGGCGCGGCGGAGCTTCCGTTCGGCGCCGCAGGGCGGCTGCGCTTCAGCCTTCGCCAGCCGTGGTCCGCCCCGGGCTCGAGGCGGGCAGGCTGCAGCTGCTGACGCCCTCCGACATGAGACGTATTCATGAAACCTCACTCGCCCTGCTCGAGCGGGTGGGGCTCGCGGATCCCATCCCGTCCTGCGTCGCCGTGACCACCGCCCGGGGTGCCTTCCTGAACGCGCGCGGGCGCCTGTGCTTCCCCCGCAGCCTCGTCGAGGACGTGATCGCCGCGGCCCGGCGCGAGGTGCTGCTCGCGGCGCGGGCGGCGGACCGCGACGTGGAGATCGCAGGTCGACGCCTCTACTTCGCCACGGCCGGCGCCGCGGTCCAGATCGTGGAACCCGAAGGGCGCATTCGCCCCTCGACGCTCGGCGATCTTCACGCCATCGCGCGCCTCGCGGAGCGCCTCGAGCACCTCCACATCTTCCAGCGACCCGTGGTCTGTCGCGATCTCGACCCCGAGCGCGAGCTGGACATCAACACGCTCTACGCCTGCCTGAGGGGCACCAGCAAGCATGTGGGCTGCGGCTTCACACAGGCCGCGAGTCTCGAAGCCGCCTTCGATCTTCTCCACGCGCTCGCGGGCTCCGCGCGGGCCTGGCGGGATCGTCCCTTCGTGAGCGTGCCCGTCTGTCACGTCGTGCCGCCGCTGCGCTTCGCCGCCGAGGCGTGCCGGGTGCTCGAGGTCGCGGTGCGGGGCGGCATGCCCGTGGTTCTGATCGCCGCCGGCCAGGCGGGCGCGACGAGCCCCGCCGCCCTCGCCGGTGCGGTTGCGCTGCAGGTGGCGGAAAGCCTCGCCGGACTCGTCTACGTCCACTGCATCCGGGCGGGTGCGCCCGCGCTGTTCGCCCCCTGGCCGCTGGTTTCGGATCTGCGTACCGGCGCCATGTCCGGCGGCAGCGCCGAGCAGGCGCTGCTCATGGCGGCGGCAGCGCAGATGGGCCGTTTCTACGACCTTCCCACCGCCGTCGCCTCGGGCATGACCGACAGCAAGCTCGACGACGTCCAGGCGGGGTACGAAAACGCGCTCGGCCATGCCCTGGTGGCCCAGGCCGGCGCCAACATCATCTACGAGGCCGCGGGCATGCGCGCGAGCCTGCTCGCCTTCTCGCTGCCGGGCATGGTCGTCGACAATGAGATCATCGGCATGGCGATGCGCGCGGCGGCGGGCATCGAGGTCGAAGACGAGGCGCTCTCGCTCGAGGTCATCGAGCGGGTGTGTCTCGAGGGCCCCGGCCATTTCCTCGACCATCCCCAGACCCTGCGGCTCATGCGCGGCGGCTTTCTCTATCCCGCCCTCTCCGACCGGCGCCCGCCCGATCAGTGGGCGGAGGAGGGGCGGCCCTCGGCACTCGAAAAGGCACGAGCCTGGGTCGAGGCGGTGCTCGCCGAACCGGAGCGGTCCGTGATCCCGCGGGATATCGACACCCGCATCCGCGCCCGCTTTCCCATCCGGCTGCCGCCCTCAGGCGAGCAGCAGCCATAGCCCGGAGGCGAGGAGCGCCGCCATCCACAACAG
>CAZHHU010000175.1:0-3241 GCA_964532215.1 uncultured Geminicoccaceae bacterium
CGGCATCGGCGACATGTCCGGCGACGTGTTCGGCAACGGCATGCTGCTCTCCGACCGCATCCGGCTCATCGGCGCCTTCGACCACCGCCACATCTTCCTCGATCCCGACCCCGATCCTGCGGTCTCCTATGCCGAGCGCCGGCGCCTGTTCGCCCTGCCGCGCTCGAGCTGGGACGACTACGACCGCTCCAGGATCAGCCGCGGCGGCGGCGTCTGGCCGCGCACGATCAAACGCATCACGCTCTCGCCCGAAGCGCGGCGGGCGCTGGACATCGAGGCCACCGCGCTCACCCCCAACGAGCTCGTGCAGGCGATCCTGAAGGCGCCGGTCGATCTCCTCTGGAACGGCGGCATCGGCACCTTCGTCAAGGCGCGCGAGGAGAGCCACGCCGATGCCCAGGACCGGACCAACGATGCGGTGCGCGTGGATGCCGAGGATCTGCGTTGCAAGGTCGTGGCCGAGGGCGGCAATCTCGGCCTCACGCAGCGCGCGCGCATCGCCTTCGCCCGCAAGGGCGGCCGCATCAACACCGATTTCATCGACAACTCCGCCGGCGTCGACTGCTCCGATCACGAGGTCAACATCAAGATCCTGCTCGGCGACGTGGTCGAATCGGGTGAGCTCACCATCAAGCAGCGCAACCAGCTGCTCGCGGCCATGACCGCAGAGGTCGCGGAGCTCGTGCTCGCCGACAACCGGCTCCAGAACCTCGCCCTGTCCGTAGGTCAGTGCCTCGGCGTCGCCATCCTCGACGCCCAGGAGCGTCTCATGCGCAAGCTCGAGCGACAGGGCCGTCTCGACCGCGCACTCGAGTTCCTTCCCTCGAGCCGCGAGATCGCCCGCCTGCGCCGCGAGGGCCGCGGCCTCACGCGTCCCGAGGCGGCCGTCCTGTTCGCCTATGCCAAGATGGCGCTGGAGGAGGACCTGCTCGCGACCTCGATCCCCGAGCGCGCCTATTTCGCGGGCGATCTCACCGCCTATTTCCCGAGCCCGCTGCGCCAGCGCTTCGCGTCCTACATCGAGCGGCACCGGCTGCGGCGCGAGATCGTCGCGACCACGGTGGCGAACGACATGATCAACCGCGGGCTCGAGATCTTCGTGAGCGAGCTCGAGGACGAGACCGGCGCGAGCCTCGAGGAGATCGCCCTCGGCTATGTGATCGCCCGCGACGCCCTCGACCTCGCCCCGCTCTGGAGCGAGGTCGAGAGCCTCGGGCGCGAGGTTCCCTCCGAGCGCCAGCTCGCGCTGTTCGTCGAGCTGCGCGAGGCCCTCGCCCGGGGCACGCGCTGGTTCCTCGCCCACGGGCCGCGGCCGCTCGGCATCCGCGACGCGGTGGGTCGCTTCCGCGGCGGAGTATGCGAGATCGGGCGCGATCTCGAATCCGTCCTGCCGGAGGCCTTCGCGCTCGCCTGGCGGGGCACCGCCAGGGGCCTCGAGGAGGCGGGGGTGCCCGCGCCGCTGGCGCAGAACGTGGCCTCGCTTCCCTTCCGCCTCGCGGCTCTGGATATCGTCGATGCCCGCGCCCGGGCCGAGCAGCAGGGCATCCTCCTCGATGCCGAGGGGCTCGCCCGGCTGTTCTTCGCCATCGCCGCCCAGCTCCAGGTCGACTGGCTGCGCAGCCGGCTGCGCCGCCTGCCCTTCAGCGGGCGCTGGGATCGGCTCGCGGCGACGGCGCTCGAGGATGAAATCCCCACGATCCTGCGGCGTCTCGCCGTCGCTGCGGCGCGCGAGATCGGATCCATCTCCGATCCCGCTGCCGCCGCGGAGGCGGTGCAGGACTGGCTCGAGGGCCGCGTCCACGGTGTTGCGCGCTATCGCGCCCTGCTCGAGGAACTGCAGCGAAGCGGCGAGGTCGATCTCGCCATGCTGAGCGTCGCCGTGCGCACCCTTTCCGCACTCCGCTCCATGCCGCAGCCGGCGGCAGCGCGGGCGGCGGAGTAGCGGGTGCCTCGCGGACGGGGTCGCGGGCAAGAAGGCTTCGGCCCGCACCCGGACACGGCGATACGGGGCGATGGGCCTTCTGGTGGTCGAGAGGCGGGCGCGCCTCGCGGCCCCGGTGCCGCACCCGGCCGGAGCTCAATGGCGCGGTTCGGGGCGGATCTCGGTCCAGGAGAAGGGGCCGCGCTTGCGGTATTTCCACGGGTACTGGCGGACCATGCACTCGACGCGCGTGAGGCGCCAGCTGAGCGCGCCGATGGCGGCGATGACCGCGAAGGCGATGAGAAACCCGCGCAGATGCAGGAGCTCGCCCTGGAACAGGGCGTAGACGAGAAAGCGGTCGGCGAGCGCGAGGCCGAAGGCGGCCGCGAGCACATGGAATAGCGGTTTCCACTCGCGGGCGATCGCCCGTCCGGCGAGCGCGGCGGCGCCGCCCACGAGCACGAGCGTGAGCCCGACGAAGACGGCGAGGGAACTGCCGAGCCAGTCCTCCATGCGGCCCTCCTCTCAGTGCCCCCCCTCGAGATAGGCGGCCCGGATCTCGGGATTGGCGAGGAGCTCCCGGCCCGTTCCTTCCATCACCACGTTTCCGGTCGCGAGCACATAGGCGCGATGGGCGATGCGCAGCGCTTGGAAGGCGTTCTGCTCGACGAGCAGGATGCTGAGCCCCTGGGTGCGGTTGATCTCCCGGATCGACTGGAAGATCTGGCGCACGAGCATGGGGGCGAGCCCGAGCGAGGGTTCGTCGAGCAACAGGAGCTTGGGTCGCGCCATGAGCGCCCGGGCGATGCACAGCATCTGCTGCTCGCCGCCGGAAAGCGTGCCGCCGCGCTGGTGGGCGCGCTCCCTGAGCCGGGGGAAGAGGGTGAAGACCTTCTCGACGTCCTCTGCGAAGTGGCGCTCGCCGTTCGCCACCGCCCCCATCTGCAGATTCTCGAGCACGGTCATGCGGGGGAAGATCCGCCGTCCCTCCGGCGCATGCGCGACGCCGCGGCGGACGATCTCGTAGGTGGGAAGCGCGGTGATATCCTCGCCGTCGAGCACGATCCGGCCCGCGCTCGCCCGCGGGTTGCCGCAGATCGTCATGAGCAGGGTGGTCTTGCCGGCACCGTTGGCGCCGATGATGGTGACGATCTCTCCCCGGCGCAGCGACAGGCTCACCCCCTTGAGGGCCTCGATATGGCCGTAATGGGCGTGGACTCCGGAAAGCTCGAGCATCAGTCACCGCCCTCGAGGCGCTCGAGATCCGCCCGCACCGCTTCGGGCAGCTCCTCCTCCTCGGTCTCGCCGAGATAGGCCTTG
>CAZHHU010000176.1:0-3220 GCA_964532215.1 uncultured Geminicoccaceae bacterium
GCTTCGGCGCGACGCATGTGCGGGTCGGCACCGCGATCTTCGGCCCGCGCCCGCCACGCTCGCCGTGACCTCCGGCGCCGTGCCCGCGCGTCGCATTGTCAGGCGGCGGCCGCTCGCCTAACGGGCTTCGGGGCGCGAGGCCCCGCATTGACAGGGAGGGAAGGATGAAGATTTCGACGAAGGTTGCCGCGGCAGTGTCCGCCCTGCTCGTGCTGCTCGCCTCCTCACCCGGCCACGCCGGGCGGGTGCGCTGGAAGATGGCGAGCTCGTTCCCCGGTGCCCTCACCCAGATCGGCACGCTCGGCAAGGAGATCGAGAAGAAGATCGAAGCGGTCTCCGGAGGCGAGTTCCGCATCCGCTTCTATGAACCCGGGGCGCTCGTCCCGGCGCTCGAGATCTGGGATGCGGTATCGAGCGGGTCCATCGATGCCGGCTGGACGACACCCGGTTACTGGGCCGGCAAGATCAAGGCCTCGCCCCTGTTCTCCGCGGTCCCGTTCGGTCCTGCTGCGCCCGAGTATCTCGCCTGGATCTACTACGGCGGCGGCAAGGAACTGTGGGAGGAGATCGCACACCGCCACAACATCCATCCCGTCTTCTGCGGCGTCATCGCCCCCGAGGCTTCGGGCTGGTTCCGCAAGGAGATCAAGAGCATCGAGGATCTCAAGGGCCTGAAAATGCGCTTCTTCGGTCTCGGTGCGCGGGTCATGGAGAAGCTCGGGGTCTCGACCCAGCTGATCGCCGGCGGGGACATCTACCCCGCGCTGGAGCTGGGCTCCATCGACGCCACCGAGTTCTCGATGCCGGCCATCGATCTCAAGCTCGGCTTCTATCAGGTCGCGAAGCATTACTATTTTCCGGGCTGGCACCAGCAGTCGACCCTGTTCGACCTCGAGATCAACATGGACAGGTGGAACGCCCTCGACGACGAGAAGAAGGCGATGATCGAGATGGTTTGTGGCGACAACATCCGCGAGGGACTCGCCGAGGGTGAGGCCATTCAGTTCAAGGCCCTGCAGGCGCTCCAGGAGAAGGGCGTGCAGATCCATCGCTGGCCGGAGGACATCCTGGCCCGCATGCGTGCGGCGTGGGAGGAGGTCGTGCAGGAGCTCGTCGCCGAGGACGAGGACTTCGCCAGGGCCTGGGCCTCGCTGTCGGAGTTCCGCAAGAACTACGCTCTCTGGAAGGAGCTCGGCTATCTCCACTGAGCGGTCGCGCCGGCGCCCCGGGTGGGCGCCGGCGCGCTGCCGGCACGGGAGCTCTCCGGGATGCCGCCCCTCCTGACGCTGAGCCGCGCGCTCGCAGGCTTCGTGAGCGCCGTCGGTCGGCTGTTCGCCTGGCTGTCACTTCCGCTCGCGGGCGTCATCGTCTTCGACGTCGTCACCCGCCGCTTCCTCGTACTCGGATCGACCAAGCTGCAGGAACTCGAGTGGCATCTGCACGCGGCCCTGTTCCTGTTTCTCCTCGCCTACGGTTATCTTCGCGACGCGCATGTGCGCATCGACATCTTCCGCGAACGGTTCGGACCGCGCGCGCGGGCGTGGATCGAGCTCTTCGGCTGCCTGCTGTTCCTGATCCCCTACAGCCTCCTCGTGACCGGGTTCGGGGTCGATTTCTGGCTGCGTTCCTTCGTCATCGACGAGGGTTCGGCGGCGACCACCGGAATTCCCCACCGATGGATCATCAAGGCCGCGATGCCGCTCGGCTTCGCGCTTCTCTTCCTCGCCGGCCTGTCGGTGCTGCTCGACCGCCTGAGCTTCCTGCTCGCAAAGGAGCCGGCGGAGGAATGAGGCGGTGACTTTCGAAGATCTCCTGCCGCTCCTGATGTTCGTCACCCTGGCCGTGCTCCTGTTCGCCGGCTACCCGGTGGCCTTCGTTCTCGGCGGGGTGGGCCTGACCTTCGGCCTCATCGGCTCCTATCTCGACCTCTTCCATCTCATCGAGTTCTTCAACATCGCGCCGAGGATCTGGGGAGGCACGGCCGAGAATCTCGTGCTCGTCGCCATTCCCATGTTCGTGTTCATGGGAACGATGCTCGAACGCAGCGGTATCGCCGGCGACCTCCTGGAATGCCTCGAGATCCTGCTGCGGCGCGTGCCCGGCGGTCTCGCCCTGTCGGTCACGCTCATGGGCACGATCATGGCCGCGACCACCGGCATCATCGGCGCCTCGGTGGTCATGATGAGCGTCCTCGCGCTGCCCGCGATGGTGCGCAGCGGCTACGACCATCCGCTCGCCACGGGCACGATCTGCGCCTCCGGTACGCTCGGGATCCTCATTCCCCCCTCGATCATGCTCGTGCTCATGGCGGATCTGCTCGGAATCTCCGTCGGCACCCTGTTCATGGCCGCCGTGCTGCCCGGTCTCATCCTCTCCGTTCTCTACTTCCTGTATATCTACGCCCTCTGCCGGCTGCGGCCCGAACTCGCGCCCGCGTTGGCCGCCGAAGCGGGGCCCGCGGACCGGGGCGGGCTGCTGCTCATGGTGCTGCGGAGTTTTCTGCCGCCGGTCTTCCTCATCGTTCTCGTGCTCGGCTCGATCTTCGGGGGCTGGGCGACGCCGACCGAGGCCTCCGGCGTGGGGGCCGCGGGTGCCATACTGCTCGCGCTCGTCAAAAGGACGCTCACGCGCGAAGTGCTCGTCGACGTGGTGATGCGCACCGCGCTCACCAATGCCATGATCTTCGGCATCTTCGTGGGCGCCACCATGTTTTCCTACGTGTTCCGTTCGCTCGGCGGCGACTTCGTGGTGGAGGACCTCATCCTCGGCTCCGGACTCCACGACTGGGGCATTCTCGCCACCATCATGGGGGTGGTCTTCGTGCTCGGCTTCTTCTTCGACTGGCTGGAAATCACCCTCATCGTCCTCCCCGTGTTCGCGCCCATCGTGGAGCGACTCGAGGCCCTCGACGCGCATGTGGGCGGAGTCGAGTTCGTCGTCCCCTGGTTCGCGATCCTCGTGGCCGTCAATCTCCAGACGAGCTTCCTCACGCCGCCCTTCGGTTTCGCGCTCTTCTACCTGAAGGGGGTGGCGCCGCCCGAGGTGAAGATCCAGGAGATCTATCGGGGCATCGTACCCTTCGTGCTGCTGCAGCTCGTGGGCCTGGGCCTGGTGGCGGCGTTTCCGGAACTTGCGCTGTGGCTGCCGCGGGCGCTGCTGGACTGAGCGGCAGCGGTGTCGTCACGACGGCGGCGGCAGCGACGGCGCCCGATCCCGCGCT
>CAZHHU010000177.1:0-3207 GCA_964532215.1 uncultured Geminicoccaceae bacterium
CGTTGTCGCCCACGGGCACCAATGTTCCCCGGCATTACTGCCGGGGCCAAATTGAAGCGTGATGGAGGTGTGTGATGGCTTTTCGGCGTTATCGGCATGTTCCCCGGCATTACTGCCGGGGCCAAATTGAAGCACGCTCTCGCCGACGCGCACGCGCACGCCGCCCCGGATATGTTCCCCGGCATTACTGCCGGGGCCAAATTGAAGCCGCGTTGATGCGGTCGAGTGCGCGCCGCACCGCCGCATGTTCCCCGGCATTACTGCCGGGGCCAAATTGAAGGGGTCGCTCTCCGGATCGGCGCCGCCCGACGGGGCGCGGGGCGCCCTGAGCCCCTGTGATCGAGCACCCCGCTCGCTCCAAGCGGCTGCAGGACAGGGACGTGTTGTCGCTTCCTCGCGCCGTCCGCAACCCGGGGGCTGCCCCCATCGCCTCTCTGCCGCCGGCGACGTCGCGCCGCGGGTCGGGCGGCCTCGAAGGAGATGGAGGAAAGACTCGTGAAGCGCACGCGCATCCGGTCGCGCCGCTCGCTGCCGGATGCGCGACGCAGTCGAAACCGTTCGGCCTCCCCTTGGTCGCCCCGAACAGCCTCCCTGCGCCTGTCCCGGCCCTGCTCCTCATGGCTGCCTGAGGACAGGATGGTACGGAGATGGCATCGGCCTTCCGGGCGCAGGAGTCCGAGATCTGTGACCTCATCGGGATGGCCACCCAGGCCGCGGTTTTCTGGCGGCCGGAAGTCGGTGCTCCAGCTATGGCGGTGACCTCAGCGGTGGGCGCGGCCGCGCGCGGTCTGAGATGCACGGCCGCGCTGCGGTGGCCGGGGGCAAGGCGGTGAACCGTTGCGCAAGGCCTTGCACTGAAACTGTGGAAGCTCTGGCGCGCCCGGGAGGACTCGAACCCCCAACCTTCTGATCCGTAGTCAGATGCTCTATCCAATTGAGCTACGGGCGCGCTCGCGCGCGAGATGTAGCGTCGCCGCGAAGCCGCGGCAAGACCCGCCCGCAGCCGCAGCATCCGAGGAGAGGGCACTTCGGACTGGATCCCGGGCGGAGGCGCGGGTATCTGCCGCGGGGCGAGAGGAGAGGCGCGCATGCTCGACGCCTCGGAAGTGGACAAGTTCGCGGACATCGGTGCGGCCTGGTGGGACCCCGAGGGGCCGATGCGCCCCCTGCACCGGCTCCAGCCCGCGCGGATGCAGTGGATCCGGGACCGGCTCGCGGCCCATTTCGGACGCGATCTCCGCGCCCGCCGACCGCTCGAGGGGCTGCGCCTGCTCGACGTCGGCTGCGGCGGCGGGCTCGTCGCCGAACCGCTCGCCCGCCTCGGTGCCGAGGTGACGGCGATCGATCCGGTGCGGCGCAACATCGAGATCGCCCGTGCCCATGCCGCCCGATCCGGGCTCGCGATCGACTACCGCGTGGCCACGAGCGAAGACCTGCTCGTGACCGGGGCACGCTTCGACGCCGTGCTCGCCCTCGAACTCGTCGAGCATCTGTCCGATCCCGCGCGCTTTGCGGCCGAGCTCGCAGACCTCCTCCGCCCGGGCGGCCTCGCGCTGCTGTCGACCCTGAGCCGCAGTCTGCGTGCGCTGCTGTTCGCCGTCCTCGGCGCGGAATATCTGCTCGGCTGGCTTCCGCCCGGTACCCACGACTGGCAGCGTTTCCTGAAGCCGTCGGAGCTCGCCACGCTGCTCCGCCGCGCGGGGCTGCGGCCGGTGGCGCTCACCGGCCTCGTCTGGGATCCCGCCCACGACCGCTTCCGTCTCGGCCGCGATCCCTCGATCAACTACATGATGGCGGCGGTGCGGGAAGATCCGTGAGCATCCCCGGCGATCCGCGCGCGTTCCTCGAGGCGCTCCTGCGCGCGGCGCTCGCAGCCGCCGACCCGATGATGCGCGTTCCTTCCGCGCTTCCCGCTCCATCGCCCGGCTGCACGATCGTGCTCGGGGCCGGGAAGGCCGCAGCGCGCATGGCCCAGGCGGTGGAGGCGCATTATGCGGGCGATCTCCGGGGGCTGGTCGTGGTCCCCTACGGTCACGCGCTTGCCTGCCGACGCATCGAGGTGGTCGAGGCCGCACATCCCGTACCCGATCGCGCCGGCGTCCGCGCCGCCGCCCGCGCCCTCGCGCTCGCGGAGGAGGCGGGCGAGGAGGATCTCGTGCTCGTGCTCCTCTCGGGTGGCGGCTCGGCGCTGTGGACGCTGCCGCCCCCGGGCGTGCGGCTCCGTGATCTCGCGGCGCTCAATGCCGCCCTGCTGCGCTCCGGGGCGACGATCGGCGAGATGAACTGCGTGCGCAGGCATCTCTGCCGCATCAAGGGAGGAAGGCTCGCCCGCGCCGCCTGGCCGGCAGCCACGTTCACCCTCGCCATTTCCGACGTGCCCGGCGATGATCCCGCCGTCATCGCCTCGGGCCCCACGGTCGCCGATCCGACGAGCTGCGCCGATGCCCGCGCCGTGCTCGCCCGCTACGGCATCACCCGGCCGCGGCGGGTGCTCGACTATCTCGAGGCCTGTCCCGACGAGACACCCAAGCCCGGCGATCCCCGCCTCGCACGCAGCCACTACCGCTTGGTGGCGCGGCCGATCGAGGCGCTCGAGGCGGCGGCGGCGCACGCGCGCCGGGCCGGCGTCCCGGCGCTCATCCTCGGCGATGCCATCGAGGGGGAGGCGCGGGAAGTGGGGCGGGTTCTGGCGGCGATCGCCCGCTCCTGCCAGCGGCACGGGCATCCGCTCACGCCGCCCGCGGTGCTGCTCTCGGGCGGCGAGACCACGGTCACCGTGCGCGGCGCCGGCTCCGGCGGGCGCAATGTCGAATTCCTGCTCGCCCTCGCGCTCGCCCTCGAGGGCGCAGCCGAGATCTGGGCGCTCGCCGCCGATACCGACGGCATCGACGGCCGCGAGCCGGTCGCGGGTGCGATCGTCACTCCGGATACCCTCGCGCGCGCCGCTGCCCTGGGAGTTGATGCGCGCGCCGCGCTCGCGGCCAATGATGCGCACGGGTTTTTCCGCCGCCTGGGAGACGGCATCGTGACCGGCCCGACATGCACCAACGTCAACGACTTCCGCGCCATCCTCGTCCGCGCGCCTG
Organism: uncultured Geminicoccaceae bacterium; assembly: GCA_964532215.1. Taxonomy (GTDB): domain Bacteria; phylum Pseudomonadota; class Alphaproteobacteria; order Geminicoccales; family Geminicoccaceae; genus HRBIN39. Next base: position 3,087 of record CAZHHU010000177.1, read on the forward strand.
AAGGCGGCGCGGCAAGCGATCAGAAGCGGTAGCGCCAGGTCGCGAACAGGACATGGTTCGCTTCGGCCCCGGATGCCTGCAGCAGGCCGTAGCGCAGGTCGAGTTCCGCCGCATCGCCGAG
>CAZHHU010000178.1:0-3151 GCA_964532215.1 uncultured Geminicoccaceae bacterium
GACCTCGAAGCGGGCTTCGACCGGCTGCGGCGCGCAGCCGGGAACTGATTGCGCGCATTCGGGTATGCCAGATGGTCGCGTCCGCGGCGTGTAAACCGATTGTTCACGCCCGGTCGGCATCCTCGCGACGGTGCGAAGCCACGGCGGCTTCGCGCGAACTGGAGGGTCCCGGCCGTGTCGTGGATGCGCCTTGTTGTCGCCCTTGCACCGTTGCTGCTCGCGAGCCCGTTCGCTGCCGCCACACCGCCCTCGCCGCTGTTTGCAAGCCCCGCCTACCGCAGTGCGACCTTCGCGAATCTGCCCCAGTGGAGGCGGGTCCTGCAGCGCATCAGGAAGGAGTGGCCGGTGTACGAGGCCTGCATGGAAAATCCGCGGCACTGTCCCGGAAGCGCGGCGCGTGCCTGGGGCCGGCTGCTCGCGTCTCTGCGCGGCGCCTCGCGGCGGCAGCAGATCGAAGCCGTGGACCGCTTCGGCAACCGCAAGCGCTATGGCAGCGACCGGCGCATCTACGGGCGCAGCGACTACTGGGCGACGCCCCTGGAATTCCTCGCCCGCTCGGGCGACTGCGAGGATTACGCGATTTTCAAATATGTCTCCCTGCGGCTCCTCGGCGTCCCCGCCGAGCGGATGCGGCTGTTCGTGGTGGACGACACGCGCCGCCGTCTCGCCCACGCCGTGCTCGCGGTAGAGCTCGGACGCGAAACCTATCTTCTCGACAATCTCGCCCCCGCGCCCCGGCCCGCCGCCGCCACCGGACACTACCGGCCGTATTACGCCGTCAATGAGGAGGCGAAGTGGGTGTATCCCCGGAGCTACGCCTTTCGCCCGCTCGACACGAGCCGGCTGAAGCCGGCGCGGTGAGAAGCGCAGCCGCGAGACGTGACCCGCTGGCGGGGGCGGCAGAGGCGGCGCCGGATCCGCAAAGGATGGTGCGGTGGCCTGGGCGCAGACCCATGGCACGTGCGCAGGGACCGCCGCGTCGCGTGTCCGGCGCCCGCGCGAGCGGCACCTGGCGGCGCTGCAGCAGATAGAACTGCCACGTCGGCGAGAAATCGGTGATGACCACGCGCAGGCGGACCGTCTCCCCGGGTGCGACGCGGCCGCCGTAGAAGGTGACCGCATCGCGCGGCTCGTCCGTCTGCCAGGCTTCGCTGAAGCGATCGGCGCGATAGATGCGCTTCTCCCCCTCGGCCTGGGCGAAGGACAGACCGTCCTCGTAGGGACTGGGGCGGCTCAGGATCTCGCGCAGTTCCATCTCGAAGCCGTACCAGATCCGCCCGGTGCGGTTACGCACCACCTTGACGAGCACGAAGGCCATGGGTGGCGCTCCGCCCACGCGGTTGCCGAAGTCGCGACCGATGCCGCGTATCGTCAGCACCGCCGGCCGCTCGGGATCGAGGATCTCCTCCCTGAGCACGAAGGGGTCATCGGGCGTGCCCCGCCCGCGCCCGTCCCGGATCACGAAGCCGCCGCGCTCGTCGCTGAAGGTGACGCCGTCCAGGGTCACGGGCGCGCCCAGGACGGGCGTCGCGCAGAGGAAAACCGGAAACAGAAGGGTAAGAGGCGGCTTGGACACTCCGGATCCTGCGGCTGAGGCCGGTGCCATTTCATAGCACGGAATGTGGCAGCAGGATCCCATTATCCGGTACCGGCCGCGTCGGCCCTGGCCGCCCGGTCGCGGCCGCGCCTCTGGGCAGCGGCCTTCGCCGATGCTAGGCTCCGGCGCCGCGCGGTGGCCCGGAAAGCTGCCGACGCGCCCGTTTTCGACGGGGGCTCTTCGCCATCATGTCGCGGCAGCGCCGAGGGTCGGGCGTTCCCTGGTCCGGAAGCGACGCGATGGCAGCAAGGTGAGGCGGCATCCATGAGCATCTGGGGCAAGCTCGCTGGCGCTTCCGCCGGCTTCGTGCTCGGCGGTCCTCTGGGCGCGCTGCTGGGTGCGCTCGCCGGTCATCTCTACGACCGCTGGCAGGAGCGTCCGTCGCCCGCGCAGCTCGAGCAGGAGCGGGCCGTGTGGACGGATGCCACCGAGGCACGGCGTCTCGCCTTCGTCACCGCACTGGTGGCCCTTGCGGCCAAGCTCGCCAAGTCAGACGGGGTCGTCACACGGGTGGAGATCGATGCCTTCAAACGCGCTTTCGATCTCCAGGGCGAGGATCGCAAGCGGGTCGCCGAGCTCTACAACGAGGCGAAGAACTCCCCCCACGGCTTCGAGGAATACGCGACACAGCTCGCGGAAATCGTCGGCTACGACCACGCCCTGCTCGAGGAGCTGCTCGACGGATTGTTCGCGATCGCCGCCGCCGACGGCCGCTTCCACCCCGCGGAGGAGGAGTTCCTCGCCCGGGTGGCCCGCATCTTCGGTTTCACGAGCGAGGCATTCGAGGCCGTCAAGGCCCGCTGGCGGGCGCTCCGGGCGCCCGCCGAAGAAAGGCCCGATCCGTATGCCGTCCTCGGCCTGACGCGGCAGGCGAGCGACGCCGAGATCCGGGAGACCTATCGCAGGCTCGTACGCGAATATCATCCCGACCGGCTGATCGCCCTCGGGCTGCCGGAGGAATTCGTGAAGCTCGCCAATGAGAAGCTCGCCGCCATCAACGCCGCCTACGAGCAGATCGCCAGGGAGCGCAACCTGCGCTGAGCTGCGGCCACGGGTCTCCTTCCGGGACCGGCTACGCCGGCCTATATGCTGCAATGCAGCATGACGCGGAGAACGCCGTGGCAGCAGAAGCGAAGGCCGTCCCTGGCATGAAGGTGCGGGGGCGCGCACGACCCGTCTCGAAACGGCCGAGCCTGCGGTGTGCGCAGGAGGTCGAACCAGCGCCGCCGCCTGCGCCCCTCGCGGGCACGCTCCAACATTTCGACCGCCTCCTGCATGCCATCGAAGCGCGCGCGAGCCTGGGCATATCCCCGGCCTCTCTGGCGCTCGCGCGTCTCGACTGGTGGATGCACCTCGCGAACGCACCCGGAAAAGTCGCAACCCTGGTACAGAAGGCCTGGCTCGACGGCATCCGCCTCGGTGCATGGGGGTGGCGGGCCGCACTCGGCGAGGACGCAGAGGGGCCGTTCCGGCCGGACCCGGAAGACCGGCGATTCCGCGAAGCCGGCTGGCGGCGCTTTCCCTTCAATCTGCTCGCCCAGGCGCAGCTTGCGG
>CAZHHU010000179.1:0-3022 GCA_964532215.1 uncultured Geminicoccaceae bacterium
GCTCGCTTCACGAGCTCCTCCGGGGTCAGTTCGAGGCTCGCATAGAAGTGGCGGCGCACCTTACTCCTCACGATGGGCCTATCCCCATCTCGCCGGCCGTTTGTGTCTTCCCCTGTTTCGTCTTCGTCCCTTTTTTCCTCTCTCTTGCCCCCCTCGAGCTCCCTTTCGGCGATTTTCTTTTTCACGAGCAGTCCCGATCGCGCCACGAGCGCCTGCTCGCCCGCGACGAGGCCGCGGTAGCGGCCGTCCTCGCCGATCGATTCAGCATAGGCGAACTCGTAATCGATCCGCCCCACGCCATTGCGAATCGCAGCCAGCAGGACCTCGGGTGACGCGAGACGCGGCAGATACAGGTAGCTCGCGAAGTCCTCGACGAGCTGTTCGACCTTCACATGCGGCTCGCCCCGCCAGAGATCCCACTTGTCGATCTCGTCCTCGAGCGTGGCCGGCCCGAGCGTGGCAATCAGCGCCCCATCGCTCTCGAACCGTTTGAGCGCCCGCTCTATGATCGACCCGTCGCCGCGAAGCTCGACGATCCGCCAGTCGATGGCCGACGGGCCATCCTCCTTGGCACGAGGCTCTATCGCCCAGATCCAGGTCTGCCGAATCTGCTCTTCGACCGCCTTCTGCCCGTTCGCGGCTTCGGTCTTCGCCTGCTTTTCCTGAAAGGCGTCGAGGTTGAGCACCTCGCGCTCCTCGACGATCGACCGCCAGGCGAGCCAGCGACGCACGGTCTGGTCGAGATGCTCAAGGCGGCGCGCGTCCGGCGCCACGAACAGGAGCGCGTTTCGGTATTTGCGCAGGTGGTCGCCACGACGGCTGAGCAGGGTTTCGGCGACTTCGCGTGCCGCACCGCCATTCCGGCGGTGGTGGGCGGCCTCGGGCGCGAGGAGCACGAGTCGGACCTCGGGCTCGTCCGGGATGTCCGCCGTATCGGCGGGCGCGATATGAACGCGGATTCCTCTCACCGCCCGGCCTTCGACCCTCCTGAGGGCTGTGATGAGCGCCTCGCGCACCGTATGCTCGTCGAGATCCCGCGCGCGCTGCTCGGCGGTGCGGCGCACGTTGGGCTGAGTCGAAAACCAGTAGCGGTTGCCGTCGACGTAGAGATAGCTCGACTGTTCGGCGAGCCTTCGCAGCGCGTCGCCGAACACCCCCGGGCTCTCCCCGGGCTGGACCGTCCCGAGGCGGATCGTGCGGTCGTCGACACCGGGGTTGGGCGTGCCGGCGCGCGGCGCGGTCGCGAGGAAGATCGCCCGCGCGACTCTCCGGGTCGCGTGATAGCGGCCGAGATTCGCATAATCGCGGTCGATCCGGAGCGCGAGCGCCGAACTCCCATCGACGTCGGCATCGATGATCGCATCCCACGGTTGCGGCAGGTAGTCGAACAGCCGGCTGCGCACCGCCGGGTCGTCGAGGGGGAGCGCACCCGGCATGATCATGAGGCTCCGATCACCCGCCTCCCACAGGCTGTGGATGACGGCCGCCATGAAACGCAACAGCCCGCGCGTCCTCTGGAACTTGTCGAGCCCGCCCCAGTCGTTGTTGAGGCGATCGAAGAATTCCGGATGGATGGGATAGGCCCGTTCGAGCTTCTCGCGGTAGGCCTGCTCGCTCGCCTCCGAGGGGAACATGGCCCCGCTCTCGCGGTAGAGCTCTATGTAGGCCTTGATGGTCGCATCGCGCTTCGCGAACGCCTGCCGGTCGGTGATCGGTTCGAACAGCCGCCTGCGGACGATCTCGAAGCCTTCCTCGGTCGTCGCCGGGCGCCAGCTCGTCTCGATGCGGCCGAAGGTCTGCCGGAGTGTGCGCAAGGCCTCCTGTCCCGCCTCGCCGCCGATCTCGATGTCGGATTCGGGAAGCGAAGCCACGAGCAACGCCCCCTGCACGCTCTTCGCGGCTTCGCTGAGCGCCTGGGCGAAGGTCAGGTTCGATTCGAAGGTCCCTGCCGGCAGATCGCTCTTGCCCCACAGCTGGCGCAGGAATGCGACCCACTCTTCGATGAGGATCACGCAGGGACTCGCACGCCGCAGCAGTTCGGCCAGGCGCTCCGAGCCCGGCGACGTGCCCGCCCGATCCGACTCCTCGATGAGCGCGTAGCCTTCGCGGCCCAGAAGCTCCGCCGCCAGATGTCCCCAGATCGTACGCACGACGATCCCGTCCTTCGTGCGGTGCGGTTCGGCCGGGGAGAATGCCGTGCCCACGAAGACCGCACGCCGCACCGGCACCCACTCGCGGATCTCCAGCCGGCGAAAGATCTCCTCCACGCCGGGCAGATCCATGGGCCGCTCGTGGCCGGCGAGGTGATAGAGCGCGAGCATGGAGTGGGTCTTGCCGCCGCCGAAGGTCGTCTGGAGCTCGACGACGGGATCGCCGTCTCCACCCACGAGCCGGCCGATGGCGCGTTCGAGAAGGCGCGAAAGCCCGAAGGTCATGTAGGTGCGGCGGAAGAATTCCGTGGGATCGCCGTACTCCGGGCCCGCCGACCCGCGCGCCACCTGGGCGAGGTCGGCCGCGAATTCGGCCACCGTGTACCGCCCGCTCGCGACATCAGGGTGCGGGTTCACGACCTCGCGCCAAGGTGCGAGCCCGGCTCTGGGCACGTCCTCGAGGGTGAGGCGGGTCTTCCTTCGCTCCTCGAGCCGCCGTTGCTCGGCGAACATGATCCGCAGCACCTCCTGGCGCATGCGGGCGATCCGTTCGGCCTGTTCGTCGGCCGAGATCGCTCTCAAGAGCCGTTCCATGGAGTCGAGGGCGCGGTGCGTGTCGTCGTAGCTGAAGGATTCCTGATGCGCCCAGCGATTGCGTACCTCCCGGAGCTCGCTCACGAGCGTGCGCTCGGCATGGCCGAGGGTGCGTTTGAAGACCTCGCTCCAGCAGTCCCACATCAGTTTGAGGAGCGCGGAAGCATCCCACTCGGCGAGCGGCCGGTCGCGCAGGATCGGATCCTCGACGTAGCGCTTCAGAAGCTCGCCCCCCACGGCCCCCTTGGCGAGGGCCGCATGGAGCTCCCGTTGCACGA
>CAZHHU010000180.1:0-3006 GCA_964532215.1 uncultured Geminicoccaceae bacterium
AGCTCGAATCCTTCCCCGCCAGCGATCCCCCGGCCTGGACGGGCGCCAGCATCCCGTAGCATCGCGTTGACCTGAATCAAGGCAGGCGCTCGCCCCTGCGCCGACAGGAAGCCGGCATCCGGCCGGCTTCGGGCGGGGTCCGTTCCATGCTTCCTGCGCTGCCCCTCGATCCGCTGCTCACGCCCGTCCTCGAGCGCGCCGCGCTCTGCACCGAGGAGATGTCGGAGCTCCAAGGAAGGAGACTGGTCGTCGAACCCTCGGATCTGCCGGGCGCGCTCGTCTTCACCTTCGGCGCCGAGCGTCTGACGGTAGCCTTCGCACCCGTCGCGAAGGATGCGCATGCGCACGCCCACATCCGGGGGCCAACAGCCCGCCTGCTCGAGCTGCTCGAGGGGAACATCGACGGCGATGCGCTCTTCTTCGCCCGGGAGCTCGAGATCGAGGGCGAGGTCGCACTGGTCGTCGCGCTGCGCAACCTCATCGAAACCCGGGAACTGCGGCTCGAATCCCTCGCGGCGAGCATTCCGCCGTCCCTTCGCGTTCCGGCCTCTGCGGGCTGTGCGCTCGCCGCGCGCCTCCTCGGTGATGCCGCCCACCTGCTCGAGCGAGTGGATGCGGGCCCGCTCCGCCCCCTTCTCGCCCCGACGCGGGCTCTGAACATCCTCTTTGCCGCCTTCGCCCGCGCCTGCGGAGACGTGCGATGAGCACACGGCTCGAGATCGTCTGCCCCGCCGGGACACCGGCTGCGCTCGAGGCCGCCGTCGCCGCGGGGGCCGATGCCGTCTACTTCGGCTTCCGCGATGAGACGAACGCCCGCAACTTCCCGGGACTCAACTTCTCCCCAGAAGAGGCGGGGGACGCCGTCAGGCGCTGTCACGATGCCGGCGTCAAGGCGCTGATCGCGGTCAACACCTATGTCCGCGCCGGGAATCCGGAGCCCTGGCAGCGCGCCGTCGCGCGCGCCGTCGAGATCGGTGCGGACGCCGTCATCCTGGCGGATCTCGGGCTGGCGATCTGGGCGCATCGCCAGTTTCCGCAGCAGCGCCTTCACCTCTCGGTCCAGGCTTCGGCCGCCAATCCCCTCGCCATCGAGTATTTCGCCGCCCGCACGGGCGTACGGCGGGTGGTACTGCCACGCGTGCTCACGATCGAGCGCATCCGCGAACTCACCGCGGCCGTCACCGTCGAGACCGAGGTCTTCGTCTTCGGCGGCCTCTGCGTCATGGCTGAAGGCCGATGCATCCTCTCCTCCTACGTCACCGGCCGCTCGCCGAACATGAACGGCGTCTGCTCACCGGCCGAGCAGGTCCGCTACGAACGTGACGGCGAGGTGCTGACGACCCGCCTCGCTACGATCACCGTGAATCGCGTCTCGCGCGATGAACCCGCCGGCTATCCGACGCTCTGCAAGGGCCGCTACGTCGCCTGCGGTCGTCCCTCCTACCTGTTCGAGGAACCCGCGAGCCTGAGCGCCCTCACCATGCTGCGGGAACTGCGGCAGGCCGGTGTGACGGCCATCAAGATCGAGGGCCGCCAGCGGGGCCGGGCCTATGTCGCGCGCGTCGTGGGCGCGATCCGGCGCGCGGTCGATGCGCTGGCGAGAGGCGAGGAGCTGCCCGAAGAGGAGCTCGCGGCGCTCATGGAAGGTGGGCGCAGCACGGCGGGCGCCTACGACCGAAGGTGGCGGTGAGATGGCGGCGGGCCCGCGGCTCGTCCTCGCTCCGGTGCTCTACCACTGGCCAGCCGGGCGATTGCGCGACTTCTACTTCCGGATCGCCGACGAAGCGCCGGTCGATATCGTCCATCTCGGCGAGATCGTATGTGCGAAGCGGCTGCCCCGGATCGCGCAGGTGTGGGATGAGGTGACGCCGCGCCTCGAGGCCGCCGGCAAGGCGGTCGTCCGCTCGACCCTCGCGCTCGCGAGCGAGCCGCGTGATCTCGAGCTCGTCCGGGCGGTCGCGACGGCCGGCGAGGGAATCGTCGAGGCCAACGACCTCTCGGCGCTGAGCCTGCTCGCCGGCCGCCCCCATGTCGTCGGCCCCTATGTCAACGTCTACAACGAGATGACACTGGCCGCCCTCGCCGAAGACGGGGCGGTTCGCGTCTGTCTGCCGGTGGAACTGCCGCTCTCCGCGGTCCGCACGCTCGCGGCATGCGGGAGCGCGGCGATCGAGGTTCAGATCTTCGGCCGCATGCCGCTCGCGCTTTCGGCCCGCTGCTACCACGCGCGGAGCCGCGGGCGCAGCCGCGATTCCTGCCACTATGCCTGTGGCGAGGATGCGGACGGCATGGCCGTCGCCACCCTCGACGGGCAGCCGTTTCTCGCCGTGAACGGGCTCCAGACTCTGTCCTTCGCCTATCTTGAGGCTTCGCATCATCTCGCCACGCTGTCCGAGGCCGGCGTCTCCTTCTTCCGGCTCCAGCCGCAGACCGTCGACATGGTCGCGGTGGCCCGGGTCTACCGCCAGCTTCTCGATCACGCCCTGGAGCCCGGAGCGGCCCGGGCGCGGCTCGCGCAGATCTGTCACGGGATCGCGTTCGCGGACGGCTATCTCGATGGCGGCCCCGGCATGATGGACGGAAGCCGCAATCCGCGCACGGGCAGAGGTTGAGAGGGACGGATCCGTCGCAGGCGCCTGCGAGACGGCGGCAGCCGTCCCCATGCCCGTGCTGTGTCGGAACGCATCCGCTTACGCAGGAGCATCGAGCGGCGGGAGCCGACATGTCCCCATGTCGGCGTCGCACTCTTCGTGGAGCCTCAGGGCGGGAGGGTGTTCGAACTCACTCACGACGCCCGTCCGGAGATCGTATGGGAATATGTGAACGACCTGGGCGACGGTGATGCGGGTTACATCTTCGACGCGCAGCGAGTACCGTCCGCGGCCCTGACGTTCCTCGACCGCCCCTGCCCCTGATCCGCCACGGCAACACCGCCCCTAGGCGCGAGATCGGTCGGCGGATACGGAGCCTGAAGGCTGTGTCGGCGCGGGCGCAGATTCCCTCCCC
>CAZHHU010000181.1:0-2991 GCA_964532215.1 uncultured Geminicoccaceae bacterium
CGCACCCGATCCTCCCCCGCGAGCACGATCTCCCGCAGCCCGGCGAGCTCGCTCCGCAGTGCGCTGAGTTCGCGAAACGCCTTGGAGCGGAACTCCGACAGGGCATTCTCGACCCGTTTCTCGGCCTCGGCGAGCGCACTCTTCGCCCGGGGAATGTCGAGCTCGAGCCGGCGCACCTCGCCCTCGAGATCGCTCGCCTGCCGCCGCAGCCGCAGCAGATCCGCGCGGGCGACGAGCCGCTGTTTGGCGAGACGTTCGTTGAGCTGAAGTTCCTCGCGAAGCAGGGCGAGCGACTTCTGCGCCTGCTCGTGCCTGGCCTCGAGCTCCAGGAGCTCGCCGCGTCGCTGTTCCACCTGCCGCTTCAGGATCTCGAGCCGTGAGGCGAGCTCCTCGCGGCGGGATTCGAACAGGGCCCGCTCGCTGTCGGCGATCTCCCGCGCCTCCTCGAGGACCTCGCGCGGAAAGGCGATCTCCGAAGCCCCGGCGAGCTCCGCCTCGAGACGCGCGATCGCAGCCCGGATCGCCAGGTAGCGCGCGCGCTTCTCCCGATAGTCGCTGGCCGCGCGCACATTGTCGATGCGCATGAGCACCTGGCCCTGTTCCACCGTATCGCCCTCGGCAACGAGGATTTCGGCCACGATCCCGCCCTCCAGGTGCTGGACCTTCTGCACCTGTCGCGACGGGATGACCTTGCCGCGGCCGCGCGTGACCTCGTCGAGAGTCGCCCAGGAGGCCCAGATCAGGAAGACGCCGAAGAAGAGGGCGATCGCGAGCAGGATGAGGTGGGTTGCGAGCCCGGGGCGCACCTCCTCAGGGTCCAGGAGCACGTCCTCCGGCCAGCTCTCACGCGCCCGCATGCGCCTCAGCGCCGCCATCATCTCAGCCCGCCCCCCGGATCCGTCCCTGGGCCAGCGCCTCGAGGATCTCAGCCCGCGGACCGTCGGCGACGACGCGGCCCGCATCGAGCACGATGAGCCGGTCGACGAGCCCGAGCAGCGAGCCGCGATGGGTGACGAGCAGCAGGGTGCGTCCGGGCAGGATGCGCGCGAGCCGCGCCTTGAACCGCTCCTCGGCGGCCGTGTCCATCGCGCTCGTGGGCTCGTCGAGCAGCAGGATCGGCGGATCGAGCAGCAGCGCCCGGGCGATCGCCACCGCCTGCCGCTGCCCGCCGGAGAGGGCTTCGCCGCGCTCGCCGATGAGCAGATCGTATCCCATCGGGTGGCGCGCCGCGAATTCCTCCACCCCGGCCACCGTCACCGCCCGCAGGAACTGGCGTTCATCGACCGGTCCCGCACCGAGCACGACATTGTCGCGGAGCGTGCCGCGGAAGAGGATCACGTCCTGGGGGACGCAACCGATGTTGCGGCGCAGATCGGCGGGATCGATCTGACGCACGTCCACGCCGTCGACGAGGACCGCCCCCTCCTGGGGCTCGAACAGGCCGAGCACGAGCTTCTCGACGGTGGTCTTGCCCGATCCGACGCGACCGATGATGCCGACCCGCTGCCCCGGCTCGACGTGGAAGGAGACGTCGCGCAGCGCCGGCATCTGCTGGCCGGGATAGGTGAAGGTGACGTTCTTGAAGGTGATCGCGCCGCGCAGCAGCGGCCGGTGGATGAAGCGCCGTTCGGGCGGGCGCTCGACCGGCATCTTCATGATCCGGTTCAGGGCCTCGTAGGCCATCTTGGCCTGATGAAAGCGCGTCAGCACGCCTGCGACCTGGCCGAGCGGCGCCATGGTGCGGCCGGCGATGATCGTGCAGGCGACGAGCGCACCCACGGTCATCTCCCCGGCCGCGATGCGGTAGACGCCGACCACGACCACCCCCACGGTCACGAGATTGGCCATCAGGGCCGTGAAATTGACGGCGATCGCGGAGTACAGCCGTGCCCGGTTCGCCGAATGTGCGGTCGCCGAGACGAAACGCTCCCAGGCGCGCTGCATGCGCCCTTCGGCCCCGAGACTCTTGATCGTCTCCAGTCCGGCGATGGTCTCGACGAGAATGCCGTGCTTGAGGGCCGCTTCCCGGAAGGTCTGGCGGATGACGCGGTTGAGCGGGATCTGGACGAGGAGCCCGACGGTGAGCACGACGGGAATCGCGAGCATGGGCACGAGCGCGACCGGCCCTCCGATGAGCCAGATGATGGCGACGAAGAGCAGCACGAAGGGCAGATCGATGAGCGCCGTGATGGTCGCGGATGCGAAGAACTCGCGGATCGATTCGAACTCGCGCAGGTGGTTCGCGAAGGCGCCCGAAGAGGGCGGCCGCGCCGCCATGCGGATGCCCAGCACATGCTCGAAGATGCGCGAGGCGAGACGCACATCGGCGAGACGCCCGGCCGAATCGAGCACGTGACCGCGGAGCGTGCGCAGCAGGAAATCGAACCCGAAGACGGTGACGGCGCCGATCGCGAGCACCCAGAGCGTCGCTGTGGCCCCGTTCGGCACCACACGATCGTAGACGTTCATGACGAACAGCGGGCTCGCCAGCATGAAGAGATTGACCATCAGCGCGGCGAGCGCGACTTCTGCATAGAGTGGCCATTCGCGCAGCAGCACCGACCAGAACCAGTGCCCCGCGGGCCGTTCGGCGAGCTCGACTTCGGCCGGCTCCGTCCCCAGCCGGGGCTTGGCGACGATGGCATAGCCGCTGTAGCGCTCCTCGAGCTCGCGCGGCGCGAGTTCGACGATTCCGCCGTCCGCCTCGGGGAGGGCGATCTGGAGCCGACCGTTCGCACGCCGCTCCACGAGCACGCAGGCGTCGCGATCCTCGAGCAGCAGGATGCAGGGAAGCAGCGGCCCGGCGAGGCGCGCGAGCGGCCTGCGCACGATCCGGGCCGAAAGTCCCGCCCGCGTCGCCGCGCGCACGCAGAGTGCCGGCGTGAGACGTCCGCCCGTAAGCGGCAGGCCCGCGATCAGGGCATGGGGCGAGGCCGGGCGCTCGAGCAGACGGCAGAGCAGGAGGAGCGAATCGAGCAGGGGATCCTCGCG
>CAZHHU010000182.1:0-2979 GCA_964532215.1 uncultured Geminicoccaceae bacterium
CCGCCGGCTCGCGCCGCCGACCGCCTTCGCCGCCCCCGCCGGCGAGTGAGCCGCCTCAGGTGGCCGTGTCCGGGGGGACGAATTCCTGCGGCGGCATGAGCAGGTCCTTGGGCGGCAGGGCCGGCTGCGGCAGGGCATAGAAGGGCGGATCGCGGTCGTCGAGGGAGGGCTCGAAGGGCAGCCGGGCGATCACCCCGGTGCCGTTCTCCTCCGCCTCCCGCAGCGCCGCCTGGAGGAGCTCGGCGAGGCGGCGGTCCCAGGGCAGGACGTAGGCGCGGGGCTCCTCGACCCCGGCGAGCTGGAGCCAGAGATAGATGCCCCGGTCCTCGTGGATCTGGGCGGAGAGCACGGTCGCCTCGCCGGTCCGCGCCCGCCACCATTCGAGCGCGATCGGCTTGGGACGCCCGAGCAGTTCGCCGAGCCCGCCCCAGAGCAGCAGCAGGAGGGCGGTGAACAGGGCGAGGGCGGCGAGCTTGCTCGCGAGCGGCCGGGGCGATTTGAGCACGAGCGCGGCGAGCAGGGCGGCGAGCACGGCACCGGCGGTGAAGATCTGGATCCAGAAGGGCATCAGGACTTCCTCCAGCTCCGGAGCGGCTTCGGCAGACTCGTCACGCTGCCCGGCACGAGCCGGCCGTCCGCCGTGAGCCGGAAGCGGAACACCGTGAGCTCCTCGCCGGGGCGCCGGAGCTTGACCCGGGCGACGAGCAGCTGCCGCGTCGGCGCGTCCTCGCGCGGGCGCACGCTCACGACCACCGTCACGGGTACCGGGAAGACGTTCGCGACGTTGCGGTAGAGATGGAGGTTGACGGTGTATTCGCCCGGCACGAGGCCGCGGCCGTAGCTGACCTCGTAGTTGATGCCGGTGACGTCCGCGCGCCGGCCGAGATCGTCCCGCAGCAGGTTGAAGACGAGACCGCCCTTGTTCGAATAGCCCACCGGCACGTCCCCGGGGGCCTGAACCCAGAGGTCGACGTCGGTATCGAGCTCGTCCGGCCAGCGGGCTTCGACGATGACGTTGCCCGGGGCGGCGACTTCCGCCGTCTCCTTCGCGCCCGGCCGGTGGATGTAGGGCAGGAGCAGCATCAGGGCGGCGAGGAAGCCCGCGAGCGCGAGCATGATGACGTCACGGAAGACGGTACCTTCGGGATCGTCGTGGAGTCCGTCGAGACCGCGCATCCCCCCTCCTCAGCCGAAGGCGCCGGCGCTGCGCCGCAGCAGCCGGCTCGCGAGCTTGGTGGCGCCGCCCTCGAGCAGGCGGTGGACGGTGGCGAGCCAGAGGTTGAGCAGCGTGCCGACGAGGGTGGTATAGAGGGCGATGCCGAGCCCCTCGATGAGCCGGGCGACCATGGGACCGATGGCCGAGACGTCGGCGGCGAGCTTCGGATCGACGCCGGAAAGGGCGACGATGAAGCCGAGCACGGTACCGACGAGCCCCAGCAGCACGAGACTCGAGGCGAGATGGCGCAGCGGGGCGAGATCGCCCGCGAGCTCGAGCTCGAGGGCCCGTTCCACCTGGCCGCGCCGCGCTGCCCCGGCGCGCGCGAGATCGCGCAGGAAGCGGGCGGTGAAGGAATCGGGATGGGGCTCGGGGGCCCGCGTCTGATCGAGCTCGAAGGCGAGGTCGAAGGCCCGCTTCGCGCTCCAGAGCAGGCCGAAGAGGAAGACCCCCGCGATCACGAACACGAGCCGCGAGGAATCGCCGGCGACGACGGCCGCCACCCAGCCCTGCTGCCAGGCGACGGCGAGCAGGGCGAAGCCGGTGAGATTGACGAGCAGATAGCGCAGCAGCAGGAGCGCCCGGTAGGGATCCTGCGCAGCCGGGGTCGGCGGGGCTGCGGGTTCGACACCGCGAAGCGGCGGGATCTGCGTGTGCATGCCTCACCTCCCGCGCTGCGGCTCCGCCGGGACAAGGGCGGGAAGAGAAGAAGTGGGGGTCGAAGGCTTCACGGCGGTTTCTCCGACATGCGGGCACCCGGGCCCGGCCTTCACTTGCCGGGCGACAAGATGGGACGAGGATGCGAGGGAGAATGTGACGCCCGCTACCTCGGGCGGTCACCAATCGGTGATCGGAACGATTGAAGCGGCCTCAGATATCGCGCCCTTCGGCGTCCTTCAAGGGATCCTCCTCCAGGGCCGCGACTTCGCGCAACTTGTCCGGATCCCGCAGCAGGAGGGCGCGGCCGCGGCGCTGCAGGAGACCGTCGCGGGCGAGCTCGGACAGCGCCCGGGCCACGCTCTCGCGGGTGGTGGCGAGCCGGGTCGCGAGCACCTCCTGGGTGGGGGCCGGGCGCAGCCACAGCTCCGCCCCCTCGGGGCGGGCGCGCCGCAGCAGTTCGCGGGCGAGCCGGGCGCGCACGCTGAGGCCGGCGATCTCGGCGAGCCGCAGATTGCAGCACCGCAGGATGCGGACGAGATCGCACAGCAGCCGCAGCGCCATCTCCCCGTGCCGGACGAGCAGGCGGCGGAAGTTCTCGGCGTCGAGGATGGCGACCCGGCCGGGCTCGAGCGCCCGCACGTCGGCGGCACGGAAGCCGCGATCGAGGGCGGCGAGCTCGCCCACATGGCCGCCGGCCGCCACCACCGCGAGGCTGATCTCCCGCCCCGCGGGGGTGCGATCGAGGATCTCGACCCGGCCCTCGAGGATGAAGAGCACGTCGCGGCTGGGACTGTCGCGGGCGAGCAGCAGCTCGCCGGGGCGGAAGCGGCGGAAGCGACAGCGGGCGACGACCTCGGCCCGCGCCTCGGGCGTCAGTCCGGTGAGCAGGGCGATGGCATCGAGAGGGGTGGCGATGGAGCGGTGCATCGCGCCGTCCCGCGATCACCTTCGAGATAGCGCGATCCCCGCTCCCGGGAAGGCCGGCGCCCCGGGCGGATCCCGGGGCGGCGGCGGGCGCCCTTCAGGCGCCGGTGCGGACCTCGATCTTCTTGGGCTGCACCTCGGGCTTCTTGGGCAGGGTGACGGTGAGCACGCCCTTGTCG
>CAZHHU010000183.1:0-2965 GCA_964532215.1 uncultured Geminicoccaceae bacterium
CGTTGCAGAGCCGCGCCGTCATGACCGCGAGCTGAAGCGGGGTCGCGAGCACGAAACCCTGGCCGATGCCGGTGATCAGGGTCTCGCCCTTGTGCCAGGCCCGCCCGAAGCGGCGCCGCTTCCACGCCCGCGTCGGCACGAGACCCCCCTTTTCGCCCACGAGATCGATGCCGACCCGGTGCCCGAGGCCGAAGCGGCGGGCCATGGCCGCGATCGCATCGACGCCCGTGCGCCGCGCGACGTCGTAGAAGTAGACGTCGCAGGATTGGGCGAGGCCCTGCACGAGGGCGAGACGTCCGTGTCCGCCCTGCTTCCAGCAGTGGAAACGCCGATTTCCGAGCTGTATGAAGCCGGGACAGAAGACCTCGTGGCGGGGGCCGATGACTCCGGCCTCGAGCGCGGCAAGCGCGGTGATCATCTTGAAGGTCGAACCCGGCGGATACTGGCCGCGGATGCACTTGTCGACCAGCGGGTGGAGGGGATTGTCGCGCAGCTCCTTCCAGATCCTCGCGGGAAGGCCGTTCGTGAAGGCTGCCGGGTCGAAGCTCGGGATCGAAACCGCGGCGAGAACCCCGCCGCTGTGCACGTCGAGGACCACCGCGGCGGCCGCGCGCTCGGCGGCGAGCCGGTCGAAACAGTAGCGTTGCAGCTCGAGGTCGATGCTGATCGAGAGGTCCCGTCCGGGCACCCCGTCGTCGCGATCGAGCACCCGGATCTCGCGTCCGAGGGCGTTGACCTCGACCCGCATGAGCCCGGCCCGGCCGCGCAGCACCGGATCGTAGGTGCGCTCGATGCCGCTCTTGCCGATGCGGAATTCGGGCAGCCTGAGCAGCGGATCCGGGTCGCGCTCGAGTTCGCGACGGTTCACCGGGCCCACATATCCCAGGATGTGGGCGAGTACGGGGCCGTGCGGATAGGAACGCAGGAGCCCCGAATCGAGCAGAATGCCCGGAAGTTCCGGGGCGTGCACGGCGATGCGCGAGACCTCTTCCCAGGAGAGGTCCTCGCGCACCACCACGGGCACGAAGGGACGCAGCCTGTGCGCCTGCCGCAGCACCTCCTCGATGCGATGATCCGGCAGCGGCACGAGGGCGGCGAGGCGCGCGAGCGTGCGCTCGAGATCCCGCGCGCGCTCCCGCACCACCCGCACGCGATAGGTCGGCTCATTGATGGCGAGCGGGCGCCCGCGGCGGTCGAAGATCCGCCCCCGCGGCGGCACGAGGAGGCGCTGATCGATCCGGTTGTCGTCGGCGAGGAGCGCATACTTCCGCCCCTCCCGCACCTGGAGCTGCCAGAGGCGGAAGATCAGCCCGCCGAAGAGCACGCACTGGCCGGCGCCGAGCAGCAGCGACCGGCGGGCGAACGCCTTCTGTCGCTCAGATTCCCGCCGCATGGGCGATCACCGTGCGCGCCCGGAGGCGATCCAGCAGCCAGGAAAGGGCCGGATAGGCCAAGACCGTGAGGGCCCAGCGCAGAGCCGGACCTGTGAGGCTGAACAGCCGCCACCAGTAGAGCATGGCGACGAGCCACTGGAGGGCGAAGAACAATGCGGCCGCGAAGGCGAAGGACAGCCACACGACGCCGAAGGGCTGGGCGATCAGCCAGCGGGCGCGGGCAAGCAGCAGGGCGCGGGTGAGCAGCAGCACGAGGCTCGTCATGCCCAGCGGCAGGCCGGAGAGGGCGTCGCTTGCAAGCCCGGCGCAGAAGGTCTCGAAGGGGCCGAAGGCGTCCGGCCGATACAGGCTCCAGTAGAACACGACGGCCACGGTCGCGGCAGGCATGCGCGGCGAGGCGTTCGCAAGCGCGGACAGATCCAGCAGCACGGCGAGCAGCGCAGTGACAAGCGGCAGCTGCCGCAGCAGCAGTCGCAACGCCCCCCTGGATGGCGCGCTCACGGCATCCAGGCGGCCGCCAGGCCGCCCTGCACATGAGGGATGGCGGCTGCGGTTCCGGCATCCCGGGCTTCCGCATCGGGCGGCTGCGGCGGCCGGTAGTCGAGCACCGCCACATGGTCGAGACGTGTCCAGTCGACATGGGGCGTCACGACGACCTCGTGGTCCCGCACCGCCGTCACCCTGCCGACGGCGAGCCCCGGGGGCAGAAGGCCCCCGCTTCCCGAGGTGAGCACTTCGTCGCCGAGCCGGAAACGGGGATTGAGAGGCAGAAAGCGCAGCTTCGGCCAAGGGGTGTTGTCCCCCTCGAGGAGCGCCCGATCGCCGGAACTGCCGACCACGACGGGGATACGCGAATCGAAGTCGGTGAGCAGGATGACCCTGGCGCTGCGCGCGCCGACGGCGATGACCCGCCCCACGAGCCCCTGTTCGTTGACGACCGCCATGCCCGGCCGGATGCCACGGTCCCGACCGGCATCGAGGAGCACCGTGCGCAGAAAGCTGCTGCTCGAATCCGCGACGACGCGCGCCACCGTGCGACGCGGCGCGAGCTCGAGGACGGGCATGGCGAGGATGCGCCGCAGGCTGCGGTTCTCGACCTCGAGCTGCACCGCGCGCGCCCGCCAGGCGAGAAGCCGCCGGTTTTCGGCGCGAAGCCGGGCATTCTCCTCGCGCAGGGCGAAAAGCTCGCCGACCGCCCGCCCCATATCCTGCATCGCCATGACGGGCACCCGCAGCACCCGCAGGACGCCCACCGCCGCATCGGCGGCAAGCCCGTGCAGCGCGTGGACGAGTTCGATGTCCGCCTTGGAGACGAGGACGAACAGCAGCGCGAGGATCACGAAGAGGACGGTGCGGAACCGCGCGAGCAGCCTTCCGAGCCTGCCGCCCACGCCCTGAAGCCGCCGCTCCGGCACGGCGCGTCCAGCGCCTTCGCCCTGCCCGTGGGACGGGGCATAGATGGGCGGCAACCGCAGTGCGGGGTCTTCGAGCGGCTCCGTCCAGTCGAGGCTCATGGCCCTCAGGGTGCTCCTCAGTAGGCGGGCTGGAGCACGTGCTGGAGCGTCTTCATC
>CAZHHU010000184.1:0-2965 GCA_964532215.1 uncultured Geminicoccaceae bacterium
GATGAAGACGCTCCAGCACGTGCTCCAGCCCGCCTACTGAGGAGCACCCTGAGGGTCATGAGCCTCGACTGGACGGAGCCGCTCGAAGACCCCGCACTGCGGTTGCGACCCATTGATGTCCCTTCCCGCGGGCAGCGCGAAGGCGCTGGGCTCGTGGTGCCGGAGCAGCGCCTCGAGGGCGCGGGCGGCAGGCTTGGAAAGCTGCTCGCGCGGTTTCGCACCGCCCTCTTCGTGATCCTCGCGCTCGGGCTCGTTCTCGTGTCCAAGGCGGACATCGAACTCTTCCGTGCGCTCCACGCGCTTGCCGCGGACGGGGCGGTGGGTGTGCTGCGGGTGCTGCGGATGCCCGTGATGGCGATGCAGGATTTCGGACGGGCGGTGGGCGAGCTGCTCGCGTTGCGCGCCGAGAATGCGCGACTTCGCGCCGAAAACCGGCGGCTCCTTGCCTGGCGTGCGCGCGCGGTGCAGCTCGAGGTCGAGAACCGCAGCCTGCGGCGCATGCTCGCCATGCCCGTGCTCGAGCTCGCACCGCGGCGCACGGTGGCGCGGGTCGTTGCGGATTCGGGGAGCAGCTTCGTGCGTACGGTGCTTCTCGATGCCGGTCGCGACCGCGGCATCCGGCCGGGGATGGCGGTCGTCAACGAACAGGGGCTCGTGGGGCGGGTCATCGCCGTCGGCGCGCGCAGCGCCAGGGTCATCCTGCTCACCGACTTCGATTCGCGTATCCCCGTCGTGGTCGGCAGTTCCGGCGATCGGGCGCTCCTCGAGGGGGACAACACCCCTTGGCCGAAGCTGCGCTTTCTGCCTCTCAATCCCCGTTTCCGGCTCGGCGACGAAGTGCTCACCTCGGGAAGCGGGGGCCTTCTGCCCCCGGGGCTCGCCGTCGGCAGGGTGACGGCGGTGCGGGACCACGAGGTCGTCGTGACGCCCCATGTCGACTGGACACGTCTCGACCATGTGGCGGTGCTCGACTACCGTCCGCCGCAGCCGCCAGATGCGGAAGCCCGGGACGCCGGGACCGCAGCCACCATTCCGCATGTACGGGGCGGCCTCGCGGCCGCCTGGATGCCGTGAGCGTGCGATCGAGAGGGGCGCTCAGACTGCTGCTGCGGCAGCTGCCGCTCGCGACCGCGCTGTTCGCCGTGCTTCTCGATGCATCCGCGCTTGCGAGCGCTTCCGCACGCATGCCCATGGCGACCGTCGCCGTCGTATTCTATTGGAGCCTGCATCGTGCGGATGCCTTCGGCCCCTTTGAGACCTTTTGCACCGGCCTTGCGCGCGACGCCCTATGCGGCCTGCCGCTGGGCATGACGAGCCTCGTGCTGCTGCTCACCCGCGCCCTGCTGTTCGCCCGCGCCCGCTGGCTGATCGCTCAGCCCTTCGGCGTCGTGTGGCTGTCCTTCGCCTCCGCCGCCACACTGTTCTTCGCTCTCCAGTGGCTCGTCGCCATGCTCTACTGGTGGCGACCGTTCAGCCTGACCGAGCCCGCGCTGCGTGCGGCGTTGACGGTGCTGGCCTATCCGGCCGTCTCCTGGCTGCTGGATCGCCTCCGGCCGCGCAGGGCGATCGCCCATGCGGCGGGAATCTGAACGGCAGAAGGCGTTCGCCCGCCGGGCGCTGCTGCTCGGCGCCGGTCAGTGCGTGCTCTTCGGCGGGCTGATCTTCCGCCTCTGGCAGCTCCAGGTGCGGGAGGGGCGGAAGTATGCGCTCCTCGCCGACGACAACCGGATCGATCAGCGCCTCCTCGTGCCGCCGCGGGGGCGGATCTTCGACCGCCGCGGGCGCCCGCTCGCCATCAATGAGCCGACCTATCGCGTGCGGGTGGTGCGGGAGCGCGCGCGGGATCTCGAGCGCACGCTCGCGCGCCTCGCCGCCCTCGTGCCGCTGCCGGATCATCGCATCGAGGAGGTGCTGCGGCAGGCGCACAGGCTGCGTCCCTTCGTGCCCGTGGTGGTGCGCGAGGACCTCTCCTGGGAAGAGGTCTCGCGCATCGCCGTGCACGCCCCGGAACTTCCGGGCATTCTGCTCGATTCGGGGCTCCTGCGTTCCTATCCGCACGGCCCCGTACTCGCCCACATCCTGGGATATGTGGGCCCGGTGAACCGTCGCGAACTCGAGCGCGACCCGGATCCGCTGCTCAGGCTGCCCGAATTCCGCATCGGCAAGAGCGGCATCGAGCGCACCTACGATCCGGTGCTGCGCGGCCGGGCCGGGCTCATGCGGGTCGAGGTCAACGCCCTCGGACGCGAGATCCGGGTGCTCGATCGCGACGACGGGGTGCCCGGACGGGACCTCTCGATCAGCATCGACCTCGAGCTGCAACGCTACTGTTTCGACCGGCTCGCCGCCGAGCGCGCGGCCGCCGCGGTGGTCCTCGACGTGCACAGCGGTGGCGTCCTCGCCGCGGTCTCGGTGCCGAGCTTCGACCCTGCAGCCTTCACGAATGGTCTTTCGGCGACGATCTGGAAACAACTTCGCGACGATCCCCTACACCCGCTGGTCGACAAATGCATCCGCGGCCAGTATCCGCCGGGCTCGACCTTCAAGATGATCACCGCGCTTGCTGCGCTCGAGGCCGGAGTCATCGGGCCTCGCCACGAGGTCTTCTGCCCGGGTTTCATGCAGCTCGGAAATCGGCGTTTCCACTGCTGGAAGGAAGGCGGACACGGGCGCCTCGGCCTCGTGCAGGGTCTCGCCCAGTCCTGCGACGTGTATTTCTACGACGTCGCGCGACGCACGGGTGTCGATGCGATCGCGGCCATGGCCCGCCGTTTCGGTCTCGGGCAGCGGGTCGGCATCGATCTCGTGGGCGAGAAGGGAGGGCTCGTGCCGACGCGGGCGTGGAAGCGGCGGCGCTTCGGACGTCCCTGGCACAAGGGGGAGACGCTGGTCGCGGGCATTGGCCAGGGCTTCGTGCTCGCGACCCCGCTTCAGCTCGCGGTCATGACGGCGCGGCTCTGCAACG
>CAZHHU010000185.1:0-2900 GCA_964532215.1 uncultured Geminicoccaceae bacterium
GAACCCCTTCGCCGCCCGGCGAACCCCTGTTTCAGCTCCGGTCCGACCGCCAAGCGCCCGGGATGGTCGACCGCGGTGCTTGCGCATGCGCTTCTCGGCCGCTCGCACCGCTCCGCACCGGCCAAGGCGAAACTCGCCGAAGTCATCGCGCGAAGCCGCGCGCTTCTCGGCATTCCCGAGGACTGGCGGGTTGCCATCATGCCCGCTTCCGATACCGGTGCGTTCGAGGCGGCGATGTGGAACCTGCTGGGCGCGCGCGGGGTCGACGTCCTCGCCTTCGAAAGCTTCGGCCGCGGCTGGCTCGCCGACATCCGCAGCCAACTCCGCCTCGAGGATCTGCGCGTCCACGAAGCGCCCTACGGCGAACTGCCGGATCTCTCCGCCGTCGATCCGGCGCGCGATCTCGTCTTCTGCTGGAACGGCACGACCTCGGGGGTGATCGTGCCGGACGGGGCATGGATCGCCCGCGACCGCGACGGGCTCGTGCTCTGTGACGCCACCTCGGCGGTCTTCGCCGTCGAGCTTCCCTGGGAGCGGCTCGATGTCGTGACCTGGTCCTGGCAGAAGGTCCTCGGCGGGGAAGCCCAGCACGGGATGCTCGCCCTGTCGCCGCGCGCGGCCGCGAGACT
The DNA here is from genome assembly GCA_964532215.1 of uncultured Geminicoccaceae bacterium. Taxonomy (GTDB): domain Bacteria; phylum Pseudomonadota; class Alphaproteobacteria; order Geminicoccales; family Geminicoccaceae; genus HRBIN39. The sequence goes on from CAZHHU010000185.1 coordinate 630, forward strand.
CGAGAGCTACCGGCCGCCCTGGCCGCTTCCCAAGATCTTCCGTCTGACGAAGAACGGCAGCCTGATCGAGGGCCTCTTCCGCGGCGAGACGATCAACACCCCCTCCATGCTCGCGGTCGAGGACGCGCTCGATGCGCTGCGCTGGATCGAGGGGATCGGCGGGCTGCCTGCGGCGATCGCGCGCACGCGCGCCAATTTCGAGGCGGTGGCGGAATGGGTCGCGCGCACGCCCTGGGTGGCGTTCCTCGCCGCGCGGCCCGAGATCCGCTCGCCCACCTCCATCTGCCTGCGCCTCGCCGACGGCGGCAGCGCGGAGGAGCAGCGGGCGCTCGTGCGGCGCATGACCGCCCTGCTCGCGGAGCGCGGCGTCGCCTACGACATCGGCGCCTACCGCGACGCCCCGCCGGGGCTGCGCATCTGGGGCGGGGCGACGGTCGAGCGCGCGGACATCGAGGCGCTTCTTCCCTGGCTCGACTGGGCCCATGCCCGGGCCCGCGCGGCGGCCTGAAAGGGCCGGCGGAACAGCAGCGGAGGATCCATGCCCAAGGTTCTCATCGCCGACCGGCTGAGCCCGGTGGCGCTGCGCATCTTCGAGCAGCACGGCATCATCGCCGAGGAGCGCACGGGTCTGTCCGAGGACGAACTCTGCGCCGTCATCGGGCATTACGACGGCATCGCGGTGCGCTCGGCGACGAAGGTCACGGCGCGGGTGCTCGAGGCCGGTGGGCCGCGTCTCAAGGTGGTCGGACGGGCCGGCATCGGCGTCGACAACATCGACCTCGAGGCGGCGACGCGCCTGGGCGTCGTCGTCATGAACACGCCCTTCGGCAACGCGGTCACCACAGCCGAACACGCGATCGCGCTCATGTTCGCCCTCGCCCGCCGCATTCCGGCGGCGGACCGTTCGACCCGCGCCGGGCGGTGGGAGAAGTCGAAATTCATGGGCGTCGAGCTCGCCGGCAAGACGCTCGGTCTCATCGGCTGCGGCAACATCGGCTCGATCGTCGCCGACCGCGCGCATGGCCTCAAGATGAAGGTCATCGTCTACGATCCCTATCTCTCCGACGAGCGCGCGCAAAGCCTCGGCGTCGAGCGCGTGAGCTTCGACGAGCTCCTCGAGCGTTCGGACATCATCTCTCTCCATGCCCCGCTCACCGAGCAGACGCGGAACATCCTCTCCCGGGAAGCGCTCCTGCGCACCCGGGCGGGCGTGCGCATCGTCAACTGCGCCCGCGGCGGTCTGGTGGACGAACAGGCGCTCTACGATCTCGTGCGGGCCGGCCATGTCGCCGGGGCGGCGCTCGATGTGTTCGCCACCGAGCCGGCACGCGAATCGCCGCTGTTCGAGCTTGAGGAGGTGGTCGTCACCCCGCATCTCGGCGCCTCGACGACCGAGGCCCAGGAGAAGGTCGCGATCCAGATCGCCGAGCAGATGAGCGACTATCTGCTCTACGGTGCGGTCGTGAACGCCCTCAACATGCCGGCGGTGACGGCCGAGGAGGCGCCCAGGCTCAGGCCCTACATGAAGCTCGCCGAACAGCTCGGCTCCTTTGCCGGCCAGCTCACCGAGACGGGCATCCGCTCGGTGACCATCACCTACGGCGGCGAGGTGGCGGCGCTGAATGTCCGCCCGCTCACCCAGATCGTGCTCCAGGGCCTGCTGCGGCCGCTGCTCGAGAGCGTGAACATGGTGAGCGCGCCGGTGATCGCGCGTGCGCGCAACATCGAGGTCACCACCGTCGAGAAGGAATCGATCGAGGGCTATCGTACGCTGGTGACCGTCGAGGTGACGACCGAGCGCGGGTCGAGGGAGGTGAGCGGCACCCTGTTCCAGGGCTCGGAGCCGCGCGTCGTGTCGATCCGCGGCATTCCCATGGAGGCCCGCCTCGGCCCGCACATGCTCTACATCCGAAATCTCGACAGGCCGGGGCTGATCGGCGCCGTGGGCAGCACGCTGGGCGATGCCGGCATCAACATCGCGAGCTTCCACCTCGGCCGCGACCGCCCGGGCGGCGATGCCATCGCGCTCGTGGAGGTGGATCAGCCCATCCCCGAGGAGGTGCTCGCGCGGATCCGCGCCCTTCCCAACGTCCTCCAGGCCAAGGCGCTGCATTTCGGCTGAGCCTGGGGCGCCGTTGTCGCGCCCGCTCTGGCCGCCTATAGAAGGATGGTGCGGATGGGTGGCCGAGCGGTTTAAGGCAGCGGTCTTGAAAACCGCCGGGCGGAAAACCGCCCCGTGGGTTCGAATCCCACCCCATCCGCCAGCGAGGC
>CAZHHU010000186.1:0-2838 GCA_964532215.1 uncultured Geminicoccaceae bacterium
TCTCGACCGCGTCGATGGCGAGAAAGCGGAGCGCGTTGGCGAGCTCGGTGAGGCTCACCCCGGCGTCGTCGGTCCGCGCGATGCGTGCTGCGGCGGTCGCCATCGGTTCCTCTCCTCAGACCGCATAGATACCCTGTGCCGCCTTCACCATGTGGTAGGCGAGCAGAAGCTGGGTGAGCGCGAGCGGGTGGCTGATCTGGCGGCCGCCGAACTCGCCGACGTTCTCGCGCAGGTAGCTCGCTTCGGGAATGAGCGACCAGAGCAGGTCCTCGACACGCTTTGCCCGACCCTCGGGAATGTCGCCCGTGATCTCGAGCAGATCCACCGGCTTGCCGTCGATGTCGCGGGCGAGCTCGAGGCGGATGCCGCCGTTGGGATTGCCGTCGAGAATCGGGGTGAGATCGGGATGCGGCAGCGTCGGCCGCAGGATGTGGCGCACGTTGAGATGCGCGCCCGTTTCCTCGGCCTGCCCCTCGGGGCGGTAGAAGCTGATCACGATATCGGCAAAGGTGCGCTGCGGCTTGATGTACTTCTCGGTATCCTCGCGCCGCTCCTCGATCTGCCTGAGCACCTGCTCCGGGGTGTAGCCACGCTTGGTCGTGTCGCGTTGGATCTTCCACTTGATGCGCAGCTCCTCCTCGGGCTCGAGGTAGACCTTGACATCGTAGCACTGCCGCATCGCGCGGGTGTGGTAGCCGAGCAGCCCCTCGACGATGATGTAGGGCTTCGGCGCCACGTACTCCGGCCGCACCAGGGTGCCGGTGCTGTGGTCGTAGACCGGCTTCAGGATGGGCTCGCCCTGCCGCAGCAGCCGCAGGTGCTGCTCCATGATGTCGATGTAGTTGCAGTCCGGGTGCAGCGGCGTGATGCCGAGCTCGGCCCGCTGCTTGCGGTCGTACTTGTGATAGTCGTCGGTGCAGATGGTCACGACCCGGTCCGGGCCGAGGATGGCAGCGATGCCCGAGGTGAGTGTCGTCTTGCCCGCCGCCGAATCGCCGACGATGCCGAGGATGATGGGATGGTCCACGCGACGTTCGGTCATGTCTGCGGTTCCCGTGGTCAGGAGCTGCGCGGGGTGTATGTGGTGAGCAGCTGCCGCTCACCCGTGATCCCGGAGATGATGAGCGTCTGGGTGCGGTAGTTGCGACGGTCGCGCTCGACTCCGTCGAACAGCAGCCCGGTCGTGATGCCGGTGGCGCAGAAACACACCTCGGGAGAGGTCACGAGTTCCTCGAGTCGGTACCAGCGGGTCGTATCCAGCCCCGCCTCGGCGACCCGCTGCTTCTCCGCCGCGAGCTGCGGATCCATGCGGCCGTAGAAGGTGCCCCCGAGCGCCCGGATCGCGCAGGCGGCGAGGATCCCCTCCGGGGTGCCCCCCGTTCCCATGAGCGCGTCGATGCCCGAATCCGGAAGCGCCGCCATGATCGCACCCGCCACGTCGCCGGCGGGATAGAGGGCAACCCGGGCGCCGGTGGCGTGGATTTCCTCGACGAGCCGGTTGTGCCGCGGCTTCTCGAGCACATAGACGGTCAGATCCGACACCCGCTTGTCGAGGCATTCGGCAAGCCGCTCGAGCTTGCGCCGGGTCGGCCAGGCGGGGTCGATCTCCCCCCGGGCTTCCGGCGGGGCCGCGAACTTTTCCATGTAGTAGCACGGCCCGGGATCGAACATCGCCCCCCGCGGCGCCACCGCGATCGCGGCCATGGCGTTGGTCAGGCCCTTGGCGAGATAGCTCGTTCCCTCGAGGGGATCGACGGCGATGTCGTGAGTCGGTTCGCCCTCCTTGGCGCCCAGAATCTCGCCCTTGTAGAGCTCGGGCGCTTCGTCCTTCTCGCCCTCGCCGATGACGATGATCCCCTTGAAGGGCATGAGGTCGAGCACGCTCCGCATCGCGTCGACCGCGGCCTGGTCGCCCTTCGTCTTGTCGCCGCGCCCGATCCAGTCGAAACAGGCGCGTGCGGCGGCCTCGGTCACGAGACGGAGCGCATAGGGAAACAGCGGCGTCGTCGCATCGACCCGATCGAGAACCTGTCTCGCCGCCTCGACCATCGCCTCCTCCCTGCTGCCGCCCGCTGATCGCACGCCGATATTTACGAGCCCGGCGGCAGTCCGGAACGCCTGCTCGGGTGGGACGGCGCGATCTTTCGGGCGGGGCGCTCCCACCCGATCGGGTGGGTCACAGCTGATGGCGGCTCCAGATCTCGACCGCCTGCGCCCGGTTGCGGGCGCCGATCTTGTCGAAGAGATTGCGCAGGTGGAACTTGACCGTGTTCACCGAAAGCCCGAACTGCCGGGCGAGCTCCGCGTTCGTCTTGCCGCTGCCGAGCGCGCAGAGGAGCTCCCGCTCCCGCCGGGTCAGCGAGGCGAGCGGATCGGCGGCGATCGCACCGTAGTTCATGAAGGGAAAGGTCATGCGACCCGCGGCCGCGGCCCGGATCGCCTCGACGAGACGCTCGGGCGGCTCCTGCTTGCCCACGAACCCCGCGGCACCGAGGCGCATCGCCTCGCGGGGCGCAGCGGGATCGGTGGAGCCCGTGTAGATGACGATCCGCGGCGCCCGCTCGCGCTGCGCCAGCGCCTCGAGCACCCCGCGTCCGCCGAGATAGGGCATCTCCCAGCCGATCACGCCGACATCGAAGGTGAACCGCTCCACCGCATCGAGAAACCGTTCGCCATCGCTTGCGGTAAAGATCACCGCAATATCCCCGGCCTCCGTGAAGAGGTCGCGGAGTCCGGCGAGGATGATGGGGCTCTTGTCGGCGATCCCGACGTCGATGATGCGAGGCTTGCCCACCCCTTCCCCCGCGCCTTGCGGTCCGCGGACCTAACCTAGGCGCC
>CAZHHU010000187.1:0-2838 GCA_964532215.1 uncultured Geminicoccaceae bacterium
TCTCGACCGCGTCGATGGCGAGAAAGCGGAGCGCGTTGGCGAGCTCGGTGAGGCTTACTCCGGCGTCCTCGGTCTGCGCGAAGCGTGCTGCGGCGGTCACCATCGGCCCTTCTCCTCAGATCGCATAGATGCCCTGGGCCGCCTTCACCATGTGATAGGCGAGCAGAAGCTGGGTGAGCGCGAGCGGATGGCTGATCTCGCGGCCGCCGAATTCGCCGACGTTCTCGCGCAGATAGCTCGCTTCGGGAATGAGCGACCAGAGCAGGTCCTCGACGCGTTTCGCCCGGCCTTCCGGAATGTCGCCCATGATCTCGAGCAGATCCACCGGCTTGCCGTCGATGTCACGCGCGAGCTCGAGGCGGATGCCGCCGTTGGGATTGCCGTCCAGGATCGGCGTGAGATCAGGATGCGGCAGTGTCGGCCGCAGAATGTGGCGCACGTTCAGATGTGCGCCCGTCTCCTCCGCCTGTCCCTCGGGCCGATAGAAGGTGATGACGATATCGGCGAAGGTGCGCTGCGGCCTGATGTACTTCTCGGTATCCTCATGCCGCTCTTCGATCTGCTTCAGTACCTGCTCCGGGGTATAGCCGCGCTTGGTCGTGTCGCGGTGGATCTTCCACTTGATGCGCAGCTCCTCCTCGGGCTCGAGGTACACCTTGACATCGTAGCACTGCCGCATCGCGCGGGTGTGGTAGCCGAGCAAACCTTCGACGATGATGTAGGGCTTCGGCGCCACATACTCCGGCCGCACCAGGGTACCGGTGCTGTGGTCGTAGACCGGCTTCAGGATCGGCTCGCCCTGCCGCAGCAGCCGCAGATGCTGCTCCATGATGTCGATGTAGTTGCAGTCCGGGTGCAGCGGCGTGATGCCGAGCTCGGCCCGCTGCTTGCGGTCGTACTTGTGATAGTCGTCGGTGCAGATGGTCACGACCCGGTCCGGGCCGAGGATGGCAGCGATGCCGGAGGTGAGTGTCGTCTTGCCCGCTGCCGAGTCGCCAACGATGCCGAGGATGATGGGGTGGTCCACGCGACGTTCGGTCATGTCTGCGGTTTCCGTGTTCAGGAGCTGCGCGGAATGTACGTCGTGAGAAGCTGGCGCTCACCCGTGATCCCGGAGATGATGAGCGTCTGGGTGCGGTAGTGGCGGCGGTCGCGCTCGACCCCGTCGAATAGCAGCCCGGTCGTGATCCCCGTGGCGCAGAAGCACACCTCGGGAGAGGTCACGAGCTCCTCGAGCCGGTACCAGCGGGTCGTATCCAGACCCGCCTCGGCGACACGCTTCTTCTCCGCCGCGAGCTGGGGATCCATGCGGCCGTAGAAAGTGCCTCCGAGCGCCCGGATCGCGCAGGCGGCGAGGATCCCCTCCGGAGTGCCTCCGGTGCCCATGAGCGCGTCGATGCCCGAATCCGGAAGCGCCGCCATGATCGCGCCCGCCACATCGCCGGCGGGATAGAGGGCAACCCGCGCCCCGGTGGCGTGGATCTCCTCGACGAGCCGGTTATGCCGCGGCTTCTCGAGCACATAGACCGTGAGATCGGCAACCCGCTTGCCCAGGCACTCCGCGAGCCGCTCGAGCTTGCGCCGGGTCGGCCAGGTGGGGTCGATCTCTCCCCGGGCTTCAGCCGGCGCCGCAAACTTTTCCATGTAGTAGCACGGCCCGGGATCGAACATCGCCCCCCGCGGCGCCACCGCGATCGCGGCCATGGCGTTGGTCAGGCCCTTGGCGAGATAGCTCGTTCCCTCGAGGGGATCGACGGCGATGTCGTGGGTCGGTTCACCCTCCTTGGCGCCCAGGATCTCCCCCTTGTAGAGCTCGGGCGCCTCGTCCTTCTCCCCCTCGCCGATGACGATGATCCCCTTGAAGGGCATGAGGTCGAGGACGGTCCGCATCGCGTCGACCGCGGCCTGATCGCCCTTCATCTTGTCGCCGCGCCCGATCCAGTCGAAACAGGCGCGCGCGGCGGCCTCGGTCACGAGACGGAGCGCATAGGGAAACAGCGGTGTCGTGGGATCGACCCGATCGAGCACCTGCCTCGCCGCTTCGACCATTGCCTCCTCCCTGCTGGCGCCCGGCGATGACGCCCCCCTTTTTAGAAGGTCGGCATCACCACGAAACGCCTGCGCGGGCGGGATGGCGCGATCTTTCGGGCGGGCTGGAACCACCCGATCGGGTGGGTTAGAGCTGATGGCGGCTCCAGATCTCGACCGCCTGCGCCCGGTTGCGGGCGCCGATCTTGTCGAAGAGATTGCGCAGGTGGAACTTGACCGTGTTCACCGAAAGCCCGAACTGCCGGGCGAGCTCCGCGTTCGTCTTGCCGCTGCCGAGCGCGCAGAGGAGCTCCCGCTCCCGCCGGGTCAGCGAGGCGAGCGGATCGGCGGCGATCGCACCGTAGTTCATGAAGGGAAAGGTCATGCGACCCGCGGCCGCGGCCCGGATCGCCTCGACGAGACGCTCGGGCGGCTCCTGCTTGCCCACGAATCCTGCGGCACCGAGGCGCATCGCCTCACGGGGCGCAGCGGGATCCGTGGAGCCCGTGTAGATGACAATCCGCGGTGCCCGTTCGCGCTGCGCCAGTCTCTCGAGCACCCCGCGTCCGCCGAGATAGGGCATCTCCCAGCCGATCACCCCGACCTCGAAGGCGAACCGTTCCACCGCATCGAGAAACCGTTCGCCGTCGCTTGCGGCAAAGATCACCGCGATATCCCCGGCCTCCGTGAAGAGGTCGCGGAGTCCGGCAAGGATGATGGGGCTCTTGTCGGCGATCCCGACGTCGATGATGCGCGGCTTGCCCACCCCTTCCCCCGCGCCTTGCGGTCCGCGGACCTAACCTAGGCGCC
>CAZHHU010000188.1:0-2750 GCA_964532215.1 uncultured Geminicoccaceae bacterium
AGCTCGCGATCATCACCGCCAGCGAGAGAGCGGCCAGGATCATGTCGAGGTCGAGACGGCCGATGATGTTCCAGGAGGGGCGCAGGGCGGAGAAGACGAAGCTCGCGAAATAGAGCGGGGCGAGGATGGTAACCATGCCGCCGGCGGGCCCCCACTGCGCTCCGAAGAGGATCTCGAAGAGAAGGGGGGCGAGCCAGGCGGCCGGAAGGAAGAACAGCGCCCCGAGGGCGAGACAGAGCAGGAAGAGCTTGCGGAACATGCGGCATACGGCCTGCGGCGGGCGGCTGCCCGCCCATCCCACATAGCTCTGGCCGAGGCTCGTTCCCAGCATCTGCAGGGGCGTGGCCACGACCCGGCGGGCGAGCGCGAACCAGCCCGCGATCGCGGGGCCGAAGAAGGCGGCGACGAGGAGCGTGGGCAGCAGCCGCGAGGCGGTGGTGAGCAGCCGCGCCGGCAGGGAGAACAGCGGGTAGCGGGCATGGGCGCGGAGCACGGCGAGGAGCGCGCGCGGCGGCGCCGCCCGGAGGCCGGGCAGCACCGCCTCGAAAAGCGCCCGGCGGCGGACCGCGAGATCGGCGGCGAAACCCGCGAGCACGCCCGCAAGCAGCCCCCGCAGCCCGAATCCCGCAAGCCCGGCGGCGATCTGGAAGGAGACCTGGGCCGCGGCGCGGCTGGCGGTGCCGAGGCCGTTGAGGTGGAGCCGGCCCCGCCGGGCCCACCAGAGACCGCAGATCTGCACCGCGGCGAAGAGGAGGACGGCGGCGGGAAGCCAGGCGAGGATGGGGCCAAAGCGGCCGGGGAGATGCCCGGACAGCAGCGCGGGGGCGGCGAGGGCGAGGAGGGCGAGGAGGAGGGAGAAGGCGAGGACGGGAAAGACGGCGGCGGCGGCAAGCAGCCGCGCCCGCCGCTCGGGCGCGACCACCGGCAGGGCGTATTCGTAGGAGAGGGTGGCGACGGGCCACAGCACCGCGACGAGGACGGTGAAGGAGGCGAAGAGACCGAATTCCTCCGGGGTGTAGAGACGGGTGAGGAGGGGCGAGGCGAGGACGAGGATCACCTGGGCGCCGGCGGTGCCGCCGGCCACCGCGAGCGCGTTCCAGCGAAACCGCCCCCAGGAGCCGGCTGCGCCGCCGCCGCGCGCGCCCATCCGGCTGGCTGCACCCGGCCTGCGGGTCACGGGAGCGGGACTGCCGACTGCGGGGGCCGGGCCGCGGCCGCCTGTCGGATCCGCGCATCGCCCGCAAGCCAGCCGAGGAACAGGCCGAGGGTGAGCAGACGGCCCGCGAAGACATCGGGGATCGCCGCCGGATCGCAATCCCGCCGCAGCAGGCCGATCTCGCCGAGACGCGCGAGGGCATAGGGGAACCAGGAGCTCCGCCGCAGGCGGGGGATGAAGTCCGGCGCATCGGCCATGAGGCCGCCGCCGAGGATGAAGGGCGTGCGGCCGAGATGGCGCTGGGCGAGCTTGTTTGCCGCCCGCTGCGCGGTGTTGCGGGTGAAGGCGGCGAGATCGCCGACGAGGTGAAGCCAGCGGCTCGAAGCCGTATAGCCCTCGGTGCTCGGCAGGGCCGCGAGCTCCGGGGCGTAGCGCGTCGTCACCTCGCGGTGCCAGCGGTGGAAGAAGCCCTTCCAGGGGGGGAGGGTGAGGGCGATCTCGACCATCTCCCGTTCGAGATAGGGCGTGACCACGTCGAGCCCGGCGTTGATGTAGGCGGACAGCATGGCGCCGTAGAAGCCGGGATAGCGCACGAAATAGGCGATCCTGCGGTAGGTTTCGGCGTTGTTCGCGGCGCGCATGGCCAGGAGCGCCTCGAGGGTGTGCGCGCGGCTGCGCGCCATCAGCGCCTGTCCCTCATCCGTGAGGGCGGCAGCCGGAAAGGCGACCGGGATCATGCGCAGCTCGTAGAAGCGTTCGATCCGCAGCCGGCGGCTGCCGTAGAAGGGAAAATCCTGGATGTAGGGGAAATCCCGGAAGAGTCCGCCGCCGCCGCCGTGGATGATGAGCTGGATGCCGCGCGCGAGACGGGCGCGGGCGTTCTGCCGGTCGCGATGAAAGCGCCGCAGGTCGATCTGCGCGTCGCCATCGAGGAAGACGGCGGGGATCTCCTCCTCGAGTCTCTCGAGATCGTGCCCCGCGTGATGGAGCGGCAGCCCCACCATCCGGGCGATGCGGCGGGCGATGCGGACGTCGGCGGTCTCGCCGGCCCCCGAGACGGCGAGCTCGAACTCCGCCCCCAGATGGTGCAGGACGGCGAGCAGGAGACGGCTGTCGAGCCCGCCCGTGAGGTCGAGGCTCACCTGCAGCCCGGCGAAGGAGCGGGCGAGATGGGCGAAGTAGCAATCGAGGATCTCCTCCCACGGCCGGGACGGGAAGGCGAAGTGCTTGGGCTGCAGCGCAAGCGCTCCCTCGGGGGGCAGGGTCGCGATCTCCCCGCCGCCGAGCTTGCGCACCCCGCGGACGAAGGTGGCACCGAAGAGCACGTCGCCGTGGAGGAGGAAGGAGGCGAGATGTTCCCGCTCGAGATCCGCCGCACCGGCGCCGAGATGCCCGAGGAGTTCGAGAAATCCCGTGGCGAGCGCGCCCTCGGCGTAATAGAGCTTGTACTGCCCGGCGCCGTCGACGAAGGCGTGCCAGCAGCGCGTCTCCTCATCCCACAGCAGCAGGCCGAAGACGCCCCGAAGCTCGGCGGCGAGCTCGGCGAGGGGGCGGGAATCGAGGCGACGGGCGAATTCGGCCACGCTCTCGTGGC
>CAZHHU010000189.1:0-2694 GCA_964532215.1 uncultured Geminicoccaceae bacterium
GCGTCCCACGGCGGCCGGCCGCCCTTGGAGCCATCGGAAAAAGCCAGCGCCCGCTCGATCTCCCCCCGAAACAGCTCGAAGTCCACAACTTCATCCAGCTTCACGAGCGGATCCCCGGCCTTCGCCAGCTCCTCGTACCTCCGATCCAGATCGAACAACCCGAACGGCCCGAGACGCATTCCCCGCCTCCCGAAACCGCCCGACACCTTCGAATCACGCCCGCGAGCCCATGTCCAGAGCGAATGACGGGGGTTTTAGAAGTGTCCGGCCGGCGAAGCGTCGCCGCAAGGGATCGTCGAACACGGGGAACCCCTTCGGGGGTGATGTTCGAGGAGATTTGCGCGCCGCTCGAAGTCGACGACCACTTTCGTGCGGCAGCTCCGGACTCAGGGCGCGATCAGAAGTTCGACGCCCTGGCGGCGCAGTGCATCCTGGGTCTCGCGCTTCGGTGGAGCGTCCGTCACGAGGCGCAGGGGGCGCTCGAAACCGCAGACAAGGGCGAAGGCGAGCCGATCGAACTTGGTGTGGTCGGCGAGGATCGTGAGAGTTCGCCCCTGGCGGAGCATGGCCGCCGCCACCATCGCCTCGTCGAGCCGGAAATCCATGAAACCTTGAGTGGCGTCGATGGCACCAATGGTGAGCACGACGTGATCCACCCGGAAGCGGCCGATCTGCTCGATCGCCAGGGGACCGAGGGCGGATCCCGTATCCGGGTCGAAATCGCCGCCGATGAGCACGACGTCGTGGCGGCCGTTCGCACGACCGAGAGTGCGGGCGATGTCGATCGAGTTCGTGACCACTGACATGCCGCGCCGCTCGGCGAGGGCCTCGGCGAACAGCAGGGTGGTCGAACCGGTATCGATCATGAGGCTGTCGCCGGGCTCGAACAGCCCCGCGGCAAAGCGCCCGATCCGCTCCTTCTCCGCCCGCCGCGTCGCGAGGCGCTCACGGAATGGATGCTCGACGGTAGTCTGGACCGGCACCGCTCCGCCGTGGACGCGACGGAGCAGCCCCTGCTCGTCGAGACGTCGGAGATCGCGGCGCACGGTTTCCTGCGACACGCCGAGGCGGCTTGCGAGCTCCGGCACACTCAGCTGACGTGCCTGCTGCAGCAGCGCGAGAATGCGCCTTCGCCGCTCGTCGGGAAGCAGGTTTCTCTCAATTTCGGTCATATCCGGTCGTCCATGCACGATCGATCTTGACCGATCAGTCATCTTCTGCCAAGCTCGGAGCTATCATAAGCGAGAGGTCCGCGAAACGTGGCCCGAGGGAGGCACGGGAATTCCACGGTTGCCGTGGTCGGGGGCGGTGTTGTCGGGTGCGCGATTGCGCGCGAATTCGCCCTTTGCGGTCTCGAGGTCATCCTGTTCGAGAAAAGCGCCGACATCCTCGGCGGTGCGAGCAAGGCGAACAGTGCGATTTTGCACACGGGCTACGATGCGCGCCCGGGATCGCTCGAGGCCCATCTCATCCGCGAGGGTAGAACCACTTATCTCGCCCTGGCACCGCGCTTCGGCCTTCCGATCGATCGAACGGGCGGGCTCGTCGTCGCCTGGCGGGAGGAGGAACGCGCGCGTCTCGACGAGCTCCTCGCCCGCGCCGAGGCCAACGGTGTGCGGGATCTGGAACCGCTCACCGCCGCCGAGGTGCGCGCTCGCGAGCCCCAGATTGCGGCCGGCGCGCGGGCGGCGATCCGGGTTCCGGGAGAGTATCTCGTCGACCCGTGGACGACACCGCTCGCCTACGCCCTGCAGGCGATCGCCCATGGCGCGGAGATCAACCGCGGGACCGAAGTGCTCGACTTCGAGCGACGGCCCGGAGGATGGCTACTGCGCACGAACCGAGACACGTTTCGAGCCGATATCGTCGTCAATGCCGCCGGGCTATTCGCCGACCGGCTGGAGGCGCGCGTTCGGCGCCCCCGCTTCCGCATACGGCCGCGCAAGGGACAGTTCCTCGTCTACGACAAGCCCGCCCGCAGGCTACTCTGGCACATTCTCTATCCGGTGCCGAGCGCCGCAAGTAAGGGCATCCTCCTCGCACCGACGATCTTCGGCAACCTGCTCGTCGGACCTACGTCGCAGCCCGTCCAGGACCCGACTGACACCTCCACCGATGGCGAGACGCTGCGCGAGTTGCGGATACTCGCGGAGCGACGGTTACCCGCGCTCGCCAGCATGCGCGTCGTCGCGGCCTATGCCGGTCTGCGGCCGGCCACCGATGGGGAGGACTATGTCATCGAGGCGGATCGCGATCGCGGTTGGATCACGGTGGCGGGCATCCGCTCCACCGGCCTCACCTCGGCCCTCGGCATCGCAGCCTACGTCCGCGAGCTTTTCTCCCGCCACTTCGGGACCGTGACCGTCCGCGAGCCGAGAAGTTGGCCGAGCCTGCCGCAGCTTGCCGAGAACGGGACGCGGCCCTACGCCCGGGGCGGCTTCGGCGAGATCATCTGCTTCTGCGAGCTGGTCACCCGCGGCGAGATCGAGGCGGCGCTCGAAGGGCCGCTTCCGGCGCGCGATCTCTCGGCGCTCAAGCGCCGTACACGCTGCACCATGGGACGGTGCCAGGGCTTCTACTGCGCCTGGCGCGTGGCCCAGATGCTGCAGGTCAAGGGCGGAGCGCTCGCGTCATGACGGCGGCCACCCGGCAATTCGAAGTCGTCATCGTCGGCGCGGGACCCGCCGGGCTCGC
>CAZHHU010000190.1:0-2692 GCA_964532215.1 uncultured Geminicoccaceae bacterium
CACCGCCGGCGTCGTCTCGAGCAGGACCCGCTCCGTGATCTCGAGTTCCAGCGCCCGCGGCGGAAAACCGATGCGGCCGAGGATCTGCACGATCCGCCTGGCGGTGCCCGGCTGGCCGAGCTCGCGGGGCGAGAGGTTGACGGCGAGCCGCAGCGGCAGCCCGGTGTCGCGGCGCAGTGCGCCGATCTCGCGGCAGGCCCGCCGCAGGACCTGCTCGGTGAGGGCCGCGCTGAGGCCGCATTCCTCGGCCACGGCCACGAACACCTCGGGTGAGACGCGCTCGGGATCGCTTCCCGGCCAGCGCACGAGCGCCTCCACGGCCACCGCGCGGCCGCTCTCAAGATCGACGACGGGTTGGTAGTGGAGTTCCAGCGCCCCGTCGGCAAGATGCGCCCGCAGCGCTCGCTCGATCGTGCGACGCCGCTCCGCCGCCCGCCGCATCGCCTTCGCATAGCGGAGTATGCGGCCGCGTCGGCTTGTCTTCGCCGCCTGCAGGGCGAGATCGGCGGCGGCGAGCAGCTCATCCCCGCTGCCGCCGTCGTCCGGACCTATCGCGATGCCGATCGAGGCGCTCACGCGGCAGGCATGATCGCGTACGCGAAACGGCTCGCCGAGCGCCCGCAGGATGCGCGACGCCACGGCCTGTACCCCCTCGGGGCCCGGAATGCCGGGCAGGATGACGGCGAACTCATCCCCGTCGAGACGGCTTACGGTATCGCACTCGCGCACGACGTTGCGGATGCGCTCGGCTGCGGCGACAAGCAGGGCGTCGCCGACGGTATGGCCGAGGGTGTCATTGATTCCCTTGAAGCCATCGAGGTCGACGAGCAGCAGACCCACCCGCCCTTCGCTGCGGCGGGCAAAGGCCAGCGCCTGCTGCAGGCGGTCGTGGAACAGCAGGCGGTTGGGCAGGGAAGTGAGCGGGTCGTGATGGGCGAGAAATTCGAGCCGCTCCTCGGCGCGCCGGCGTTCCGTGACGTCACGGGCGATCACGAGCACCGCGGGCTCGCCCGCGTCCACAATCGCCACCGCCCGGGCCTCGAGATAGATCGTCTCGCCGTCGAGGCGCCGCACCTCCACTTCCGCGGGCTCGAGCGCCTGCACCCGCTCGAGTTCCGCCCAGCGCCGCCGGATGCGGTCGTGATCGGCGGGCGCCACGAACTCGAGCACGTGCCGCCCGACGAGATCATCGGGACTGGCGGCTGCGAGCAGCTCGGCTGCACGGTGGTTGGCGAAGGTGATGATGCCGCCGCGGTGGATGAGGATGGCATCGGGCGAGGTCTCGACGAGCCGGCGATAGCGTTCCTCGCTCTCGGCGCGGGCGAGCTGTGCCGTCTTCCAGGCGGTGATGTCTCGTCCCGTGCCGCGGTAGCCCAGAAACGAACCATCCGCGTCGAAGATCGGCTTGCCACTCACCCTGAGCCATCGCCGACTGCCGTCCGGAGCCCGCCATACGTATTCGAAATCCCGGAACGGCTCGCGCCGTTCGAGCTGGCGCATGTGGGCGGTGGCGACGGCCGGATCCATGTCCGGATCGATGAGCTCGGCCCGCGTCCTGCCGAGGAGTTCGCGCGGCGGAACGCCGAGCACCGCCTCGAGGTTGTCCGAGAACCAGGTGAAGCGGAGATCCGGGCCCATCGTCCAGAACCAGTCCGAGGCGAGCTCGGCATAATCGCGCAGCCGCTGCTCGCTCTCGCGCAGCGCCTGTACGGTGCGCCGGCGTTCGCTCACGTCGCGGATGATGGCAAGCAGTGCCGGACGCCCGTTGTCATGTACGGCCGAGGGGCGGTCCTCGCCGATGAAGCTGCTGCCGTCGAGACGCAGGAACCGGAGCTCTGCGGGTGGCGCCGGCTCGAAGGTCTCGAGAACCCGGCGGGTGCGTGCCCGCGCACGCGGAAGATCCTCGGGGTGGACGAGACGCCATACCGTGATGCCGACGAGGGCTTGCGGCGTATCGGCGCCGAATAGCCGTGCCGCCTGCCGGTTCGCAAAGATGACGCGATCGTCCTGGTGAATGAGGATCGCGTCCGGGGCATGCTCGACGAGGCGACGCCAGCGTTCGTCGCTTTCCTGTACCGCGCCTTCGGGGCGCCTCGCTTCCGTTTCTCTGGCGATGCGCGAACTCACCACCGCCTCCGCAGGATTCCGGCGGTGATCCTGCGCGGGAAAGTCTAACAAAATGTATACAAATCCCGCAAGATCATTAGCGCCGCATAGTCCGGAAAACGGGGTCGGAGATGGCGCTGCGCCGCCCGGTGTACGGTCGGATTGCCGCAGGCGGCGAGCGCGGGTGCGGCGCCCCGGTTGGCGACGCGGACCGCGATTGCGAAGCCCGGGCCGCGCGTCGATCGCATCCTCTAGGGAAAAGAGGCCGGAGCTGGGACCCGGCCGCCAGTTCGCCGCCCGCGTTCGGTCCCGCGCGCGAAGGGAGCGTTAACCGAATGTTCATGTCCGGCGCATAAGCAAGGGTTGCGGGTGCGTTTGCGGACGTTTCCCGACGCCTAGCGCGAGGAGAGTGTGGTGAGCGGGTGCCTCGACGCATGGAGCCAGAGGGGCGCACTGGTGCCCTTTACGACGCCGATTCTCGCGGGCTCCCGGATCCGCCGCAGCCGCGACGGCCCGCCGGAGCTCGTGCTCCCCAATCCCTCCGGAGGACGGGGCTATTACGTGCTGCCCTGGGGGGCGCTGCGCG
>CAZHHU010000191.1:0-2679 GCA_964532215.1 uncultured Geminicoccaceae bacterium
CGCGCAGCGCCCCCCAGGGCAGCACGTAATAGCCCCGTCCTCCGGAGGGATTGGGCAGCACGAGCTCCGGCGGGCCGTCGCGGCTGCGGCGAATCCGGGAGCCCGCGAGAATCGGCGTCGTAAAGGGCAGCAGTGCGCCCCTGCGACTCCATGCTTCGAGGCACCCGCTCACGACACTCTCCTCGCGATGGGCGGGAAAGCACACCCGCGACCCTTGCTTATGCGCTGGACATGAACATTCGGTTAACGCTCTCCGCGCCGCCAAAGGGTCGGCGGCGCGTGAATTGGCTGCCGGGCCGCAGCTCCGGCCTCTCTTTCCTTTGGGGATGCGATCGCGCCGCGGCCGGGGTTCCGAAATCGCGGTCCGGGTCGCCAACCGAGGTACCGTGCGAGCGGCTGCCGCCTGCGCGAATCCGTCCGCCGCCGGGAGGCGCAGCGCGCTGTCCCGCCCCTTCCTCCGGGCCATGCGTCACTAATGACCTTGCGGGATTTGTATACATTTTGTTAGAGTTTGCCGTGCAGGATTGCCGCCGGGCTCTTGCGGAGGCGGTCGTGGGATCGCGCGTCGCCAGAGAGGCTGAAGCGAGGCGCCCAGGAGGCGCGGCGGAGGAAAGGGACGAGCGCTGGCGGCGCCTCGTCGAACATGCCCCGGACGCGATCCTCATCCACCAGGACGACCGCATCATCTTCGCGAACCACCAGGCGGCACGGCTCTTCGGCGCCGACACCCCGGGCGCGCTCATCGGCATCACGGTGTGGCGGCTCGTCCACCCCGAGGATCTCCCGCGTGCGCGGGCACGCACCCGTCGGGTTCTCGAGACCTTCGAGCCGCAGCCCCCCGCAGAGCTCCGCTTTCTGCGCCTCGACGGCAGCAGCTTCATCGGCGAGGGCCGCCCCTCGGCCGTGCGTGAGAACGGGCGTCCGGCGCTGCTTGCCATCATCCGCGACGTCACCGAACGCCGGCGCACCGAACAGGCGCTGCGCGAGAGCGAGCAGCGGCTGCGCGATTACGCCGAACTCGCCTCGGACTGGTTCTGGACGATGGGCCCGGATCTCCGCTTCACCTGGTTCTCGGACAACCTCGAGGCGGTGCTCGGCATTCCACCGCGCGAGCTCCTCGGCAGGACACGGGCCGAGCTCATGGATCCGGACATGGATCCGGCCGTCGCCGCCGCCCACCTGCGCCAGCTCGAACGGCGCGAGCCGTTCCGGGATTTCGAATACGCATGGCGGGCTCCGGACGGCAGCCGGCGATGGCTGCGGGTGAGCGGCAAGCCGGTCTTCGACGCGGACGGTTCGTTCATGGGCTACCGCGGCACGGGACGCGACATCACCGCCTGGAAGACGGCGCAGCTCGCCCGGGTGGAGAGCGAGGAACGCTATCGCCGGCTCGTCGAGACCTCGCCCGATGCCATCCTCATCCACCGCGGCGGCGTCATCACCTTCGCCAACCGCCGCGCAGCCGAGCTGCTCGCAGCCGCCTGCCCCGATGATCTCCTGGGGCGGCACGTGCTCGAGTTCGTGGCGGCCGCCGATCACGACCGCATCCGCCGGCGCTGGGCCGAGCTCGAGCGGGCGCAGGCGCTCGAGCCCGCGGAAGTGGAGGCGCGGCGCCTCGACGGCGAGACGATCTATCTCGAGACCCGGGCTGTGGCGATTCTCGACGCGGGCGAGCCCGCGGTGCTCGTGATCGGCCGCGACGTCACCGAACGCCGGCGCGCCGAGGAGCGGCTGGATTTTCTCGCTCACCACGACCCGCTCACTTCCCTGCCCAACCGCCTGCTGTTCCACGACCGCCTGCAGCAGGCGCTGGCCTTCGCCCGCCGCAGCGAGGGGCGGGTGGGTCTGCTGCTCGTCGACCTCGATGGCTTCAAGGGAATCAACGACACCCTCGGCCATACCGTCGGCGACGCCCTGCTCGTCGCCGCAGCGGAGCGTCTGCGCAACGTCGTGCGCGAGTGCGATACCGTAAGCCGCCTCGACGGCGACGAGTTCGCCGTCATCCTGCCCGGCATTCCGGGCGCCGAGGGGGTGCAGGCCGTGGCGTCGCGCATCCTGCGGACGCTTGGCGAGCCGTTTCGCGTGCGCGATCATCTCTGCCGCATGAGCGCCTCGATCGGCATCGCGATAGGTCCGGACGACGGCGGGAGCGGGGACGAGCTGCTCGCCGCCGCGGATCTCGCCCTGCAGGCGGCGAAGACGAGCCGGCGCGGCCGCGTACTCCGCTATGCGAAGGCGATGCGGCGGGCGGCGGAGCGGCGTCGCACGATCGAGCGGGCGCTGCGGGCGCATCTCGCCGACGGGGCGCTGGAACTCCACTACCAGCCCGTCGTCGATCTTCAGAGCGGCCGCACGGTGGCCGTGGAAGCGCTCGTGCGCTGGCCGGGAAGCGATCCCGAGCGCGTCTCGCCCGAAGTGTTCGTGGCCCTGGCCGAGGAATGCGGGCTCAGCGCCGCCCTCACCGAGCAGGTCCTGCGGCGGGCCTGCCGCGAGATCGGCGCGCTGCGCCGCGAAACCGGGCTGCCGCTGCGGCTCGCCGTCAACCTCTCGCCCCGCGAGCTCGGCCAGTCGGGCACCGCCAAGCAGATCGTGCAGATTCTCGGCCGCATCGGTTTTCCGCCGCAGGCGCTGGAACTCGAGATCACGGAGCGGGTCCTGCTCGAGACGACGCCGGCGGTG
>CAZHHU010000192.1:0-2662 GCA_964532215.1 uncultured Geminicoccaceae bacterium
TGGAAAGCGCCCTCGTCGCCCATCCCGCGGTGGCCGAAGCGGCGGTCGTCGGCTTCCCCCACGACATCAAGGGTCAGGGCATTTACTGCTACGTGATCCTCGTCGAGGGACAGGAGCCGAGCGAGGCGCTGCGACGGGAGCTCGTCGAACAGGTGCGCCGGGAGATCGGCCCCATCGCCACGCCGGACGTCATCCAGTTCGCACCCGGGCTGCCGAAGACGCGCTCGGGCAAGATCATGCGGCGGATCCTGCGCAAGATCGCGGCCAACGAGTACGAGGATCTCGGCGACACGACGACGCTCGCCGATCCGGCGGTGGTCGACCAGCTCATCGAGGAGCACAAGAAAGTCGTGGCCGCGGGCTGAAGCCGGAGGGGGCGAGGCGGGCCGGGTCCGTCGCCCCCCGCCGGTCGCCCTCAGCGCAGAGCGAAGACGCCGATCGGCGTCTCGAGGCCGCGCAGATGATGCCGGCCGAGGGCCTTGAGCTCCGGCTTTGCCTGCGGGCAGCCCTGCAACACGGCCTCCGAAATCACCACCCGCTCGCCGAGCTCCTTCGCGAGCTCCTCGAGGCGACGGGCGATGTGGACGGCCGACCCGATCACGGTGAAGTCGAGCCGTTCTCGGGTACCGATATTGCCCCAGGCCACCTCACCGAGGTGGAGCGCGAGGACGAAGTCGAGCCAGGGCCGACCGCGCGCCGCCCGGTCCTGGTTGAAGGCGTTGATCGCATCGCTGGCCCGGCGCGCCGCGGTGAGCGCGCGGCCGCATGCACCCGGCTGGTTCAGGGGAAAGACGGCGAGCAGCCCGTCACCCAGAAACTTGAGGATCTCACCGCCCTCGGCCTTCAGCGCCTCACCGAAGCGGTCGAAATAGTCGTTGAGCAGCGCGATGAGTTCGTCGTGTGGCAGGCTGGTGGCGAGGCGCGTGGAGCCCCGCAGATCGGCAAGCCACACCGCGGCCTCGACGATATCCGCGCTGCCGCGATCGATCTCGCCCCTGAGGATGCGCTCGCCCGCATGCGGTCCCACATAGGCGTTCAGGAGGTTGCGGGTGATGCGGCGGTTGAGCCGGATCTCGATCGCCATCGCCAGGAGGGGGAGAATCTCTTGGATCTCCGCAAGCTCCTCCAGGTCGAATCCCGTCCCCCGACGCGTGGCGAAGGTCGCGACATGGCGCTTGCCGTCGGTGAACGTCATCGGCAGCGCCACATAGTCGGTGAAGCCCTCGGCGCGCAGCTCGCGAAAGACCGCGAAGCTCTCCTCTTGCGGCGGCAGCGGACGATCGAGGCGTCGGCGGACCATGGCCGCCGCGTCGTCGACCAGCCGGGCCGGGCTCTTGAGATGCCGATCCTCGCGCAGGATCGTCTTCTCGTGGAACTCGATCTCGGCGTCGCGGAGGCCCGGATACCACCTGAGGGTGGCACCGAGAAGCTGGGGGTGGAGGGTGCGCAAATGCAGCGTCGCCCGATCGAGGGGCAGGCCCTCGTCGCGTAAGCCACGGCACACGGTCCCGAAGAGGTTGTCGATGAAGCGTTCGTGGACGCTCTCCTCGACGAGCCAGTCGATGATGCGCGTTCGACGCTTTGGCCAGTGGCCCGTCTCTCCCCTCACCGCGCTTCGCCCTCGCACTGCCGCAGACGGTTCGAGACCTCGGAAAGCTGCTGCGTCGTGCGGTGCAGGCGGCTCGCGAGCTCCTGCATGACGCCGAGGCCGACCTCGGGGAACTGGGTCACGAGATTGACGAATCCTTCCTTGGAGATGCGCAGCGTCTCGAGCGGCGTCGCCGCGATGACGGTGGCGGTACGCGGCACGTCGCACAGGATCGCGATCTCGCCGATGATCGCGTTCTTGCCGACCCGGGCCACGACCACCGGTCCCTCCGCCGTCTCGACCACGACGTCCGCTTCGCCCGAGAGGATGATATAGGCCGAATCTCCCCGCTCGCCCTGCTTGCACACGACCTCGCCGGCGGGAAAGGTGATGCGCTCGCTGGTGAAGGCGAGAAGCTTGAGCCGCTGCGGATCCACCTTCTGAAACAGCGGCAGATTGCGCAGGATCTCGACATCGCGCTGGATCGTCACCCTTCCTCTCTCCCTCCTCATGCGGTGGTCGCAAGGGGCTCGAGACCACCCCGCGCCATCCCCAGCTGTTCGAACCGTCCGAGCGCGGCGACGCGTCCGCGTTCCATGACGAGTACGAGATCGAAGAGCGATGCCCACTCCTGGCGCCCGAGAACCCAGAACAGGCTGCGCCCCTCGAAAGCGGCGCGGATATTGTCGCGCACCCGGCTCTGCTCCTGCTCGTCGAGCGGCGCCGTGGCGTCGACGAGGATGAGGATCTGCGGCCGCTTCACGATCTCCCGCGCGATCGCGACCTTCTGCCGCTGAGCGAAGGTGAGCCGCGCACCGCCCACGCCGCATTCGTAATCCAGTCCCACCTCGACGATCGCCGCCTCGAGATCGAGTTCGCGCAGGATCTCCCGGATCAGGGCGGCCACGCGCTCCTCGGCCCTGGCCTGCCCGTAGGCCAGCTTGCCGAAGACGATGTTCTCCTGCACCGACAGCGCATCATTGTAGTGTGCCGGATCGAAGAAGGCGATCGATCCCCGGAGCTGCGGCGGAAGTTCGCGGCGGATGAGGCGCCGCGCCTCGAGAATCCGCTCCT
>CAZHHU010000193.1:0-2662 GCA_964532215.1 uncultured Geminicoccaceae bacterium
TGGAAAGCGCCCTCGTCGCCCATCCCGCGGTGGCCGAAGCGGCGGTCGTCGGCTTTCCCCACGAGATCAAGGGTCAGGGCATCTACTGCTACGTGATCCTCGTCGAGGGACAGCAGCCGAGCGAGGAGCTGCGACGGGAGCTCGTGCAGCAGGTGCGCAAGGAGATCGGTCCGATCGCCACGCCGGACGTCATCCAGTTCGCCCCCGGCCTGCCGAAGACGCGCTCGGGCAAGATCATGCGGCGCATCCTGCGCAAGATCGCGGCCGACGAGTACGAGGATCTCGGCGATACGACGACGCTCGCCGATCCGGCGGTGGTCGACCAGCTCATCGAGGAGCACAAGAAAGTCGTGGCTGCGGGCTGAAGCCGGCGGGGACGAGGCGGGCCGGCTCCGTCGCCCCCAGCCGGCCGCCTTCAACGCAGTGCGAAGACAGCGATCGGCGTTTCGAGGCCGCGCAGATGATGTCGGCCGAGGGCCTTGAGCTCCGGCTTTGCCTGCGGGCAGCCTTGCAACACGGCCTCCGAAATCACGACCCGCTCGCCGAGCTCCTTCGCAAGCTCCTCGAGGCGGCGGGCGATGTGCACGGCCGACCCGATCACGGTGAAATCGAGCCGTTCGCGGGTGCCGATATTGCCCCAGGCCACCATGCCGAGATGGAGCGCGAGGACGAAGTCGAGCCAGGGCCGACCGCGCGCCGCCCGGTCCTGGTTGAAGGCGTTGACCGCAGCGCGCGCCCGGCGTGCCGCCGCGAGTGCGCGCCCGCAGGCATCCGGCTGGTTCAGGGGAAAGACCGCGAGCAGCCCGTCACCCAGAAACTTGAGGATCTCACCGCCCTCAGCCTCGAGCCCCTCACCGAAGCGGTCGAAATAGTCGTTGAGCAGCGCGATGAGTTCGTCATGGGGCAGACTGGCGGCAAGGCGCGTGGAACCCCGCAGATCGGCAAGCCACACCGCGGCGTCGACGATTTCCGCGCTGCCGCGATCGATCTCCCCCCTCAGGATGCGCTCGCCTGCGTGCGGTCCCACATAGGCGTTCAAGAGGTTGCGGGTGATGCGGCGGTTGAGGCGGATCTCGATCGCCATCGCCAGGAGGGGGAGCATCTCCCGGATCTCCGCGAGCTCCCCCGGATCGAAACCCGTCTTCCGACGCGTGGCGAAGGTGGCGACATGGCGCTTACCGTCGGTGAACGTCATCGGCAGCGCCACATAGTCGGTGAAACCCTCGGCGCGCAGCTGGCGAAAGACCGCGAAGCTCTCCTCTTGCGGCGGCAGGGGGCGATCGAGGCGTCGGCGGACCATGGCCGCCGCGTCGTCGACGAGGCGGACCGGGCTCTTGAGATGCCGGTCTTCGCGCAGGATGATCTTCTCGTGGAACTCGATCTCGGCATCGTGCAGGCCCGGATACCACCTCAGGGTGGCACCAAGCAGCTGGGGGTGCAGGGTGCGCAAGTGCAGGGTCGCCCGCTCGAGCGGCAGCCCCTCCTCCCGCAGACCCCGACACACGGCCCCGAAGAGATTGTCGATGAAGCGTTCGCGGACGCTCTCCTCGACGAGCCAGTCGATGACGCGCGTTCGGCGCCTTGGCCAGTGGCCCGTCTCTCCCCTCACCGCGCCTCGCCCTCGCACTGCCGCAGACGGTTCGAGACCTCGGAGAGCTGCTGCGTCGTGCGGTGCAGGCGGCTCGCGAGCTCCTGCATGACGCCGAGGCCGACCTCGGGGAACTGGGTCACGAGATTGACGAATCCTTCCTTGGAGATGCGCAGCGTCTCGAGCGGCGTCGCCGCGATGACGGTGGCGGTACGCGGCACGTCGCACAGGATCGCGATCTCGCCGATGATCGCGTTCTTGCCGACCCGGGCCACGACCACCGGTCCCTCCGCCGTCTCGACCACGACGTCCGCTTCGCCCGAGAGGATGATATAGGCCGAATCTCCCCGCTCGCCCTGCTTGCACACGACCTCGCCGGCGGGAAAGGTGATGCGCTCGCTGGTGAAGGCGAGAAGCTTGAGCCGCTGCGGATCCACCTTCTGAAACAGCGGCAGATTGCGCAGGATCTCGACATCGCGCTGGATCGTCACCCTTCCTCTCTCCCTCCTCATGCGGTGGTCGCAAGGGGCTCGAGACCACCCCGCGCCATCCCCAGCTGTTCGAACCGTCCGAGCGCGGCGACGCGTCCGCGTTCCATGACGAGTACGAGATCGAAGAGCGATGCCCACTCCTGGCGCCCGAGAACCCAGAACAGGCTGCGCCCCTCGAAAGCGGCGCGGATATTGTCGCGCACCCGGCTCTGCTCCTGCTCGTCGAGCGGCGCCGTGGCGTCGACGAGGATGAGGATCTGCGGCCGCTTCACGATCTCCCGCGCGATCGCAACCTTCTGCCGCTGGGCGAAGGTGAGCCGCGCACCGCCCACGCCGCATTCGTAATCCAGACCGACCTCGACGATCGCCGCCTCGAGATCGAGTTCGCACAGGATCTCCCGGATCAGGGCGGCCACCCGCTCCTCGACCCTCGCCTGCCCGTAGGCCAGCTTGCCGAAGACGATGTTCTCCTGCAGCGACAGCGCATCATTGTAGTGTGCCGGATCGAAGAAGGCGATCGATCCCCGCAGCTGCGGCGGAAGTTCGCGGCGGATGAGGCGCCGCGCCTCGAGAATCCGCTCCT
>CAZHHU010000194.1:0-2652 GCA_964532215.1 uncultured Geminicoccaceae bacterium
TGTGAGCGGCGATCGTCGGACCTGGTTCGACACCACCCTGACCCGGCTGCAGGGCAGGGACGCGGCCGACCGCGCCCTCTACATCGCCCTCGGTCTCACTCCGCGCCGACTGGGCAAGGACGACCTCAAGCTCGATGCCGAGGATCTCGCAGCAGCCCGGGCTGTCCGACCGGGTTGGGATCCTTCGGAGTGGAGCCTCGACCAGGCGGCGCGTCTCGCCTTTCTGCTCACCCGCTTCGACGGCGATGAGGAGCGGTTCTTCCGGCTCATGGAAACGCTCTTCAGGACCGCCGACGTCGGCGAGCTCGTCTGCTTCTATCGCGGCCTTCCCCTCTACCCGGGTCAGGAACTCTATCTGCGCCGTGCGCGTGAGGGCGCGCGCACGAACATGAAGCCCGTCTTCGAAGCGGTGGCGCACCGCAACCCCTATCCCCGCGAGCGTTTCGACGAGGCCGCCTGGAATCAGATGGTGCTCAAGGCGCTGTTCATCGAAAGCCGGCTCGATCCGATCCAGGGGCTCGATGCCCGCCGCAATCCCGAACTTGCCCGCATGCTCGTGGACTACGCCCACGAACGCTGGGCGGCAGGGCGGAGCGTCTCTCCCGAGCTCTGGCGCTGCGTGGGCCCCTACGCGCAGGGGAGGGCGCTCGACGATCTCGCCCGGGTGTTGGAATCCAGCGATCCGCGCGAACGGCAGGCGGCAGCACTCGCGCTCTTCGGCTGTCCCGACCCGCGGGCCCGCGCGCTGCTCGCCCAGATCCCGGGACTCGAAGCGGACATCACCCGCGGCACCCTCACCTGGTCCACCCTCGCCGCCGGGCTCGGCTGAAGGTGCGGAGCAGAGCCGTGTATCTCGACCCCCACGCCCACATGATCTCGCGCACCACGGACGACTACGAGCGCATGGCGGAAGCCGGCATCGTCGCCGTCATCGAGCCCGCCTTCTGGGTCGGCCAGCCGCGCACCCATGTCGGTAGCTACATCGACTATCTCGCCTGGATCTGCGGCTTCGAGCGCTTCCGCGCGGGCCAGTTCGGCATCCGCCACTACTGCGCGGTCGGGCTGAATGCCAAGGAGGCGAACGACGAGGAGCTCGCCGAAGGAGTGATGGAGATCCTCCCCCGCTTCGCCCTCAAGGAGGGAGTCGTGGCCATCGGCGAGATCGGCTACGATGAGCAGACGGATCTCGAGGAAAGGTATTTCCGCCTGCAGATCGAGCTCGCGAAGGAGCTCGAACTTCCGATCATGATCCACACGCCGCACCGCGACAAGAAGAAGGGCACGCACCGCACCATGGACGTGCTCGAAGAGCACGGATTCGATCCCTCCCGGGTGGTGATCGACCACAACAACGAGGAGACGGTCGCGGAGGTGCTCGATCGCGGCTATTTCGCGGGCTTTTCCATCTATCCGCACACCAAGATGGACGCGCCGCGGATGGCCGAGATCGTAAAGAGCTTCGGTCCCGAGCGGATCATCGTCGATTCGGCCTGCGACTGGGGCATCTCCGATCCCCTGGCCCTTCCCAGAACGGCCGAGCTCATGCGGCGCATGGGCATTCCCGAAGAGCACATCCGCAAGGTCACCTACGAGAACGCTCTCGAAGTCTACGGCAAGAGCGGCCAGATTTGCGAAGAGGACTGGCTCGCTCCGCCAGCCATCGACCAGCGCACGCTCTATATGGGCAACACCATCCTGCGGGGCGGCCAGAAACCGCGCGTCGAGAGGCCGGAGCGGTCCGAGAAGGCCCGTTGAAGGCGGACCGGCCCGTGGTCCCGGAGAAGAGATGAGCACTTCCCGCGCACGGCGCATCGTATTGAAGAGACGCCCGGTCGGCCCCCCTGTGCCGGAGGATTTCGCGCTCGAGGAAATCCGCATGCCGGAGCCGGGCCCCGGCGAGGTTCTGGTCGAGACCTCCTGGCTCTCGATCGATCCCTACATGCGGGGGCGGCTTTCGGACGCCCCCTCGTATACGGAGCCGGTTGCCCTCGGCGAACCGATTCACGGCGAATGCGTGGGTCGCGTGCGCGATTCGCGGGATCCGGCGTTCGGCGCGGGAGAGCTCGTCATCGGCATGGGTGGCTGGCAGACCCATTTCGTCCTTCCCGGTTCGAAGCTTCGAAGGCTCGATCCTGAGGCCGCACCGCCCTCCGCCTGGCTCGGGGTGCTCGGCATGCCGGGACTTACCGCCTATGCCGCGATCGAAGGGATCGCGAAACCCGAGCCCGGGGAAACGGTGGTCGTGCCGGCCGCGGCCGGTGCCGTGGGTGCGGTCGCGGGACAGCTCGCGAAGATCCTGGGCTGTCGGGTCGTGGGTGTCGCCGGCGGACCCGAGAAGTGCCGTTATCTGTGCCAGGAACTCGGCTTCGATGCGGCGGTGGATCGCCGCGCGCCGGGTTTCGTCGCGGCGCTGCGCGAGGCCTGCCCGCAGGGAGTGGACGTCTATCTCGAGCTCGTGGGCGGAGAGGTGCTCTGGACGGTGTTGCCACTCCTCAACCTCCACGCCCGCGTGCCCGTGGTGGGCGGAATCGCCTGGTACAATCTGCCGGAGCTTCCCGAAGGCCCGGATCGCACGCCGCTTCTCATGCGCACGATCCTCGTCCGGCGCCTCCGCCTCGAAGGGATGATCGTCTGGGACTTCGAACATCTGCG
>CAZHHU010000195.1:0-2650 GCA_964532215.1 uncultured Geminicoccaceae bacterium
AAACCGCCTTGACGAGCCGCGGCGGCAGACCGCCGGCGACGATCTCCGCACCGACCTCGAGGGCGGCGCGAAAGACGGGCTCATAGATCGCGAACGGGGGCCAGCCGCCCTGCTCCCAGCCGATGGCCGCGGCGAAGCGATCGGGCGCCTTTCTCAGGAGGTCCAGGTGTTCCACCAGCTGTTCCTGCTGGTCGAGATCGAGCATTTCGAAGATCACCGCCCGAAGCCTCGGCGGCCCGGGAGCCAGCGCACGCAGGAGACGGGCCTGGAGCCGATGGTGGTCGGCATTGTCGTGCGTCTCGCCGAGGATGACGTAGCGCGCCGCTCGAAGGGCGACGACGAGACGGTTCTCGTCGACGAACCGCCCGCGCTGCACATCGAAGATGCGGCCCACAAGCGGTTCCGCCACGCCGTAGGGATGAATCCACGCACCGCCGCGCCCGCGACAGGCGGCGAGAATCGCGAGCAGGGCGGCCGCGAAGCCGCGCCTCGTGATCGTGGCGCCGCGGCCTGGCCGCAGCGGAGAACTCCCGCGCACGAACCTGCCCCTTCTCCCATCCGCGAGAGCGAATGGCCGCGTCTTAGACGGAGATGATACTCCGTGCCAGCACGCCGGCGCGCGGACGGTGGGCGGCCGGCATGCCGCAGACGGCGCAATCAGCCGTCGAGGACACGATGTTCGTGCACGGGAAGCTGACGCCGCACCCGTTCGAGATAGGCGAGGTCGAGTTCCGCCGCCGCAAAACCCGGCCCATCCTGGACCTGAGCGAGGATCTGTCCCCACGGCCCGACCACCATGGAACGGCCGAAGTTGCGGCGCAGCTCGCCGGCCGCGGGATAAGGGCCCCACTGCGCCGGGGCCGCGACATAGCACTGGGTTTCGATCGCCCGCGCGCGCAGCAGCACTTCCCAGTGATCGCGGCCGGTCTCGAGCGTGAAGGCCGCGGGCACGAGCAGCAGTTTCGCCCCGTCCGCGCGCAGCCGGCGGTAGAGCTCGCCGAAGCGCACATCGTAACAGATGGAAAGGCCGACGCGCACACCCTCGAGATCGAAGGTCACCGTCTCGGAGCCGCGGGCGAGATAGCTCGATTCGCGGTAGCGGCGTCCTTCCGGAGTGGTCACGTCGAAGAGATGAATCTTGCGGTAGCGGGCGACCTCGCGGCCTTCGCGATCGAACACCACGGTGGTGTTGAAGAGCCGCTCGCCGTCGCGCTCGAACAGGCTGCCGCCGTGGATCCACACCCCGTGCGCGGCGGCGAGTTCGCTCAGCATCCTCCAGGCTTCACCGCCGGGAAGCGTCTCCGCCGCCCGCGCGCGCTTTTCCGCGTCACCGCCGATGAAGGCGAAGGTCTCGGGAAGACAGACGAGATCCGGGCGCTCCCGCGCAATGCCCCGCTCGATGAGCCGCCGCGCCTGCTCGAGATTGGCCGCCTTGTCGTCCCCGGAATTCATCTGCACCACGAGCACGCGCATGATCCCGCTCTCCCCGACGCATCACCCAGTTGCGACGGCGCGGCGGCCGCTGTCAACGGCTCAGGCGTACAGGTCGAGAAGCTGTCCGCGGTGCGGCTCGCCCGCCCGCCGCTCGCGGCGGCGACGTTCCTCCGGATGCCGCCGCGGCCGGGCGTAGAGCTGCGGACCGTGGGTCTGCGGACCTGCGGGCCGCAGCGCGGGACCGCGCGGCGGCAGGATTTCGACCTGGCTGTCCGGGACCACGGTGCGCATCTCCCCCTCATCCTTCCTTAACGTGCCTTTCACTTTACCTGCCGGCAGCCACCCCACCAGCGGCAATTCCCCCTCCGGCATCCCTCGGTATGCGTCCGGCGCGCTTGCTCCAAGGCCCGCCGTGGAGATAATGCCGCGGCGTCCCATTCCTGAGCGCCGCAGCGATGTTCGAGGGGGTTCGATGACGCGCAGATTGTTCGGCACCGATGGCATTCGCGGCACCGCCAACCGCCATCCGATGACGGCCGAGGTGGCTCTCGCGCTCGGTCGCGCCGCCGGACAGGTCTTCCGGCGCGGACATCCGCCTCATCGCGTGGTGATCGGCAAGGATACGCGCCTCTCCGGCTACATGATCGAACCCGCCCTGACGGCGGGGTTCATCTCCGCCGGGATGGACGTGATGCTCGTCGGACCCCTGCCGACGCCGGCGATCGCCTTTCTCACCCGTTCCATGCGCTGCGATCTCGGCGTCATGATCTCCGCCTCCCACAATCCCTTCGAAGACAACGGCATCAAGCTGTTCGGACCGGATGGCCACAAGCTTTCGGACGAGGTGGAGGCGGAGATCGAGCGGCTCATGTCGGCGCTCGACGGCGACGGTCTCGCGCCCCCGCACGCCCTCGGCCGCGCCAAGCGGTACGAGGACGCGCGCGGCCGCTACATCGAAAATCTCAAACGGAGCTTTCCCCGGGATCTCGATCTTTCCGGCGTCCGTCTCGTCGTCGACTGCGCGAACGGCGCGGCCTACCACATCGCTCCCGACCTGTTCTTCGAGCTGGGCGCGGAAGTCGTGCCGGTGGCCTGCGAACCCAACGGAACGAACATCAACCTGGGCTGCGGCTCGACCCATCCCGAAACGGTGCGCGAAACGGTCCTCGCAGAGGGTGCCGACCTCGGCATCGCGCTCGACGGCGATGCCGACCGC
>CAZHHU010000196.1:0-2632 GCA_964532215.1 uncultured Geminicoccaceae bacterium
GCCGTAGGCAGCTCGATGACGGTTGGAGGCGGATCACCTCGGTGTTTCACGAGCTCCTTCCATAGCTCGATTTCGCCCCGGTCGGCTGTGAAATAAAGGATCTGCCGGCCGTTCCTGGCCAGCTCGGCGAGGGCGCTCGCGACCTGATGAAAGCGGCCCGCGTCAGTGGTCGAAAGGGCCTCGTCGAGGCAGAGTGGCAGCGGTGCGCGCGTCCCTTCCGCCTCTTCGATCGCAGCCAGGCGGGCGGCGAGGAGCAGATGGATCCGCGTTCCATCGGAGAGCTCGTCGAGCGCGCGGGGTTCCCCGCTCGACAGGTCGATCGCGCGGAGCGTCCCGGATGCCGTGTCGATCTCGAGCGCGAAGGCGTGGTGCGTAAACTGTCCGAACCAGGCCTGGGCACGTTGCAGGACCCTCGGAGCGCGGCTGGCCTGGACGCGATCACGCGCGGTTTCGAGGATGAGCCGTGTCAGTTCGGCTTCGATCGCTTCGCGCCGTCTAGCGTCGATGGCTTCCTTGGCCTCAGCCAGGGAGGCGCGCGCCTCTTCGAGTGCGCTGCCGTTCCTGGCCTCGTCGAGATCCCTGGTGATCGATGTGATCTGCTCGACCAACGGTTCGAGCCGTTTCGCTTCCGCCGTGAGCTGTTCGAGCCGTTGTGTAGCCTCGGCGGCGGTGAAATTCGCCCGCTCGAGCGAGAGCTCATCCCAGCCGTGTGCATCCTCGATCTGCTGCTCGAGTTTGCGGGCGTCCCGCTGGGCCGTCTCCTTGGCTTTGCGGAGCCGCTGGTACTCGGGGAGACGGTCGAGCCGGCGCGCCAGTTCGGCGGTTTGGCCCGGCTCGAGCCCGGTCGTTCGCCACAATGCTGCCAGCTCCTCGTCCACCTGGGCACGCCGTTTCTGGGCGGCCTCCCGTTGCCGTGCCAGGTCATTGCACCGCCGAACGGCATTGGTGTACCGGCCCACCCGCTTGTCGAGCGCTGCGATGACGGCGGGCGCTTCGGGAGCCGACGCTGGAGGCGTGATCCCAAGGGGTGTCAAGCGGTCGGCAAGCGTGTGCAGCTGCACATGGATCGTTTCGTCGGTTTGGGTGATCAGCGCGGTGAGCTCACTGACGCGTTCGTGGGCCTCGAGCCAGCCTTCGAGGCGGTGAGCGGCCTCCAGGAGCGGCAGCGCCGGCAGCTCCGAATCGAAGCCGAGCGCTGTCGCCGTTTCCTGGACGAGCCGTTCGGCGCGTTCCAGATCGGCCCGAGCCGCATCGAGGCTGGCATGCGCTTCGGCGGCTTTGTGTCTGAGGATGTCGTTGTACTTCCACGCGAGAGCACGATCCTCCGCCGCTGCGAGCCGCTCCTGGACCGCAGTGACGGTCCAGGTGTCGGGGGCGAGCCCCAGTGCGGCGATCTCGTCCTGAAGCTCATCGAGCCGGGCCGCGGCGCCGCTCCGGCTCCGCGTGGCCGCGATCCATCCAACCGCTGCTGCCGCGAGCAGGGCGCCGGGCAGGCTCCAGCAGACCCCCGCTACGGCCGAGCCTGCGACCGCTGCGGCGAGACCGAACCCAAAGAGAGCCCACGCGGACCGCGTGTGGCGCACCTGGTCGCGCGGCGCACGCAGCCACGAGCGGAGCGCCGCAATGCCCCGGGCGAGAGCGTGCGGTGCCGGCACCTCCGGCAGATCCTCGATCCGGAGTTCCCACAGGTTCACTTCGGTTTCGATCGCGGCCACCCGGGCGTGCGCACGCTCCCGTTCGCCGGCGATCTGGCGGAGCTGAGCCATCCGCTCGGCAGGAAACGCGACGCTGCCATCGGGCGGTTGGGTGAACAGGCCGGCGGCTGACTCGCGTTTCTGTGTGCGTGCCGCCGTGAGCTTCTCTTCGAGCGAAGTCCGGCGGCGGCCGGCCTCTTCGAGGGCTTGGGCGCCGGCGCGCCATAGGGCGAGCTCTTCGGCTGATGGTGGTTGGGTGCCGAACGCGAGGTCCG
Source organism: uncultured Geminicoccaceae bacterium (assembly GCA_964532215.1). Taxonomy (GTDB): domain Bacteria; phylum Pseudomonadota; class Alphaproteobacteria; order Geminicoccales; family Geminicoccaceae; genus HRBIN39. The sequence continues at coordinate 1,970 of CAZHHU010000196.1, forward strand.
CGGCCTCTTCTTGGGCCTGCGCCAGGTCGTCTTCGATTGTCTCGACCTCGCGGATGGCCTCGTCCCGGCGAGTTTCGAGCACGTGGAGCTGGTTGATCTCGTCGCCGGAGAGGCGATCGAGACCGGCTGGCATGGCCTCCAACTGCGCTTCGATCTTGGCGAGCTTCTCGCGCAGCTTGGCGAGCTCTACCGCTTGCCGGGCGACGGTGATCAGCGATTGCGCACGCCGGGCTTCACCGCGCCGCCGTTCGAGCTCGGGCAGCTGCGCCTCGTTCGCAGCGAGCGTTTGGTGCCGGCGCTCGAGCTCTTTGAGCCTTTGGTGAGCTTTCCTGAACCTGGCGTGCAGGTCGCCCCGGTGACGGGTCGGTACGGCAAGGCTGGCCATCGCGGCATCGAGATCGTAGCCGCCGGCGAGCTCGACCGCGATCCGCGCGGCGAACGCATCGTCGGCGGCGGTTGCCTCGAGGAGCGAAGGCAGGCCGAGGAGGTAGAGCGGCGCTGAGCCGGGTCCCGGCAGCGGCGGGACCTCGGGATCCCACGTCACCTGGGAGGCGAACACCCTGGCCGTCAGGTTTGCCTCTCCGTCCTGCCAGCGGGCCTCGGCCCTGACCCCGCCGAGGCGACCGTGATCCGGCCAGAGTGTCCCCCAAAGGATGCGTGCCG
>CAZHHU010000197.1:0-2572 GCA_964532215.1 uncultured Geminicoccaceae bacterium
AGGCCGAGCTTCCGCTTGCTCGCGAAACGCATCCAGCGGGGACGAGCCTTCCCGGAACGGGGCTCTGCGGCGTCCGCAGCCTCGGCGAGCCTCTCGACTTCCAGCCGGATGCGCGCCCCGCAGTTCGGGCAGGGCAGTGCGACCTGCGGCCCCCGATCGCCGGAGATACGGGACGGACGAGAACGCGAGACCATCACGCCACCTCCTTGGCCGCCGCGCGCTCGCCGGCGGGCAGCGCCGCCAGATCCGCCTCCAGAAGCTGGAAAACTGCTCTGGCGTCGCCTCCTGGCGGCAGCACACCGCGGCGGTACCAGTGGTCCGAGATCGCCTGCAGCACCTGGCCCGCGCGCAGACCGTGTGCGCGAGCCCACTCACCGGCGTTGCGATATCCCAAGGCCTCGAAGGCCTGCGTCGGTCCATCGAAGCGCGGCAGATACCGGGTGAGATCGCCGGGCGGAACGCCCGGTGCCGGTATGCCGGTGATGGCCGGGCAGCAGCCGTACAGCAGCCACTCGATGACGCCATCGGCGGCGATGCGGCGCGCCAGGTCCTGCACACCGGGTACGTCCTCGAGCCGCGATTCGTCGATCGTCACGGTGAGCCGCAGCCGCCGACGCTTCGCGTCACGGACGACACGGACCTCGCAAGCACCGGTACGCACGCGAAGATCCATCACGCCACCTCCTTCGCCGCCGCGCGCTCGCCGGCGGGCAGCGCCGCCAGATCCGCCTCGAGCTGCGCCATGATCTGACGCGAGATGCCGCCGTGCGGGCGCCTGTCGGTCCGCCCGTACCAGCGGCGGATGACGAGCAGCGCGGTGTCCGGACGGAACCCCCGGTCACGCGCCCAATCCGAGATGCCACGCCAGCCTCCCGCCCTGCGCAGGAGACGACTCACCGGCTCGGTGCTCGGGATGCTGTAACGCATGCCCGCTCCTGTGGTAAAAGCCACGGTCAGTGTGCGGAGTATCTTGTATTGCGGTTCCGATAGACAGTCAAGCGGAAACGCGAGGTAGCGCACTGCCGACGGATATGAGCCCAGCAGGCGTGAGGGGATGGCAAAGGAAGCGTCGGGTGCCAGGTTAACCGCGGGAATTGGCCAACGGATTGATGCTGCGGCGCGAGCGATAGGCGGAAAACGGCGTCTTGCGGAACAGATAGAGATATCGGAACCACAGCTCTATCGGCTGATCTCGGGAGAACACCAGCCAAAGGTCGAGACCTTGGTCGCCATCGCTCGCGCGGCGGGGGTGCGTCTCGAGTGGCTGGCCACCGGCGAGGGGCCGATGCGGCCAGGTGAAGGCTCCGTTGCACATGGCCCGCCCATGGTGAAGGGAGGGGAAGGCACGGGGCCGGCGACGGTCTCTTACCAGGATGTGTCGACAGCGCCAGCGGGATGGATCGGGCTGCCGCGCTACGAGGTCGAGGCTTCGGCCGGCGGCGGGCGGCTCGTCGAGACCGAATCCGTCGTCGACTGGTGGCTGTTTCGCGAGGACTGGTTGCGCCGTCAGGGGATCCGTCCCGATCGCGCCGCTCTGGTGCGGGTCGACGGCGATTCCATGGCGCCACTGATCGCCCCGGGAGACATCGTCCTCGTCGATCTCGCGGCGCCGGCGCTGTTCCGCGAGGGCATCTGGCTCGTCTGGTACGATGGACTGCTCGTCAAACGTGTCGGCAGGACCCGGACCGGATATCTTCTGCTCTCGCAGAACCCGGATTACGAGCCCATCCACGTCGAATGCGGAGAGGCCGGCGACGAGAACCATTTCCGGCTGATCGGACAGGTGCGATGGCTGGCTCGCTCGGTCTGAAGAGCTCGTGCCGAAGGAGGAAGCCGACCAGCGCCTGCGCCTGATCGGCCTCGTCCGCTGGGCCATGCGCCGGTGGTGAGGGAAGTGCGCCTGCGCGAGACTTGCACTCGCTCGCGAGTCAGGCGATCATGACAACATATTCTCGACAGGGAGGTGAACGATGAAGAAACGGGTCTGGTTCGGCATGGCCGCGGTAGTGTTTCTTTCCGCATGCGCGGCTCCGGCCGTGATCTCGGACATTGGCGAGGACCGGGTGAAGGTTCGTGGGAATGCGTATACGAAGCCAGAGGACAAGCTCGCCAAGGCCCGGGAGGCCTGTGCTCTTTATAACAGACAGGCGGTTCCGATAAGCGAGTTCTGTGTTGACGCCTACTGCGGCTGGAAGGATACGCTCTACGCCTGCAAACCATAATGGAGGAAGAATTGCGCACCGAGGCTGCACCTCTCGCAGTGATCTACGAGGGGCCTGCGGTCGAGGCCGGCGAGATGGATGTTCGCGATCTCGCCCCGGCTCTGCTCGGTGTCGCGACCTTGTTCGAAGCAGCCAATCAGGAGCTCTACGGCGAGCGTGCGCGCCTGCGCGTTCTCATCAAGGCCGCGTCGGCCGGGTCGTTCGAAGTTGATCTGAGCCTCGTTCAGACATGGGCGATATGGATGACCGAGCTTCTCACTGGCCCGGGCGTTGGGGCCATTTTGAACGTAAAGGAGCTCGTGATCGGCGGTGGCGGGGCGGCCGTGGGGTTGATAGCGCTGATAAAGAAG
>CAZHHU010000198.1:0-2551 GCA_964532215.1 uncultured Geminicoccaceae bacterium
TCCGCACGAGCGGGGAACAGCGCATCAGCAACTTCCTCCTCTGGCAGCTCGCATATACCGAGCTCGTCTTTCTGCCCGTGAGCTGGCCCGAGTTCGCGGAATCCCACCTTGTCCAGGCGCTGATCGAATACGGCCGCCGTGAGCGACGTTATGGAGCCTCGGCAGGCTAGCCTCGAAGGGAACCATCCGCTGCGGCAGCGGGCCGTCACCGGTGTCGCGCTCGCCGCCATCGCGCTCGGCGCGCTTGTTGCCGGCGGCGTGTGGTTCCTGCTGCTCGTGGCCGCGGTTGCAGCGGGGGCGAGCTTCGAGCTCGCGCGCCTGCTCGAAAGCCGGCGCACGCCCCGGCACCGGCTGGCTCTGCTGCTCGCGGCGGCGACCGTTGCCGCCACCGTGAGCGTGCATCGCTTCGGCCTCCTGGGTGGGATCGCGGTGCTGATCGGCATCGCCGCTCTCGCTGCCGTGGTGCGGGCGGGCTTCGGCGAGCGCCCCTGGCCCGCGGCACTCGCGGCCGTCTATCTCGGGCTTCCGCTGTCGCTGCTGCTCTGGCTGCGGCAGTGGAACCCCGAAGGCGACTGGCTGACCCTGTGGCTGCTCGCCGTCGTGGCGGCGACCGACATCGGCGGATACACCATAGGCCGCACCTTGGGCGGGCCCCGCCTCGCGCCGAGGCTCAGCCCGGGCAAGACCTGGTCGGGCCTGCTCGGCGCCGTGCTGTTCGCGAGCGCGACCGGCGGCGGCATTGCGCTGTGGCTGCACGGCGCGGCGCTGCCTCCGGTGGCCGGCGCTACGGGCCTCGCCGCGGTGCTCGCGCTGGTTGCCCAGGCAGGCGATCTTGTCGAAAGCTGGCTCAAGCGGCGCGCCGGTTTCAAGGACAGCGGCCGGCTTCTTCCCGGCCACGGCGGCCTCCTCGATCGCTTCGACGGGCTCCTGTTTGCGACGCCGGTCTACGCCCTCTTCGTCGCGCTCACGAGTGCGGGCCGGGCGTCATGACCGGCGGCCACAGCGCGCATGCCCCGCCGCGCCGCGTCACCGTGCTCGGTGCGACGGGCTCCATCGGCCAGGCGACACTCGAGATCATCGCAAGCCATCACGAGCGCTTCCGCGTCGAGGCGCTGACGGCGGCACGGGAAGTCGAACGCCTGGCCCAGCTCGCCCGCCGCTTCCGGCCGCGCTTCGTCGCCATCGCCGATCCTTCGCGCTACAGCGCACTCCGTGACGCACTCGCGGGCACGGACGTCGAGATCGGGGCCGGAGCCCAGGCGGTACGCGACGCAGCCGCGCGACCGAGCGACTGGGTGATGGCCGCGATCGTGGGCGCGGCGGGACTGCTGCCGACGCTGGAAGCAGTGCGGCGCGGCGCCATCGTGGCGCTCGCCAACAAGGAATGCCTCGTCTGCGCGGGCGAGCTCTTCATGCGCGAGGTGCGGCAGCATCGGGCGGTGCTGCTGCCCGTGGACTCGGAACACAACGCGATCTTCCAGGCGCTCCTGGGCTCCCGCCCGGAGCAGGTCGAACGCATCGTGCTCACCGCCTCCGGCGGCCCCTTCCGGGGCTGGAGTCTGGAGCGGATGGCCCGTGCCACGCCCGAGGAGGCGCTCGCCCATCCCAACTGGCAGATGGGCCCCAAGATCACCGTCGATTCCGCCACCATGATGAACAAGGGCCTGGAAATCGTCGAGGCCCGCCACCTCTTCGACCTCCCCGAGGAACGCATCGAGATCGTGGTCCATCCGCAGTCGGCCGTGCACGGCATCGTCCAGTTCGTGGACGGGGCGATGATCGCCCAGATGGCGCCGCCGGACATGCGGATTCCGATCTCCTACACGCTCGCATGGCCGGAGCGCCTCGAGCTCGAGGTCCCGCGGCTCGACCTCAGGGCCATGGCGCGGCTCGAATTCGAGGACCCGGACGAGACGAGGTTTCCCGCTCCGGCTCTGGCCCGCGCGGCCTTGAGACGGGGCGGTGCCGCACCTACTGTGCTCAATGCGGCGAATGAGGTTGCGGTGCGCGCCTTTCTCGAGCGTCGCATCGGCTTTGTCGACATCGTCCGCGTCGTGGAGGAAGCGCTCGCTCTGCCGCTTACCCAGCAGCCGCTCGCGAGCATCGACGATGCCCTTGCGATCGACGCCCGGGTGCGTGAGCTCGTAGGCGCGCGGCTGGGCGTGATCCCCGCAACCTGAAGGCGGATGCCGGCATGGATCTGATCACCACCTTCTTCGCCTATCTGCTGCCGTTCCTCATCATCCTCTCGATCGTCGTCTTCGTCCATGAGTTCGGGCATTATTGGGTGGCGCGGCGCGTCGGGGTGCGGGTCGAGGTGTTCTCGATCGGCTTCGGCCCGGAGCTGTTCGGCTGGACGGACCGCCGAGGAACCCGCTGGAAGTTCAGCCTCGTGCCGCTCGGCGGCTATGTGCGCATGTACGGGGAAACGGATGCCGGCTGGGGCCAGGGGGGCAGCAGTGTCGATCCCGAAAGCTTCGCCGCCAAGACGGTATATCAGCGCATGGCGGTGGTGGCGGCGGGACCGGCATCGAACTTCCTGCTCGCCATC
>CAZHHU010000199.1:0-2534 GCA_964532215.1 uncultured Geminicoccaceae bacterium
GGCCCTTGAACTTGGCCCCCACGGGATACTTGAGCGCCACGCCCTCCCAGGGATCGGGCTCGAGCTGCTTCATGCCGAGCGAGATGCGGCCGGTTTCCGGATTGTAGCGGATGACCTTGACCCGCACCGTCTGGCCGACCTGGAGAACCTCGCTCGGATGATTGATCCGCCGCCAGGCGATGTCGGTGACATGGAGGAGGCCGTCGACGCCGCCGAGATCGACGAAGGCGCCGTAGTCGGTGATGTTCTTCACCACCCCTTCCAGCTCCTGGCCTTCATGCAGGGTGGCGAGCAGCTCCTTGCGCTGCTCCGCCCGGCTCTCCTCGAGCACGGCGCGACGCGAGACGACGATGTTGCCGCGCCGGCGGTCCATCTTGAGGATGAGGAAGGGTTCGGGCTTGTTCAGCAGCGGGCCGACGTCGCGCATCGGCCGGATGTCCACCTGGCTGCCGGGAAGAAAGGCGACCGCACCGCCGAGGTCGACGGCGAAGCCGCCCTTGACCTTGCCGAAGATGGCGCCGGTGACCTTCTCGCCCTTCTTGTAGGCCTCCTCCAGCCGGTTCCAGCATTCCTCCCGCCGCGCCTTGTCACGGCTCAACACCACCTCCCCGCTGCGGTTCTCGTATCGCTCGACATAGACCTCGACGACGTCCCCGGGCTGAACCTCGGGCCGCCCCCCGGGCGGGGTGAACTCCTTGAGCGGGACCCGCCCCTCGGATTTGAGTCCGACGTCGATCACGACCTCGTCGCCGTCGATGGCGACGACGGTCCCCCGCACGACGGTTCCCTCGATCTTGGGCTTGGTGCCGAGCGTTTCCTCGAGCAGCGCCGCGAACTCCTCGCGGCTCGGCATGGTGGTTTCTTCGGCCACGGCGGTCGCTTGCCTCATTCGTACTCCGAATACCGAACGGCCGTCCCGTTGCGGGATCCGGCCGGCTGGGGTTGCGCCTGTGCTCCCGGGGAAGCGTCGGACCGACAGTTGCCGGCTTCTCGGAGACGGGCCTCGATATGGCGCCGTGCCACCTCGAGCGTGGCATCGACGTCCATGCCGGTCGTATCGAGCACCAACGCGTCGGCCGCTGGACGCAAAGGCGCGACCGCCCTTTCCCGATCGCGGCGGTCACGCATCCGAAGCTCCTCCAGGACGCGCGCGTATATAGGACGTTCGCCGCGCGCCCGCAACTGTTCGACCCTCCGCCGCGCCCGCTCCTCGACGCTCGCGGTGACGAACAGTTTCACGAGGGCGTCCGGGCAGATCACCGTGCCGATGTCGCGTCCCGCGAGCACCGCCCCCCGCGGGCCCTGCGCGAAACGGCGCTGGAAGGGCAAGAGCGCTTCGCGCACGGCGGCAATCGCCGCCACCCTGGAGGCGAGCGCCCCGATCTGTTCCGCGTAAAGGGAGGGGTCGTCGCGCAGCTCTTCGGGCTCGAGCGCGCGCGCGGCGGCGACCGCCGTCTCTTCGTCGTCCGGATCCGCGCCCTGCTCCAGCAGCCGGCGCGCAACGGCGCGGTACAGCAGGCCGGTATCCAGGAAGGGAAGGCCGTATTCCTCCGCGAGACGCCGTGCGATCGTGGTCTTGCCCGAGGCCACGGGGCCGTCGACGGCGATCACCAGTCGGCAGCTCACGCTTCCTCCTCGGCGGTCCGGATGTCGCAGCCGATGCCGTTCATGGTCTCGACGAAGCCGGGAAAGCTCGTGGCAATGGCCTCCGCGCCGCGAACGCAGACCGGCTTCTCGGCAACGCCCCCGAGCACGAGAAAGCTCATGGCGATGCGGTGGTCGAGCCGGGCGTCGATCACGGCACCGCCCCGGGGCGGTCGTCCCGCCGTGCCGCGGACGAACAGATCCTCCCCCTCGACATGGGCTTCGACGCCGCAGGCGGTGAGCCCGGCGAGGATCGCCGCAAGGCGGTCGCTCTCCTTCACCCGCAGTTCGGCAAGCCCGCGCATGACCGTGGTGCCCTGCGCGAGTGCGGCGGCGACCGCGAGAATCGGATACTCGTCGATCATCGAGGGGGCGCGGGCCGCCGGAACTTCCACCGCCCGCAGCCGGCTGCTGCGGATGTGGAGATCGCCCACGGGCTCGCCGCCGCGCTCGCGCCTGCCGCCGATCTCGATCTCCGCGCCCATCTCGCGCAGCGTGACGACGAGCCCGGTGCGATGGGGATTGAGCCCCACCTCGCGGATCACGAGCTCGGAGCCCGGTGCGAGCAGCGCCGCCACGAGCGGGAAGGCGGCCGATGAGGGGTCGCCGGGAATCTCGAGGCTGATGGGGGTGAGCTCGGCGTGACCGCGGATCGTCACCCGCTGCGCACCGCCGCCCTCGGCGTGCGTCTCCACGGCCGCGCCCATCGCCCGCAGCATGCGCTCGCTGTGGTCCCGAGAGGGTGCGGGTTCGACGACGCTGGTCTCTCCCGGCGCGTGCAGGCCGGCGAGCAGCAGCGCGGATTTCACCTGTGCCGAGGCCACCTGTGAACGCCAGGCGAGCGGGATCGGCTGCAGCCGCCCGGCGATGGTGAGGGGCAGACGATCGCC
>CAZHHU010000200.1:0-2507 GCA_964532215.1 uncultured Geminicoccaceae bacterium
CTCGGCCTGGCGCACGCCTTCATCGATGCCGTGGCCGATGCGGGCGTCGACGCGGTCAAGTTCCAGACCCACATCGCCGAGGCCGAGAGCACGCCGGAGGAACCCTGGCGGGTGCGCTTCAGCCCCCAGGATGCGAGCCGCTGGGACTACTGGCGCCGCACCGCCTTCACGCTCGAGCAGTGGGCGGGGCTTCGGCGTCATGCCGAGGAGCGGGGACTTCTGTTCCTGAGCACGCCGTTTTCCGAAGAAGCCTTCGAGCTGCTCGAGACGGTCGGCGTTGCCGCCTGGAAGGTGGCTTCCGGAGAGATCACCAACCGGCCGCTGCTCGAGCGCATGGCGGCGAGCGGCCTGCCGGTGCTGCTGTCGACCGGCATGAGCCCTCTCGGAGAGATTGACCGTGCGGTCGCCTGGATCCGCGCCTTCGAATGCCCGCTCCTCGTGCTGCAGTGCACTTCCGCCTATCCCTGCCCGCCGGAGCGCGTCGGCCTCAACAACGTGCCGCTGTTCCGCGAACGCTACGGCGCCTCCGGCCTTTCCGATCATTCGGGTACCCCCTATCCCGCGCTCGCTGCGGTGACCCTGGGCGCCCAGCTCGTCGAGGTGCACGTCACCTTTGATCGGCGCATGTTCGGCCCCGATGTTCCGGCTTCGCTGACGGTCGACGAACTCGCGAAGCTCGTCGAGGGCGTCCGCTGGATCGAGGTCATGAAAGCCGTTCCTGCAGGCAAGGACGAACTTTCCGAGGAGGTGCAGGAGCTCCGTCGCATTTTCATGAAGAGCCTGGTCACCGCCATGCCCCTCGAAGCGGGGACGCGGCTTCGCCGCGAACATCTCGCCATCCGCAAGCCCGGCACCGGCCTCCCACCGGATGCGCTCACATGGGTAGTGGGGCGACGACTGCGCCGTTCATTACCTGCGGGTCACGTCCTCACCCCGGACGATCTCGAAGGCCGAGAGCGATGAGCAGGCGCAGGATCTGTGTCGTCATCACGGCCCGCGCTTCCTATGCGCGTTTCCGCACCGCCATGGAAGCGATGCGCGCGCATCCCGTTCTCGATCTCCGTCTGGTCGTCGCCGCATCGGCCATTCTCGAGCGTTTCGGCTTCGCCGACCGGGTCATCGAGCGGGACGGTTTTTCCATCGACTACCGGCTGCACACCATGCTCGAAGGCGGCAATCTCGTCACCGCCGCCAAGTCGACCGGCCTCGGCATCATCGAGCTCACCTCGGCCTTCGAGGCTCTCGCGCCGGACGCGGTGGTGACCATCGCCGACCGTTTCGAAACTCTCGCGACCGCTGTTGCCGCCTCCTACATGAACATTCCTCTCGTGCACGTGCAGGGAGGCGAGATCAGTGGCAACATCGACAACAAGGTCCGGCATGCCATCACCAAGCTCGCCGATCTCCATCTCGTGGCCTCGGAGCCCGCACGGCGGCGCGTGATCGCCATGGGTGAAGATCCGCAGAGGGTGCACGTCACCGGCTGTCCCTCGATCGACATCGCGGCGCAGGTGCGCGAGGATCCGGTGATCGTCGGGGATCTCTACGCCCGCTACAAGGGCGTGGGTCCCTGCTTCCCCTGGCGCGATCGCCCCTACCTCGTCGTCATCCAGCATCCCGTCACCACGGAACCGCAGGCGGCCGCCCACCAGGCCGAACAGACCCTGCACGCGGTCCACGACAGCCGGCTTCCCACCTTCTGGTTCTGGCCCAACATCGACGCCGGGTCGGATGCCACCTCGCACGCCATCCGCGCCTTTCGTGAGCGCTGGAATCCCGACAACATCCACTTCTTCAAGAACATGCCTCCGGAAGACTTCCTGCGGCTCGTCCACGGTGCCGTAGCGGTGGTCGGCAACAGCAGTGTCGGCATCCGCGAATGCGCCTATCTCGGCGTACCGGCCGTCAACATCGGGGAGCGGCAGCGCAATCGTGACCGCGGGCGCAATGTGGTGGACGTGCCTCACGAGCGGGAGGCGATCCTGAAGGCGATCCAGGACACGCTCGCACGCCCCCGGCCGGAGCCCGACTCTCTCTACGGCGACGGTCGTGCCGGTGAACGTATCGCGAGCATCCTGGCCACGGCACCGCTCGACTATGTGAAATGAGAGCGAAACCGCCGGTCCACCTGCCGGTCGAGATCAAGACGCGCGAGCTGGACGGGACGCTTCTGCTCGCCTGCGCATTGGCCGAACGGCATCGGCAGGTGCTCGTGGGGGCGCGGCACCATCTCAAGCACCGTGCCCGCCGGAACATCTATCTTGGGCGCACGGTGACTTCAAGCGTCGCCACCATTTATCGCATGCATCGCGATGTGGGAAACACGGTGGTCGCCCTGGATGAGGAAGGACTCGTCATCTATTCGCGGGAGATCTACCGTCAGCGGCGGCTGGGGCGGGAGACGGTGCGCATCCCCCACGCCCTGTTCGCCTGGGGAGAGGCCAATGCATCCCTGTGGCGGGAGGAGCTCGGCGACGGCGCGGCCACCGTCCATGTGACCGGCAATC